>JAGAAW010000037.1 GCA_017615055.1 Fibrobacter sp.
AGATTGAAGGTCACGCTCTGCGCGTCGCCGAATACGAGGGCCTGCTTCGCAAGATCATGGAAAAGAGCCGTACGCTCGGTATCCCTGTAAAGCCCACCTGCGCCCCGCAGTTCCTGCGCATCGCCGACCAGCTGGACATCAAGACGCGTTACAGCCGCGGATGCCTCGCCGGTCTCGACTACTGCATCGTGAGCCCGATAGGGAAGGTGCGCCCCTGCGCCTACATGATGGAAGAGGCGGGCGACGTTCACGACACGCCTTTCGACGAAATCTGGGCGAACGCCGAGGTGTTCAAGAAGCTCCGCACCAAGGCCTACGCCGGTGCCTGCGGCAAGTGCAAGTTCAATGACCGCTGCGGCGGTTGCCGTGCCCGTGCCGCCTATTACCACGACGGCGACTTCATGCAAGAAGACTCCTACTGCGCTTACGGGAGAGGCCTGTGAGTTTCACTGCCGACGACGAAAAATTCATGCGCATGGCGCTCCGCGAGGCGCAGAAGGCCTTCGATGAGAAGGAAATCCCTATCGGCTGTGTCATTGTCAAAGACGGCGTGGTCATTGGCAAGGGCCACAACCAAATTGAAATGCTCAAGGACGCCACCGCCCATGCCGAAATTTTGGCCATCGGGACTGCTGCCGGCAAGCTTGAAAATTGGCGCCTGGATGGTTGTACTTTGTATGTAACGCTCGAACCATGCCCCATGTGTGCCGGCGCCATCCTCAATAGCCGTATATCCCGTGTAGTTTATGGCTCGCCCGACACCCGCTTCGGCGGTTGCGGCACGACCATCGACGTCATCTCGAATAACGCCCTCAAGCGTGAGGTCGAAGTGGTGGGCGGACTCCTGGCCGACGAGTGCCTCGGGCTCCTGAAGGCGTTCTTTCAGCGGATGCGACTGGAAAAGGGCGACTCGGGTGCAAAATCCTAGTTTTTTGCCGTAAAAAGCCGTTTTTTCCTGCCCGTTTCCGTTCTTTTTACTTAAATTTCAAGTATGAATTTTACCAAGTTTTGCGCCGCATCTGCCGCGCTCATTTTCCTGTGTTCTTGCGATAGCAACGACGTTTCCCTGGCATTCGACACCCAGAGTGCTCCCGTTCAAAAATATTTCCTGGAATCTTCGATCGATGCCATGCTCCCGAGCGATTCCGGGGTCACTGTTCCCGAAGCCATGGAAACCCACCTCAGGGTGCAGGCCACGCTTTCGGAACTGGTCGCCTACGACAACGGTTTGGGCCGTTTTGAGATGAAGATTGACTCGGTGGACTACAAGAGCGACAAGCGTACGGTCGAGGACTACCTCTACATCGAAAAGTACCTCCTGACGCAGCACTTCCAGTACAAGATGGCTCCCGATGGCTCGGTCAGCGAACCTGCTGTGGAAGATGTCGCCCTGCAGCCGGGTACCGAGGAACTGAACCTGCTCAAGCTGTTCATGAAGGTTCAGCCGATTCTTCCGGGCAATCCGGTGAAGGTGGGCGAGAAATGGGAACGTCCGGTCGAAATTCCCGAAAATGGCAAGACGACGACGGTATACAAGTCGTTCACTCTTGAAGAGGTTTACCTGCACGATGGCGTCCGCATGGCGAAGATCAAGATGAATGTGAAGTATAAGGAAGTGGTCGATTCCACCGCCAATGTGCAGATGGAAAGCAAGGACTTTATTGTGGGTGAAGGTTCTATCCTGTTCGACATGACGCACGGCGTAATTTCGTCGGTGAACCTGGACCTGACGGGCCACGTGAATGTGAACGATATTGTCGCCGGCAGTGTGATTCCCAACATGCATGTGCTTCAGAAAATCAAGTTGCGGAGTGAATTCTAATGTTTTCTCGCGGTTTGACACAGGCTATTTGCGGGTCGCTCCTGCTTGCAGTGGCGGTCCTTGCGAGCGAGATGCCGTTCCCGCATCCGGAAAATGGCAATATTCGCCTGACGGAGAAGGACAGCCCCTACATTCTTGAACAGGGGGTCGTGGTTTCCGCTTCCGATACGCTGTTTGTTGAACCTGGCGTTACCGTCCTCATGGGCGAATATGCAAAGCTTACTCTGCGCGGTTCCATCCACATTTTGGGGACGGAGGCCAAGCCGGTCGTGTTCCGCAGCGCAGATTCCAGCGGGAGTTGGAACGGCATGCATTTCGTGTCTACGAGCCGCCCCTTCGAGGTCAAGAACTTCGTTGTCCAGAATGCCTTCCGCAATACGGTGTTCCGTTCCCGCGGCATTTTCGAGAATGTGAATTTCGTGAACAACTACTATGGCCTGTGGGTCGATGACGTTCCCGAGGTATTCCTTGCGCGTTGCGACTTCGTGCGTAACCGCTTTGCACTGTCTGTGCGCGCCGGCAAGGTCATCTCTGCCGACACCAAGATTTCCGAGAATGTCTACGGGCTCTATCTTGAGGCCGGTGGTAACTATAATGGCGATATTTCTGCCATCAAGGGAAACCTTGAATCGGATGTCCGCAAGGAATCCGACGAGATGGCAGGCAGCGGCAAGCGCGTAAGCCGGAGCGTTTGGCATCGCATTGAAACAGGGTTCTAAGGGGTAGAAGTGGAAGAAACTTTCCGTCGATCCATACGCAAGATGACTGGGGCAAGCATTCGCCTGAATGCCTGCCCGAACAGGTCGTCTATGGTGGCGGACCTTTCGCAGTCCATGATGGTCACGTGGTCCATCGCGCTCTTTGAGCACCTGGATGCGATGCTCAACAATCTTGACCCCTCTGTCGGCAATTCGGAACAGATTTCATACAGCGAAACCGCCTGGAAGCTTGCCGATGCGAGTTTCCCGCAGATCATTGCCGATGCGAACAAGCTTTACGACGAGTTCCGCGCGAAGTGGATGCAGCGCTTTTCGACGGACGAGGTGTTGCGCCTGTTGCTCGAGGGGGGCGACTTCCTCACGCACGACGAAGAGAAGGGCTGGGCGCTTACCGTGAAGAACAACAAGCAAGATGTGAACGCGTTCTATTCTGCGACAATCCATTTGCTGGTGAGCGATGCCGAACCGCTGTTCGTGCGCATGCATGGCCGCGTGATGCAACTCCAGGAAAAACTTTGCAAGTATTGGCACAGCGAAAGCGCCGTGGATGCGGTCTCCAAGCTTTTGCCCTGCCTGGAGTCTTCGCTTCGCGACAAGGAAAACGCGATGGTCGTTTCGCTCCGCAGCTCGCTGAACACGCTTGCCAAGAAACGCTTTGCGGCTGCCTTCAACACCAGGATGCCTGCGCACTATTACCGCACGGCGGCATCTTGTGCGAGGAATGTGGGGCGTTTTTGGAACCCGCACTATGCCTACGAGAACGGCTTCCTCGCGTTTACCGACGATTTTTGCGACTATGCCCGTGAACTTACGCTCCATGTGATTGAATGGTACCACAGCAAGTGGTCTGTATTTCTCCGCGGGTTCTCTCGCGGTCAGTTGAACTTGTTTGAAACAACGGCCTCGGCCGAGGCTAAAAACTAAGGATAAAAATGAAGAACGCATACAACTCGATTCTGGTTCTTACCGTTGTTGGCTTGCTCGTACTGGTTGCGGGCGCCCTCTACTTCGGTGCCCCGCTCTTCGGCTGGATAATCATGGCGGCAATTTTCGCCGTGTTCATCATAGACCAGTTCAGGCTGCTTTTAAGCCTCAGACGCATTGCCGAAGAAGAAAGCCTTGTTGAATCGTGCGAAAGTCGCCATACCTTCTCGGTGTCCGGTGACGGGATTGTGGCAAAGCGCTTGAATCAGGCTCGCGAGTTGATGGGCAAGGGCGTGCGTCTCGATTCTGCGATTGCCTTCGAGGTCCTTTCGAATAATTCTACGGTTCCCTCCCCGCGTAGTTCGGGTGGTGCGGTTATCTTGCTCGGCCTTATGGGTACGTTCTTTGGCCTTATGTATTCTGTCGCGACGGCCGGCGTGGCAATCGACAATTCTTCTACGCAGGGAACGCTCGATACCATCCAGGTGCTGTTCGGCAACATGAAGGGAATTTTCGGCACGAGCCTTTGCGGCTTGTTTGCCGCCCTTGTGCTGGGTGCTTCTCGTGGATTGTTCCTTTCGCACCGCGATGCCTTCGTGGCACGTCTTGACAATCTTACGCTTAACATGCAGGGAGAATCTGCTGGCGAGAACGAGAAGAGCAAGGATGAACTTGGCCGTCTGTTCGATGCTGTCGAGAAGAATCTTTCTGAAGTCGCCGCTTCTGTGGAAAAGAGCCTCGCTACGGTTTTAGACGATGTGAACAAGGCTCTCGCAGGGCTCGCTCCTTCGGTGAGTTCCGCTCTTTCCGATGCATTTACTCCGATGGAACAGAATATCAAGGCTCTTTCGGCCTCTGTAGAATCCATTTCGGGAAAACTTGATGAAAAGTTGAACGCTATTTCTTCTGGTGTGAAGGCCGGGCTCGATGGTGTCGCTTCCGCTACCGAAAAATCGATGGAAGGCACGACGAAGAACGTCGCTGCCGCTGTTGCCGAACAGGTCAAGCAGTCGGGCGAACAGTGGAAGGCTTTCATGGACAACCTTGCCGCCGAAACGAGCGCGAATGTCGAAAGCCAGAAACAGGGACTCGAGACGCTCAAGAACGTGGCCCTGCAGGTTGCCGAGAAGGCTCAGGCGGGCTCTGCGGAACTCTCGCAGTCCGTCGCCGAAAAGCTCTCGACGCTCTCGAACGATATTCTTGGCGCGTTCCAGAAACTCTCCGATACGTCTGCCGTGCTGCTCGAGGCCCAGAAGGCCCTTACCGAAAGCATCGACAACCGCGTGGTCAAGGAGAAGGAAGCGACGGATGCCCTGGGCGGAAACCTGGTGCAGACTGCCGAACTCATGCGCGTGAACCAGAGCGAACTCAGCGCGAACCTCGAAATGCTGCGCAGCGCTCTCGAGACCATTCTCGAAAAGCTCAGCGGCGATACTTCCGAACACGACGACGAGGAAAACTTCGTGGAACGCCTCAACCAGTCGCTCGAAGCTTTCCACGAACGTGCAAGCGAAGTGCTTATGGAAAACGCGGTCAAGACGCAGGAAATCCTTCTGGAAGTGCTGGAACAGACCCAGCGTGCCGCCGTCGCGCAGCAGTCGGCCCCGAAGGCAGAGGGCTAGCCTATGCGTTTACGTCGCGAAGAAGGCAGCAATCCGTGGATGGCCTATACCGACTTGGGTATAGCCCTCGTTTCGCTGTTCATACTGGCGTTTGTCGCCATGGCGACCTTGAAGGAGCAGAAGGCCGAAGACCTTACGCGAACCGAGGAAGAGGTCTTGAGCTGCCAGGAAGAAATGCGCAAGATTGCCGCCGAACGAAACGCGCTCTTGGCGAAGAGCCTGCAGACCTCCATCGAGGCGGGGCTTATCGCGCTCGAAGACGGCAAGATCCAGATTCAGGCTTCTTTCCTTTTCCCGACGAACGGCGCCAAGCTCACCACGGAAGGCGAGGGCGTTATCAAGGGTATCAGCAAGGGCTTGCTCGATGCGCTCGATACGGGTGACGTGATTATGGTGAGCGGCTTTACCGACGATATTCCCTTCAGCGGTTCTACCACCTACACGAACTGGAATCTTTCGACTGAACGTGCCGTGAATGTGGTGAAGATGCTTATCAAGGAAGGTTTCCCTTCTGACCGTATTTTTGCTGCGGGTTTCGGCGAGTTCCAGCCCAAGTACCCCAACGACACCGAAGAACACCGCCGCTTGAATCGCCGCGTGGAAATAGGCGTGACCCCGCTTAGACTGGAGAACAAGCACTGATGCAGGAACGCATAGAATCCGTACGCCGCACGATAGATTCCATACGCAAGTCTGGAACTCTTCCGCATTGGCGCATGGTCTATGCCGAAACGCTTTTGGAACGCGCCGAGGATTACGTTGCCATCGATAGGGCGCCCGAAGCGGGAATGGTCCTGGACAAACTTGCGCGCTGGACGGAAACGCATATGCCTCCCGAAGCGAAAGATGCGGCAAGCGAAGCTACGCCCATTGTTTTCTGGAACGCGGATATGCTCAGGCAAATCGTTTCGCAGGTTCGCGATACTCTTGCCAAGAAGAAGATGCTTGTACCTTCGACTGAGCGCGACCTGATTTTGCGCCGCATAGACCTTGTCGAGAAGATGATTGCGGAATCCAAGTTGCACGAAGCCCACGAGGAATTGCTTTCGCTTCGCAGTGCATTGATTGCGCGACTCCGCCGTTCTTACAGGGCGCGCCTTGCCTCTAGCGATTACCGCCACGGTTCGTTCGTGCAGCCCGCCGGTACGCTTGTGGGCCCGTACAATGCACGCCATACGCTTGAGGAAACTTTCCAGGTGGTGGGCGAACGCGACCCGATTTGGGTGGAAGACTTTTTGGATATTTACAACGACTTGTTCCGCATTGTCGAGCGACTGGCGCCTCAAGACAAGAAGTAACTACACTGCAAGGGAGAAGGGTGTACTGCCCTTGAGGTTGGAGGCTGTATGGAAACGAGATTCTTGATGCGCTTTATCGGGACGAGGGCGGAACTTGCCCAGATTTGGGAAGACGTTCTGGCTCAATTCCCGGAAGCGGACCTGCCCTGCGAAGATACGGGCGACTGGTATACTGTCAACGACGTGATGACGGATGAATATGAGTGCCGTTTCGAGGAACTTCCCGAAGAGGAACTTTTGGCGATGGACGGCTCGGTCTTTGTCGAAGGCGATTTCCCAGAAGATTTTTTCACGGAACTTATGGAACGCTACGAGCGCGTGTACGGCGTGTTCAAGTGGTCGTCGATGGATGTTGGGGTAGGTTGCGGCGAGACGGAGGGCTGGGGTGAGTTCTCTGCGGATTTCGTCGACGACTACTCTGACGAAGCGAACGAAATCTCCGAAGCCGTGTTAGGGTTTTAAAATAACTTCGATAATAGAGTTTGCTTCGAGCGTTATTTTGCACGCTCGCACATTCACTTCGTTCGAGAGCTTTCACCAATAGCGGAATCACATTGACTCGCAAGGCGAGCGGGCGACCGCGCTTGCGCGGGCATTTGCGAGCCGCAGTAGTCAAGTTACTCTGCTATTTTCAATAGCAGAGTAACAAATCTCGGCAAGCATTCTCTCGTGCGTGCAGACCTCGGCAGATACGCCTTCGAGCCGCCCGGTGGTGTAGAACGACGTGCAGGCGCATTCGTGCATGCTGCAGCGGTACCGGATGTCGCAGCCTTCGCATTCGGCCTTGTCGCGGGCGAGAAACTCGCGCACCTCGTTACAGGCGATTTCGTCAAAGCCGGTAAAAACGTTCCCTTGCAGGTACGGCGCGTTCGCCTTGCTGGTAATGAATCGCGAGCAGGGGAAAATGTTCCCGTTGGTCGCCACCCCGATGTTGCCGTCGTATACGTGGCAGGAATATTGCCGGAGCCGCTTGCCTGAAAGCAGTAGCTTTACCTTGTCCTGAATGGTCCCGAGGAAGAACTTGTCGCCAGCCTTGCGGCATTCTAGCCAGTACTGCGCCATCTCTCGGTATTGTTCGGCAAGCCTCTCGAAGTCGTCTCCGGTCCACTTGCCGTCGAAGTCTACGGCGGTAGCGACGCTCCGGAATCCTTGCGAGTGCAGCCACTTGATGCTTTCGGCAATCGTGCTTACATGTGCCCGCGTGATGGTGCTGAGGGCGGTCGCCCCGAGTTTTATAAGCCTCGGAATATTCCTTTCGATATCCTTGAAACTGCCGGTGCCGTTTATGGTGCGGCGCGCGATATCCTGGTGGTGTTCGGGCCCGTCGAGCGAAAGGAAGATGGTGAACTTTTCCCTCTCGCACAGGTCCAGGAATTCGTCATCGAAAAGCGTCCCGTTCGTGTTGACCACAAAGTTGAGACAGAAGTCGCGACTGGCGCGCCCCTGCTCTATGGCCTCGGCGACTATTCCCCTTGCAAACCCGACGGCGTTGTAGATGGCGCCTTTGCGCAAAAGCGGTTCTCCGCCGAAGAACGAAACGACCAGTTGTTTTTGCCCGAAGGCGAGTGTGCGTTCAAGGCCTGTGCGGATGGCCTGCTCGAGGGTCGCGTCGTCCATGACCGCATGGCGGGCATCCTGCGTTTCCTTGTAATAGCAGTAGGAACAGCGCAGGTTGCACTGTTCCGTAAGGCATAGAATCAGGTTCATCCCGTGATGTCGTCGCGCTCGAAGGTGGTGACCATGCTGCCTGCCATGCAACCGGACCTTCCTTGGCAGAATTCGTAGTTGATGCAGTATGGGTCGTTGTCACCGCAGCCTTCTTCGAGGTTTACCGATGAACTGGAGGGATCCGGCCAATCGGTCCATCCGTTACGCGATGAACTTGACGGCGAAACGACATTGCTGGAGGATTCCGGTGCGACGGCAGAACTCGTCGGGACTGTCTCGGAACTTGCGGGTGCAGCTTCGGAACTTGAGGGAGCGGCCACCGAACTGCTCGATTCCATAAGGGAAGATATGGCTTCGGCGACGGAACTGCTGACGGGTTCCTGGCTCAGCGGGATATCGACAATCTTGCTCGAACTGCTGGGCGTAACCGTCTCGCTGGACGTTTCGGGGCCGGCAGTTTCGCTTGAGTTTGTGGGAGAGACCGCTTCGCTGGAACTGCTAGCCATTTGCGAGTCAGAAGATTCGGGAGGGATGATTTGATCGGGGGGCATGTCGCCGCCCAATGGTTCCTCGGAACCTGCCGAAGCGGAGTCGTCACAGGCGCTCAGCGCGAATGCCGCCGCCATGCCTAGCGCTGCCGCAATGGAGCTCTTGGTTGCGACGGAAAGCTTCTTTTCTCCAGAGATTTTCCTCTTTTCGATTTTCATTGCCACGCTCCTTTAAACTTCCACGTCCGTCCTTTCAAAGGTGGATATCATGCTGAACATCATTCCGCCGCCAGAACTGCTGCTATTGGGGCAAAGATAAAGCCGTCCTCCATATTCTACCTCGGTGCCGGCCGGTACGCCTTCGCAGGGATTAACGACAGGATCGCCCCAGCCGTTAATACTGGACGAACTAGCCGGTGTGACGGACGATGATCCCGGCTGGACGGTCTCGCTGGAGGATTCCGGTGCGATAGCTGAACTTGTGGGAACGGTTTCTGAACTTGTCGGCGTAATTGCAGAACTTTCGGGCGCAATTGTTGAGCTTGTCGGTGCAGCTTCGGAACTGCTCGATTCCAGAGCAGACGAAATGGCGTCCATAAGGGAACTGCTGACGGGTTCCTGGCTCAGTGGAATATCGACGGTCTTGCTGGAACTGCTTGCGGGTGAAACCGTCTCGCTGGATGTTTCGGGTTCAGCTGTTTCGCTTGAACTTGCAGGGGAGGCCGCCTCGCTTGACGATTCGGGGTCCCCTCTATATTCATCAGGCGCGACAATTCCCCCGAGAGGTCCGGGTCCGGCGTTGTCGTCTTTTGCCGACGAACTGTCGTCGCAGGCGTTCAGCGTGAAAGCTGCCGCCATGCCGAGTGTTGCCGCGATAGCGCTCTTGGCCGTAGCGGAAAGCGGTTTGCCTCCAGAAATTTTCCTTTTTTCGATTTTCATTACCACACTCCCTAAAAAAAATTACACGTCCAAATCCGTCCTTTCAAAGGTCGTGACCATGCTGGCGAGCATTCCCGGTCCATTATGATCGGGACAGACATACAAAAGACTGTTGTATTCTACGGTAGTGCCTCCAGGAGTTCCGTCGCATAATTCTTCGATAGTAGGCTGCTTCTGGCTCGATGAACTTTCGGCAGCGGAAGAAAGGGCTTCCAGAACAGAACTGCTAAATGTCTCGTGGCTTTGAGGGATATCTACGGCCACCTGGCTGGAACTGCTGGCGGGTGGTTCGGCTTGACTAGAACTTTCCAGAGTCGTTTCGCTTGAAGATTCAGGAACGACCGTTTCGCTAGAAGTGGTTGTCGCCTCTGACGAGTTTGCGGAATCAGGAGGAATGACGTCTTCGGGGGCAGCGTCTCCGCCTAGGGGCTCATGGTTTTCTTCGGACGAACTGCTGTCAATGGGTTCGACAACCTGGCCGGAGGTTGGCGAAGAACTGTCATCGCAGGCGTTCAATGTAAATGCTGCTGCCATACCGAGAGTTGCGGCAATGGCGCTCTTGGTTGCTGTTGACAGTGGCTTGCTTTGGGAAACTTTTCTTTTTTCGATTTTCATTATCTCCTCCTCTTCGTAACATAAATATAAGTGATTTTGCCCAAAATGTGCCGTTAAAAAATGTAAAAGCACGAAAAAAGCCCCCGTTTTACCGGGGGCCGTTGCATATACGGGGGGGGGGCTTACGTTTTGTCTTCGCCGCGGAGCATGATGACCTTGCCCGTGCGGATGTATTCGACGATTTCGAACTTCTGCAACAGGCTCTTGAGCGTGTCGACCTTCATGCTGTTTCCGGTAATCTGGATGATCATGGAGGTGGCGGTCATGTCC
>JAGAAW010000038.1 GCA_017615055.1 Fibrobacter sp.
ACCGTGACGGCGAACCTCGCCATGGCGCTCAGCCTCTCGGGTGCCCGCGTGGGTATCCTCGACGCCGACATTTACGGCCCGAGCATGGGCCTGATGTTCGGCATCGACAAGGCTCCCGAGGTCTTTGACGACAATACGATTGCGCCTGTCGAGGCGAAGGGTGGCATCAGCATCGTGAGCATGTGCATGTTCGCCGATAGCGACAAGGCGACCATCTGGCGTGGACCGATGGTCTCGCAGATGATCCAGCACTTTATCCACCACGTGCGGTGGGGCAAGCTTGATTATCTGCTGGTGGACTTCCCTCCCGGAACGGGCGACATACAGCTCACCCTCACGCAGAACTGCCCGATGGCGGGTGCCGTGGTGGTGACGACCCCGCAGGAGGTGGCTCTCGCCGACTGCCGCAAGGGGATCGCCATGTTCGATAGCGTGGGCGTACCCGTGGTGGGCGTCGTCGAGAACATGAGTTACTTCATCTGCGACCAGTGCGGCAAGCACCACAACATTTTCCGCCAGGGTGGCGGCGACCGCATCGCGAAAAGCTGGGGCGTCCCCCTTATCGCGAAGGTACCTCTTGAACCTGCGGTTGCCGATTGCGGCGACGAGGGGACTCCGGCCGTGCTCCGGTACCCGAACTCTGAGTCGGCGAAGGCGTTCCTACAGGCTGCCGATGCCATGGTGCGCACGCTCTCGGTATTCAAGACCGAAGGTGACGGTGTGCTCAAGAACTTCAACTACGAATTCGCGGAACTGCCGGAGGAGGAAGTATGATCCAGCCCAAGAAAGTTTTCCGTACCAAGGACGGTAGGCTCGGGTTCGAGTGGAACGACGGTACGCGCGGTGCATGCTCGGTACGTGAACTTCGCCTTGCATGCCCCTGTGCCCTCTGTGTCGATGAACATACCGGCGAAAAATTGCTTGACGATTCCACCGTTCCTGACGATATAAAGTTAGAGAGGGTGCAATCCATCGGTCGCTATGCTGCGGGGCTAACCTTCAGTGATGGTCACAACTCGGGAATTTACCCTTACGATAAATTGAGAGAATTGACGAAAAACGCGTAAAAAACCATATTTGTTTGACCGAAAGGTTTTGGATGATTAGATAGGTGTAAAGTTTATGAGTGATTTTAACGAAGCGCTTTACTTTCGCGACTTGAATCGCTACCCGACCCTCTCCCCGCAGGAGGAGATGGCCTTGTTGACGATTATCAGGTCCGATGAGAGTGAGGAAATCCGCAAGTCCGCATTGCAGCGGCTTATTCGCGGTAACCTGCGCTTCGTGGTCAGCGTCGCCCGTAAGTACCAGGGCCGTGGCCTTGCACTGCTCGACCTCATCAACGAAGGCAACCTCGGCCTTTTCAAGGCGGCCAAGCGCTTCGACATGGAAAAGGACGTGAAGTTCATCAGTTACGCCGTGTGGTGGATTCGTCAGTCTATCCAGAAGGCGCTGTTTGAACAGGTGGGCTCGGTCCGCATTCCACCCAACAAGCTTGCACTGGTGAACCGCTTCAAGAGGGCTCTCATGCTCAACGGCGGTGACTACGACAAGACTATTTCCATGGAAGAATTCGCCCCGTTCGAGAAGGATATCGTCGAGGTGATGGAAAAGATTGTCGATATCTCGCTCGATGCGCCTATCGGTGACGATGTGGGCGGTGGCAGTGCCGACTCGGTGAGTACGCTCATGGATGTGCTCGGCTCTGACGGCAACCAGGACGACGATATGGAGAAGGAAGAGCGTAAGAAACTCATTCAGGAAACGCTCGCCTCGCTCCCGCGCCGTGAAGAAGAAATTTTGCGCATGTTCTACGGGCTCGATACCGTGGAAGATACGACCCTCAAGGATATTGGTGAGGACCTGCGCCTCTCGCGCGAACGCGTCCGCCAGATCAAGAACAAGACCTTGCGTCGTCTGCAGAAGAGCAAGGAACACAAAGAAAAACTCGCTGACTTCCTGGAGCTTTAATGTCTAAGTCGTCGGCATCGGCTCGCAAGGCTGCATACTGGTTCCTGGCAGTTTGCTGTGGAGCCCTCCTTGCTTTGGGCGGCTTTAAGCTTTATGAGGAATTTGGCCCGTCGCGTGTCTCGGTTGAGGCCGTGCCGTTCGGGCTCCCTGCAGGCACCATGGTCGTGCGTGGCGATACGCCGGATCTCGATATGGGATTGTCTTCGCTCCCGGTGCAGACGCAGGCCGAACTGCGACGTGCGGTGGAACTTTCCCGCGGGGGCAATTACCCGGCGGCCATTGAGATTTTTGAAGCCATCATCATGATCTACCCGGACGTGCTGCGTGTCCAGTGGGAAGAACTTAATACTTTGTTCGAAATGGACTCGCTCTCTGACCGCGAAGACCTCCGCATGAAGCAGTTTGCTGACTTGCTCCAGACCAGATTCATGAATGGCGGTGCTGCACGCTATATAGAGAGTAGGCTTGCCTATCGCCTGTCGAACCCGACGCTTGCCATGCAGCTTGCGCAGGTTGCGGTGGAGAAAGCCCCTGCACTTTACGATGCACGCCTGTGGCTTGCAAGGCTCCTGCTCAAGGAAGGCAGGCTGGCGCAGGCATCTGGTGAAGGCCGCACGGCGATAAGCCTTTCTTCGGGCGCCGACCCGCGTGCCTACGAGGTTCTGGCACGCCTCTATCACGACCAGGGCCTGCTCGACAGTTGCTCTGCCCTCGTGGAATATGCGCTCACACAGTTCCCGGTGAACATGGAACTTCATTTGCTGCAGGGCTACCTTGCCGAATACCGCGGGCACTTTGATGCCGCCGACAAGATTTACCAGCGCATGCTCGCGTTCAACCCGAATTACCGCAGGGCGTCCGAGGCTCAGGCCACCCTCGGTGAAAAGTCCCCGCCGGGCACAGGCTCTGCGGTGAATCTCACTCCGCGTGACCGCGCCCAGATGGCGGTAGATATCCTGTTGCCGCTCGTGGATCGCTACCCCGAGAACCTCCCGCTGCGCGAGGCACTCGGGCTTGCCTACCTGAAGGGGCGTGAATTCGACCGTGCCCGCACGCAGTTCCAGGAAATCCTCAAGGCAGATCCCGAGTATCCGGATATCCGCCTGCGTATTCAGGAAGCGAATGTCACGAAGCCCGCGCCTGTCTCTGCTGCAGACGGGCTTGCCGCAAACCTGAACCGTGCCCTCGATAGCATCAAGGGTGCAAACCTCCCCACGAAGGAGCACGACTTCACGACGATGCTTGGGCATTACCTTGTCCGCTATGGCGCTACTCCGGGTGAATTCTTCAAGAAGTATGCCATCGGGAACTTCAGGCCTATCCGTACCAACGTGTGGCAGGAATCCTTCTACGAGGCTCCCTACAAGCATACCTATACCATCGTGTTCGACTCGCTCAACCATTTCCGCGAGGTGCATGTGGTGGTGTTCGATTCTTCTGCGAAGTCGAACCACATGGGTATGGCGCCCGAGGTGTTCACTCGCCTCCTGAAGCAGAACTCGCGTATTTCCGGTATCGGGAGTAGCACCGGTGAAACCGATTGCGGCGATAGCACCGTCCTCGATGCCGCCGTCTGGGAAACACAGGACAACTTCGAGATTCTCGCCCGCGTGGTGGGCAAGCCTGCCGAAGTCCGTATGGTCCGTTTCGACAAGACTGCGCTCCCGCCGGGACTCAAGCTCTGCGACTATATCCCGTACCTGAAAGAATTCTAGAGTAAAATGTGTAATGTGGAATGTGTGATGTGAAATGATTAATTTCACACGCCATGCCTTGCATTTCCCTACTCGGGTCTGTTTCCCGTTCCCTACTTTTTTGTATCTTTATTCCCATGTTCCGCACCCGCTACATGGCGTATGCTCTGCTTGTCTGTGCTGCCTTCCTGTTCGAGGGCTGCACCTGCTGTGCGTACCTGAACCACATGTTCAATGCGGAACGCCTGTACGACGAGGCGGGCGAGATGCGTACCGCACGTCTCGACAGCGTGCCCGATGCGGAATCTTCTACGCCCTCTACCGAAGAGCGCATGAAGTACGACAAGGTCATCGAGAAGGGTTCCCGCGTGCTCGAGCGCTTCCCCAAGAACAAGAAGCGTACCGCCGAGGCGGTGTTCCTTATCGGTGAATCCTTCCGTCACAAGGGAGAATGGGGCAAGGCGATTATCAAGTACGACGAGTTCGAGCGTTACTTTGCCGATCACGATTCCATGCGTACTGTGGAATACCAGCGTGCCTACTGCCTTTACAAGAATCTTGAATATAATATCAGCCGTTTTGCTCTCGAGCCGGTCATTGCCGATAAGAATCACCCTTACTACTTCCAGGGATTGAACCTGCTTTCGCTGCTGGATGAACAGTCCGAACACCCGGACCAGGCCATCGAGGCCCTGGAGGCCGTGCTTGCCGATACCGCGGGCACACCCTTCATGAAGGGCAAGGCGCATTTCCGCCTGGCGGGTCTTTATTTTAAGAAGGAAAACTGGGACAAGTCGCGCGAGCACTACAAGGCCAAGGAAATTGAACTCCTGAACGTGCGTGAGCGCCAGACTGCGGGCGAGCAGGCGGCGGAATGCCTCATCAACAAGAAGGAATACCTGAAGGGCGCCGACGAGTACAAGGAACTCTACAAGAATCCCGAGTATGAATCCAAGAAGGCGGAATACCTGGTGCGCATTGGCGAGGCGACCTTGATGGGAGACCGCTACCCGGATGCGTTCGTGATTTTCCAGAAGGTGAATACGGAATATCCCAAGTCGCAGTTCGCGTCGCGCAGTTACTACAACCTGGGCGACTACGAGCAGAATAAGACGCTCGACTATGAGAAGGCAATCATCTACTACGACAGCAGCTTTGTCTCGAGGAGCATTTCGGAATGGGCGAAGAAGAGTCGTGAAAGGCGTGATGCCTTGCGCAGGTTGCTTGCGCTGCGTGGTCAGAGTGACGAGATGAAGAAGGATTCCATCCCGAACATGGACCGATTCTTCGGTACGGAATTCCAGATTGCGGAACTGTTCCTCTTCAAGCTTTCGGAAGTGGATAGCGCCATTGCACGCCTGACAAGCATTATCGAGAGTACGGACGATTCCGCGAAGGTGCTGCGAGCTTCGTATGCGAGGGCGTTCATCTATGACGAGTTCAAGGGTGACGAGGATACGGCCGAGGAACTCTACAAGGAAGTCATCGAGAAGTTCCCGAATACGGAGTACGCGAAGCAGGCGCAGGTGAACCTGGGCATGAAGGTGACGATGAAGACACCTGACGACGAAGCACGCGAGATGTACATGCGTGCGGAAAGCCTCTGGACGGTTGCCTCCGAGATGCCGCTGGACCAGATGGACCAGGTGGATACCGCATACGCGACGGCGTTCTATGTGTTTGATAGCCTGTACCATCAGTACCCCGAGACAGAAGCTGGCATACAGGCGCTCTACATGAAGGCAATATACTTCCAGATGAACCCCGAACGCCTTGACAGCGCAGCCGCTGTTTACAGGGTGCTGCGCGACAAGCATAGCCGTACGCGCTGGGGCCAGCAGGCGGCGAGCGTGCTGAATACGCGTCTCAAGCTTTCCGATATGGACCTGGAACGCCTGCGCAAGCGTGTGGCACAGAGCATGGAGCATATCGATAAACTGTCTGCGCAGTATTACGAGTCGCTCGCGAAGAAGCCCGAGGAGAAGCAGGCCGAAGTCAAGAGTAAGGAAGACGAAGTTCTTGAGAATACGTACAACAGCATGTACGATTTTGAGTAGGAGTTTACGTGCGTGCCTTTTTTAGCCTGATTGTCTGCCTCGCGGTTCTGCTTTCGGGCTGTGCCGCCGGTAACGCGAAGATTGCATCGCGCAAGGGCTACGTGCGGTTCCCGGAAAAGCAGTACGCCTCGGGCGAGAAGGCCGAAATTGGCCTCAAGATCAAGGGCCAGGCGAGCTACTACGGGCCAGGATTCCATGGCAAGCAGACTGCGAGTGGCGAGATTTTTGACCAGGATGACTATACGTGTGCACATAAGAGCCTGCCCTTCGGGACAAAGCTCAAGGTGGTGCGCGTTGATAACGGCAGTAGCGTGGTCGTGCGCGTGAATGACCGCGGACCCTACGTGGACGGGCGCATTCTGGACCTGAGTGTCGCCGCCGGCAAACAAATCGGGCTTGACAAGGTCGGGCACGCCGAGGTGGTCGCCACCGTCATAGAATAAAAATTTTTGTGAAAATGTCGCGAATGTCATAATATGACATTCCTGTTACCTATATTTTACTGCACAGAGAGGCACTTGAACGTTTGTGTGCTTTTCTTTGAGAAAAAGAGGTAAAATATGGATAGAAAGTACAAGTTTCGCAATACTCCCCGGGTGTACAGCCTTCCCGAAAGGAGCCCGTGGGATTCGGGATTTTCCGTGTTCAAGCGGCGTATAGGCGAACAGTTGCAGTTGAGCGGCATCGACGGCTCCATCGCCGATGACGAGACCCTGCTCCCGTTCTACCGCATGGGCGAAAGCGAAACCTTCGTGCTTTCCGCCCTCGGCTGTTCTGTCGGGATGTAATGGCTTATTTAGCCTTGTAGCTTACAAAGCGGATGTTTCCGCAGTAGTCCTTGTGGCTACCGGTAAATTCCAGCCAGGGGTACTTATCGGCTTCCACCTCGAGCATGGGGGTCTGTTCTGACCCGATCTCCAGGAAGATTGATGCACCCGCACACAGCTTGCCTTCGGTCTGCGCGAGCATCTTGCGCACGAGCGTGAGCCCGTCGGGTCCGCCGTACAGGGCGAGTTCCGGGTCGAACTTGTCCACTTCGGGCTGGAGCTTTCCCTTCTCGCTGTCAGGAATGTAGGGGAGGTTCGCGATAAGGCAATTGATTTTTGCAGAAACGTCGCCTGCGACCTTCGCAATGATGTCGCCCGTCACCGCGTCGAGCAGGTCGCCCTGCGCAAACATGAGCGTCGCTGCGGCGGTATCCGTCGCGGCTGTGCCGAGCCCGTTCGCTTCCGCATTTTCGCGTGCAAGTGCGAGCGCATCGTTAGAAATATCTGTCGCGAGGACCTTCGCCCCCTCGATTTCCTTGGCGCAGGCGATTGCAATCGCGCCTGTGCCCGTACCCACTTCAACGATGAAGGGGGCGGCGATACCTTCCAGCGACTTCTTCGCCATGTCGACGAGTTCTTCTGTTTCGGGGCGCGGAACCAGAGCGCGCGTGTCGCACTTGATGATATGCCCGCGGAAACTCGTGTCGCCGATGATGTGCTGCAGCGGTTCGCGGCTCGCGCGGCGCGCCACCAGTGGGCGGAGCGTGTCGAGTTCGGCCGGCGAGAGCGGTTTCTCGAAATTCAGGTACAGGTCCATGCGGTTTTTCATGCCGAGACCATGGCTGATGATGTATTCCGCATCGAGGCGCGCGTCGGGGACGCCCTTCTTCTCGAAGAATACCTTTGTGCGGTTCAGAATTTCAAGAACGGTCATCTGCGGCATGGGTCACCTTAAGCGTTGAACTTCCCGAGTTTTTCCTGGGCGTTCGCCATCTGGAGTCCGTTGATAATTTCGTCGAGGTCACCGGTAATCACCTTGTCCAGGTTGTACAAGGTAAGGCCGATGCGGTGGTCGGTCACGCGGTTCTGCGGGAAGTTGTACGTGCGGATTTTCGCGCTACGGTCGCCCGTACCCACGAGGGCCTTACGGCTTGCCGCCTCTTCCTGTTCCTTCTTCGCGATGACCGCGTCAAGAATTTTGGAACGTAGCATTTCCATGGCGTGCAGGCGGTTCTGCAGCTGGCTACGTTCGGTCTGGCAACTCACCACCACGCCTGTCGGGATATGGGTGAGTCGCACGGCGGAGTCCGTCTTGTTGATGTACTGGCCGCCCGCACCCGAAGAACGGTAGGTATCCATGTGGATGTCGGCCTCGCGGATTTCCACGTCGACTTCTTCTGCCTCGGGCAATATCGCGACGGTCGCCGCGGAGGTATGCACGCGCCCTTGCGCTTCGGTTTCGGGCACGCGTTGCACGCGGTGCACTCCGCTCTCGAACTTGAGCGTGCCATACACGCTGTCGCCCTCGATAAACACGCGGATTTCCTTGTAGCCACCCACGGTGCCTTCGCTTGCGTCCTGCACGGTCATCTTCCAGCCCATGCGGCTGCAGTAGCCCTGGTACATGCGGAAAAGGTCGCCTGCAAAGAGTGCGGATTCGTCGCCGCCGGTACCGCCACGGATTTCGAGCGTGGCATTGCGGTAGTCCCACGGATCCTTCGGCACCATCAAGATCTGCAGTTCGTCGGTCACGCCCGGCAGCTTCTTCTCGATGTCGGAAATCTCTTCCTTGGCCATCGCGACCATCTCGGGGTCGCTGTCTCCCAGCGCGGCCTTGCATTCCTCGAGGTTACTCACCATCTGCAGGTATTCCTTAGCCTTGGCGACGGCCTTCTCGATTCCCTTGTACTGCTTGTGAATCTTGTTGTAACGGGCCTGGTCTGCCAAAACGTCCGGATTCCCGAGTTCCGACTCCAGTTCCTCGTACTTTTCAATCAGTTTTTTTGCCTTGTCTTTCATCGCGTGCAAATTTAGAAATTTTCTACTTTTCTTGCCATGCAGTTCACCCCGATAGGCACATTCTATGGCGATGCCGTCTATAAGTACGACGCTCCCCGGCAGGGGTGCCTGTTCGCGGGGCATCCGGGCCGCATCGAACTGAATGCGGGGCAGAACTTCGAGATGGCGCTCCGTGACCTGGAAGGCTTCGAGCGTATCTGGGTCATATTCCAGTTCCACGAGAACGAGGGCTGGCGCCCGACGACGCGCCCGCCGGTACCGCCCAAGGGGAAGGACCGCGTGGGTACCTTTGCCAGCAGGAGCCCTTACCGCCCGAACCCAATCGGGCTCAGTTGTGTGCGCCTGTTGAAAATTGATGGTCTTACTTTATATGTAGATGAGGCCGACCTGCTGAATGGCACTCCGGTACTGGACGTCAAGCCGTATATTCCGATGGCGGATGCCTTCCCGGATGCGAAGGCGGGCTGGGTCGAGGAACAGGAAGGCGACTTGTGGACTGTCACCTTAACCGAAGAGTTCGCAAAACAGAGCGGGTGGATTGCTGAACATAGCGAGTTCGACCTGGAAAGCTTCGCGCAGGTGCAGCTTTCCCGCGGGAACTTCTCGAAGGACGTGTTCGATACTACGCGCCGTCGCCTGACGGTCGATGAAAATGCAAGAACAGGAGTACTTGCGTACCGCACCTTCCGTATCCATTTTAGTTACGACGAATCAACGCGTAGCGTATTGCTACAGCGCATCTCTAGCGGTTACACTGCCGATGATTTGAGGGAAGACGCCGAGGACAAGTACGGCGACAAGCAGTTACATCGGGACTTTCTGTTTAGGTTTCCCGACTCCCGTCAATAATCCACTGGCAGAGCGCCTCGATGCCCGCATAGTCGGGGAGGTTCTTTATAAAGTTCTGCCCCTTGCACCGCTCGATAAAGCTGCTCCAGGCGTTCTCGTTCTTGGCCTCTAGCCCCAGGTGCTCTTCGATGGCGCCCTTCGTCCACACCCATATTCCCTGCTGGCGCAGCTTCATGTGGATGCTCTTAATGGGCACTTCCGCCTCGGGCATGGCCGCCATCATGGCGTATGCCTTCGATGCCGAAATATTGCTGTGCTTGTTCACGGGCCTGCCGTTCACGAGCCTCAGGTGGTTATGGAACGCGAGTTCGCGGAACAGGTTCGTGCAGAACCTTATGTCGGGGTCGTTCGGCTCCAAGAATCCGTCGCGGGTCGCGGTCGTGAAGGCGTAATCCAGGTCCACGATGGCGCGCACGGGCATGTCCATCGCGTTCAGCACCTGCATGCTCTTGCGGGTATTGCTCACGCCACCCTGGCGTACAAGCGCACACTTGATGAGGGCGAAACTCTGCCCGGTAATGCGCTCGAAGAGCGCGGGCAACACTCGCCATTCTGTTTTTCCCTCGGTCAAAAGCACGTAGTCGGCGAACAGGAGCTCGTTGCTGTTCGATAGGCTGAACAGCATCTGCAGCTGGCTTGGTGCATCCTGGATAACCTGGTGCACGGCATCTTCCATTCGCTTGCGCATGAACGTTCCGCGTTCCTTGTTCTTGCGGATGAGTAGCGAGGTACTCACGTCCTCGCTTGTGACCATTTGCGCGGAATGCGTCGCGTATATCACCTGGTAGCCCTCGTTCGAGAGGTTCTTGAGCGCCACGCGGATGAGTTCCACCGCCTGCGGGTGCAGGTAGAGTTCCGGCGAGTCGATGAGCAGCATGGTGCGGCTCAGGTAATGGTTGTTGTGGTGCTTCTTGATTTCGGCGAGGTAGCGCACGAGTGCCATCTGGATGGCGCGCTGGCTACCCGCTCCCATGCGGTTGATGTCGCGCTCGAAACCGTCGTCCTCATCGATCACCTTGAGGGTCGCGTTCTTCAGGAAGGTCTCGAGGGTCGGTATGGGAATGTCGAGTTCCACGCGCACGCTCGGGAACAGGGGCTTCAGCTTCTCGTTCACGTCGCGGTCAAAACTCTGGATTTCGGCGGCCTGGTTTTCGCCGCCCGGGCTCAGCATGTCGCTGAACTTGCTCAATATATCGTTGAATTCCCCGCCGAATCGCCTTTCGAGCGGCTTGAAGATTTCGTGCAGGAGTTTTGTGAACGCCTGATTGCCCTCGAAGTCCCAGATGGCGATGGGTTCGGGGAAGAGCCTGCGGAATGCATGCCTAAAGGCATCGGTGCAGCGAATCCAATCCTTGTGGTATTCCGACTTGCGGCAGGGGGGCACGAACACCCACATCTCCACGTTCTCGGGAACCTCGCCGGGTACGCGTTGCATCTTCTTTACGCGCAGCGAGCCGTTGATGAGGAACGGCGTGACTTCTGCCGCTTTCTCCTCGCCGAGCCTGTTGAGCACGGTCTCCGAAATGCCCTCGAAGAACCCTTCCACCACGACGGGCTGGTTCGGGTCGTCAAAGAACGAGATGTCGAGTGAAAACTTCGAAAGGAGCCAGCGGATGCCCATCAGAATGTTGGTCTTGCCCGCGTTGTTGTAGCCGATAAGCGCAGTGATTCCGCTGAGCGGGAATGTCTGCCGCTGGATAGAACGCAGGTTCGAAATAGTAATCTCTGATAGTCTGAGGGGCTGTGGCTGGGCTTGCATACCCTCAATATACATCTAGAATTGGCGAAAAGTAGCATTTTCCCTAAAAAAACACGTTTTTTTCGCGAAAAAAGGCGTTGTCTGCGGGCAACGGCAACTTTTTGGCGCATGCCCGAAAAGGACGCTATGGAATTATATTTATATTGGTGAAGATGAGTTTAGGACAGAGAAAGCCCGTTTTGTGGTTCTGGGGCGCTATTGCGTGTGCAGTGGTGCTCCTTTCGGCGTGTTCTGACGGCGAAAGTGTCGCGGGCAACAGTGCCGAGACCGGTTCGCCGGAACTGGCGAACGTGCTGGTGCTCGATGACGGTAGGGCCGCCCCGACAGCGCACATCATGTGCGTGCCGAGCGACTTTAACCCGGTTGCGGGCGATACACTCCCCGATGCGTTCTGGACCGTGACGAACAACGAGGGCGAGTACAGGTTTGATTCCCTGCCTGAAGGCGAGTTCTCGCTAGAGGCTTACCACAGCTTCACGAAGAAGAGGCTTCTGGTGCGCGGGCTTACGGCAAGCGACATGGGCTCGCGCCGCGATACCGTGCTAGATACGGGCTCCGTGACGCTGCTCTTGCCCGACATGCTCTTGGACGAACAGGTGACTGTTTCTGTGGTGGGTTCTACCATCAGCAGGGAGGTCTGGCTTATCGATGGCCGTATTGTGATGGGTGACCTGCCTGCGGGTACGCTCGACCTGGTTGTCGAGATGGACGGGGAAGCGCCGATTTACTTCGATAGCGTGGTTGTTGAACCCGAGAGGGACACGAAGGCGGGCGAGTCGCTCTCGTTCTCGTTCGTTGCCCCGATTGACCTGCCCGAAGGCGTGGATTCGCTCGCAGTGCTGACGGATATCCCGATGGTATTGCGCCTGGATACGCTCACTCCCGGTTACGAGAGTTTCTCGAACCTTGCAGGGCGCTGGGAGGCTACCCGCATTTCGGCTGATGGCTCGCGTTCGAAACAGCTGCCGATTGCGATGCCTATATTCGACAGGGCCAATAGGGGAGGCGTAATCTGGATGCGCTTGGACTCCCTGAACGTGGGTGATTCCATTGAAATTACGATGAATACGGCGAAGGACCCGATGTATGCGAAGGACGTTTTCCCGACTAGCAGGCGCTACACCGGCGTATTCCATATGGATCCCGTCACGGACTTATCGGATGCTTCGGAGCAATCTTTTGGAGAGGGTAGCGCAAAGGACGTAATTCTCGAGAATCGTGGCGCAGTCGGTACTTCGCTTGTACTTACAAACAAGAACGCCTACGTTACATATTACGGAACGGCCGCAAGTGACAGCAGCAAGGTTAGTGATTATAACAGGAAGTTCGAGGACGACATAGCGTTCTCGGTGTGGCTCAGCATAGATGGTGATTCTAGTGCGACTATCTTTAGCAAGGGCAATCGCCAGTACGACCTGAAGTATGACCCGGATAGCGGACTCGTGTTCAGCATCTACCATGAGGCGAGTACGGATGCGAGTTTGGACAGCGCCGACGCCGCAGGCTACAGGCTGTACTTTGCGAGCGGCGAAGTGCAGTTTAGTCGGAACGATTTCAGGTATATCGCGTTTGAGCGCCGTGGCGAGAATGCTACGTTGTTCATAGACAAGAAGAAGATTTCGATAAAGGGTGTCCGTGAATCGTGGGACGGCGAGCGCTACGAGGGTGCGAATTTCCAGATTGGCGGTTTCCATGGGAACATTGACGAACTCTTCTTCTCGGGCTCTATCCGGGGTGATGCCTGGAACATTACGACCTACCTGAACCAGTCCATGAACTGGCCTGCTTTGCAGCCCCGCTAATTTGGCTGCTGTATACGTAGAACCTTATAGCCTTCACTCCATAAATTGCTATTTTTTGACACGGAAAACTCCTGCGCGGTGTTGCGCAGGGTATTTGGATTTTTTTAAGAGGAAAATATGAGCGAAAATTCTGCAACACGTCCTGTCCGCGTCCGTTTTGCCCCGAGCCCCACGGGTTACCTGCATGTGGGCGGCGCGCGTACCGCTATTTACAACTACTTTTTTGCCAAGCACATGGGTGGCACGTTCTACCTGCGTATCGAGGATACCGACCGCAAGCGCTATAACGAGACTGCCCTGCACGACCTGATGCGCGACCTCAAGTGGCTCGGCCTCCAGTGGGACGAAGGTCCGGGTTGCGAGGGCGACTGCGGCCCGTACTTCCAGAGCGAACGTTTGGACATCTACCACCGCGAAATCAAGAAGCTCTTGGATGCCGGCTGCGCCTACTACTGCTTCTGCACCGAGGAACGCCTGCAGGAAGTCCGTGCCGAACAGGAAAAGACTCACGTGCCGGTCACGGGTTACGACCGCCACTGCCGTAATATTACCCGCGAAGAGGCCGAAGCCCGCATTGCTGCCGGCGAAAAGGCTGTAATCCGCTTCAAGGTGCCCGAAACGGGCGTCACCGAATTCGACGACATGATCCGCGGCCATATCAGCTACCAGAACGAACTTCTGGACGACCTCGTGCTCATCAAGCGCGACGGTTACCCGACTTACCACTTTGCAAGCGTCGTGGACGACCATCTGATGGGTACGACGCACGTGCTCCGCGGCGACGAATGGATCAGCTCCACGCCGAAGCACGAACTGTTGTACAAGGCTTTTGGCTGGCAGCCGCCCGTGTGGTGCCACCTGCCGGTGATTCTCGACAAGAACGGCGGTAAGCTCTCCAAGCGCAAGGGTGCCGCCTCCGTAGGTGATTTCCGCGACCTCGGCTACCTGCCCGAGACGCTCGTGAACTACCTTGCCCTCCTTGGCTGGAACCCGGGCGATGACCGCGAAGTCATGACCATCAAGGAAATGGTGGATTGCTTTACGTTGGAACGTATCAACCCCAAGTCCGCAAGCTTTGATGAGAAAAAGCTACAGTGGATGAACGGCCAGCACATCCACATGTGCGACGACGCGTTCCTCAAGGGACTCATGAAGGCAGGCCTTGCTGCGAAGGGCATCGACCTTTCCAACGAGCCGGAAGCTCGCCTCGACGAAATCGTGAAGCAGCTCAAGCCGCGTGCCCACTTTGTGCAGGACTTGGCCGAAATGGCTGTGTACTTCTTTGTCGCCCCGACCACCTACGACGAGAAGGGTGCCAAGAAGCACTTTGGCGAAGGCTCCAAGGAAGTCGCTACGCTCGTGCGCGACATGCTCGCTTC
>JAGAAW010000039.1 GCA_017615055.1 Fibrobacter sp.
AATCGTATTGTCGTCAAAGACCTCGGGAGCCTTGTCGATGCCGAACATCAGGCCCATGCTCGGGCCGTAAATGTCGGCGTCGAGGATACCCACGCGGGCACCCGAGAGGCTGAGCGCCATGGCGAGGTTCGCCGTCACGGTAGACTTACCGACGCCGCCCTTTCCGCTCGCTACCGCGACCACGTGTGCGACTTCGTTGATGTAGGACACCTTCGGTGCCTGCGCTGCGGTATTGCCATCGCCCACGCGGCCCTGCGCCGTAAACGTCACGTTCACCTCGCTTGCGCCAAGGCTTTTCACGATGGTGATGCACTGGTCCTTGAACTTGTCGCGGATGGGGCATGCGGGCGTCGTGAGCCGCAGGTCGAAACTCACCTTGTCGCCATCAATCTTCAGGTTCTGGACAAAGTTCAGTTCCACGATGTTCTTGTGCAGGTCAGGGTCCTGCACGGCCTGCAAGGCCTTCAAGATAGTCTGTTCGTTCAATTGCATAGTCACCCCGAGAATTTGGGCATGCGGAGGAGATGCGTCATGCAGGGGGGCCATTCCTCTTCGTAGTGGCTCACCAGGATGATGGTCGTCTCCTTCGAAAGCAGTTGCAACAAGTTAAAAATCTTTTCGCGGTACTCGCCCTTGAGGCCCTGCGTGGGTTCGTCGAGCAGCAATACCTCGGGCGGGCGGATTGCGGCACGCGCCATGAGGATTACGCGCTTGTCGATGGGAGAGAGATTGCGGTAGCGCGCCTCCACATCGTCAAAGCCCAGGTAGTTGAGCCATTCCTTCGCCTTCGCGCGTTCTTCCCAGGTGGTATTCTCCGCCTTGCAGAGGTTCGCCGTAAATCCCGTGCACAGGACTTCAGACAAACTAAGATCCTCGCGGTACTGGAGGGCAAGTTCCGGGGAGAAGAACCCGAGTTTCGCCTTGTGGTCCCAGATGTTGAGGCCATGACCCGGGCGTTCCCCTAACAAAGTAATATCGTTCTTGTAGATTTGCGGGTGGTCCGCGGTAAGCATCCCGAGGAGAGTGCTCTTGCCGGCACCGTTCTCGCCCATCACCGCCCAGTGTTCGCCCTTGCGCACCGTCCAGTTCAGGTTCTTGAGCACAGTCGTGTCACCGAACTGCACGTTCACGTTTTTCAGGTCGAAGAGGATTTTTCCCGTTGTGTCATTCTGAGCCCGTTCGACAGGCTCAGGGTAAACTCCGCCGTTAGGCGAAGTCGAAGAATCTAACGAGCCTTGAGATCCTTCGACGCACTTCGTTTGCTCAGGATGACACTTTCGTGTCAGCTCAACAATCTCGTAGTCCTTCAACTCGGCCTTCGAGAACTTCGGCTTCGCGACTTCGGCAGGCAACTCGCCCGCATACTGCGTGAAGGTCTTGTTTGCATACACGAACGCAGGAATTTCCGGCAGCAGTTCGTCTTCGCGGGCAAGGCGCACCGCAACGTTCAAGCCCGGGCGCTTGCAGAGTTCCACTACGCTTGCGGCCAGGTGCCTGCGGTATTCCGGGTCGAGCCCTCCGAACAGGTCGTTGAAATACACCCACTCGGGGCTTTCCATCCACATGCGAGCAAGCAGCACGCGGCGCAATTCCCCGTTCGAAAGGCTCAGCAACTTGCGGTCCAGAATCTCTTCGGAAAGTTCCGCAATCTTCAAGGCATCTTCCAACTTGCTTGGATCCGTCTCCGGCCATGCCATGTCATCGATATAGCGGTCCGTCTGCAAGAAGAACTTTTTCTTCAACAGCAGGTGACGCACCAGCGGGGCTTCCTCGTCGTGCAAGCTGATAAACCGCTGCTGAAAGAACGGAGCGAGCGCATGCTGGATTTTCCGCTGCATCGCCTCCGACATCGTGGAGACATTCTTCCGCTGGTTCAAAAAGTGAGTAATGACCCGGTCAAGGTCCTCCCCCTCGGTGCTGAAAATCTGCACCTGCGGATACATCTCAATCAAAGCTTCAAAGCGCTTGAATTCCATATATATAAAGATAGAAAATGAGACAATGGAGAATGCACAAAAAACCTCCCCGGCCGTGAGGCCAGAGAGGTTATTGGAGTGTGGATGTGTGAACTTTCTAGAACTTGCTGAAGAAATCCCATGTGGTCTGCGGAACCCAGGACTTGTTCTGGCCCGGATCCTTGTGGTCCCAGATGTGTCCGCCACTCTGCGTGCACCAGCGGACCGGGAAGCGTTCTTCAACAGTCGTGTAATCGTAGCACTTGTGGGCCGCATTGCGCTGGGCCTCCTGGGCCTGCTCGTTCTTCGCCTTGCCATTCTCGGAATTGAGCGTCAAGATGATATCGCGGGCGGCACGTCCCATTTCGGGAGTGCAGAGGTTGTCATCCAGGCCAAGCACGCCCATCCAGCCAATGCCCTTGTTCTGACGCTGCGGGAGCCAAATGTTGCGTTCGGCAGTCTCGTAGACGGCGACCGCGCGGAGAACATCCTGGTGGTTCCAGGAGAGGCCATTGCTGAACATGGAGCCGTAACTAAAGCCCGTAGAGAACACGCGGCTAGAGTCAATGCAGAGGTTGCTCTGCAAGTCGGCCAGGAGTTCATCGAACAGCAGGTAGTCATCCTGACCCCACGGGGCCTGGTTTCCGTTGCCTTCGGGAGCGACAAAGATGGCAGTCTTCTGAGTATCGAGCGGCTTCAGGCCATAGTAGCCTTCCTGCTGCACACCGCCGGCCCAACCGCCCATGCAGTGCATGCCGAAGATAAGCTTGTACGGCTTGTTGTTGTCGTAGTTATCAGGAATATCGATACGGATGGTGCGTTTGCCCTTGCTCCACTGGAAATCATAACTACCGGACTTTACGCGGTTCCAAGTCTTACCGCAACCACGTGTGGGCACAGGATCGTTCTTGAGGCCCCAACCGTAGGCGTACTGCGGC
This sequence comes from Fibrobacter sp., assembly GCA_017615055.1. Taxonomy (GTDB): domain Bacteria; phylum Fibrobacterota; class Fibrobacteria; order Fibrobacterales; family Fibrobacteraceae; genus Fibrobacter. Next base: position 2,894 of record JAGAAW010000039.1, read on the forward strand.
TCCGGAGGAGCGGTCTTCTTGAGCGTGAGCGTGAGGTTTGTATCGAGATTCGTGAGTTTCACGTTGAGCGTGTCGAAACCGTCGGCAACTACGCGCAGGTCATCGTTATCGCCCACCTTGAGGAGAGCCTTCGCCGTAGTCTTCGTGCCAAAAGCCGCATTGAAGCTGCCGTCAGCCGTAAAGCGGAAGTTCTGCATGGCATTGCCCACACGGACGCGGGCGAAATACACGCCCTTCGCCTTCACGGAGGCCTTCATGTCGACCGTGCCGGAACCATAGAGAGTTTCGTTAAGCAGGCGGTTACCGACCATGTCGAAAATCTGCACATGCACCGGAGAGCCCGAGCCCTGCGAGAACGAGAGCACCCCGCCATTCACGGAGAGGTAACCCAACGAAATACGCTGCTGTGCAATGGCGTCAGAGCCACCTTCGCAACCCGGAGTGCCAACAACGCACGGTTCGCCCTGGCCAAGAGAATCGCCCGAAGTAACGGGGTCATCCTGATGGATTGTAAAGGCGCCGGTGGCATCGGTCTTTGTATCAAGAGCCTTGCCCAAAAGCGAAACAGAAGCGTTCTGGACAGCCTTCCCGCTTTCGTCGCTCACCTTGCCTGTAAGGGTAAATGCATTCGCCGCAACAGCCGAGAGGGCCATAGCGACACCAAAGGACACACCGGTCCAAAGAGATTGTTTCATACCAAACACTCCTTTTGTGTTACACCATTAAGAAAAGTACCTTCAAAAAGGTGATATCGCTCACAGAAGGATGCATGTTGTATGGATAATACGTCCACAACCAAATGTTTACACATCGGCGAAAAACGCATAAAAAAGGCAATTTTGCAAAAAATACAAACAAAAGAACCGTCCCAAGGGACGGTTCCTGGTGTTAGGAGGAGAAGTTTTTTTGAAACTTATCTTATATAGCGACGAAGCAAGTTGCCCGATTTGCCGAACTCCACGACGATGACGCGGGTGGCAGGCATGTGCGCCGGCATCCTGTCGCCGGAATAGAGCGGCCTACCCTGCATGTCGAATATGCGATAGTAGCCCGATTCCGCCTCAGTCGCATGCTGTACCGGAGAAGCAATGCGCGTTACCGCGCTACTGGATTCTACAGTTGTTGAACTACTAGATCCTTCGACTTCGCTCGAGGAGGATACCGTCTCACTCGAAGAAGATTCTATCGCGCCCTCGACCGTGAACGTCACGAATTCGCTCATCCACGTGAGCCCGGAATTGTCCGTCACGACGGCAACCGCAGAATACGTTCCCGGAGCCACGCCCTCGGCACTCACCTGGTAGGGAGCGGAACTCGCCGTACCCACCAGCGTATTGCCCACGTAGAACGCCACGCTCTTCACGGAACCGTCGTTATCCTTCGCGTCAGCCTTCAATGTAACTGCATCGCCCGCATTGAACTTCGTACCCGTAGCAGGGGCCGTCATTGCCACGCTCGCCGCCTTGTTGCTCTGGCCAAATGCCTGGTTGTATTCGGGCATCTTGCCGTAACGGCCACCCACACCCACAATTTTCGGGAGTTCAGTCGGAATGCTCGCGACATTCATGAGATCATACTTGTAACTCGGCGTAAAGACGTTGTCGCTAAACGGAGTAGAACCTTTGCTGCCATTGTTGTCATAGGCATTCGAGGGGCTCTTCATCGTCTTCACGGTATTGTTCTTCATATTAATCTTGCCGTACGCATTCTTGCCAGCCACCTGGATGTTCGCCTCGCCGATGTAGTTGTTCTCGTAAAGGAGCTGTGCCGGCACACTTGCCGTTCCAGTAACATCGATGACGTGCCAATAGTTGTATTCTACATAGGAGTTGTACACATGCACCGTCGGAGCGACCTTGCCACCATCAACGCTATACACCTTGGGAACTCGCCCGAAAGAATTGTGCCAGTACATGTGATGGAGACTCGCCTGGGCGTTTTCGACCAGATGCATATAGGGATCGTAATAGTAGCAGTTCTGGTCATTTGCACCATCGTAATCTACATACGAAACCGTAAGACCCTTCACATGTTCCAGGTCCATACCATCGCTAATCCACTTGTAGCTGATATGGTCGAACCAGATATTCTCCACCTCGTTGCCCTTGTTTCCGCTCACTTCCAGGCCATCACCCGCTTCGATCAGATGCGGGTTCACATCATATATGCCGAGGTTTCGGAAAATGTTGTTGCCCGCATTTTCATTCTTGCGATTGTTGAGGGAAGCCCCGCGCAAGTTTGCGCCACGACCCATACCGATAAGGCTCTTGTTGCCCCTGATAGTGATCCAGTGGTCCCACTTCTTGATAACGCCCGACTTGACGATATACACATCGCCATCGTTCAGAGACTGGCAACTATTTGCCTCGAAGGCAATTCGGTAAAACATGTTCTTTGAGTTCTTATCGTTCGCACTGCACTGGCGGGCACACCAGGTACGGTTCGCAGAGGCCGCTTCGGTCGCCGCATCGCGGAACTGCCTAAAATCGTACGTTCCCTCGGGCACAAGGATTGTCACCGCATCGTTACTCTGCAGGTACTTGCGGATGCTCGCCGAATCGCTCGCAAAAACAATCTGACCCGCGTCGCCGCCGGTCGTATTCGCGCCGAAACCTTCCGCCTTCACGTAAAACGTAAAGAGCAGAACCGCCGTCGGATCAGTCTCCGCACTTGTCCAGATCCACTTGGCCTGCGTATTCGCGGCAAAACCATTCAAGGCACCGCCACTCGGCATCTTGGTATTCGCATAACTGAGCGTGGCCGCGCCACCCCACTGCGAGAGGTCACGCCCCTTGTTCTTCCAGGATGCATTCCCCACCTGGGGTTTCGATTTCCAATCGCCGCCGGAATAGTAAGACTTGTCCAAGTCGTCAATCTGCACCATCACGCCGGGGGCACCTTCGCCATTCACGCCCACCACCGAAATGGCGTTTTCGCCCGGCAAGAACGTCATCGGCACAAAGCGCACGCGGCCCGCCTGGTTGTCCTCGGCAAGCAGGGCCCCGTTATGGTAAAGCCTGTAGCCGCCATCGGCCACAATCCAGATTCCCGGACCCTCGCCCGCATTATAGGTCGCCGCAACCAGCTGCGACCCCACCTTGTCACCACCACCGTAGGCGGCGTCGCCCGGAAGCGACACCACCTCGGAGGGGCTTATCGCCGCGGCAGCAATCCACACTGCACTCGCCACGGCACCAAACACTCTCTTTATCATAATACACCCTTTCCCAGACAACGCACCCATTTGCGCCATTTTCTCCGGGACTACACAAAATCTACCCCAAAACGGGTGTTTTTGCCACATATTTTTCAGCCGACCCCAATTTACCGTTGTTCCTGGACAACGCTATTATATATCGCCCGGCCCCGCAAACAGGCTTTTTTCTTACATTTATGGCATGGGAGTCACGAAACCGACAAAGAAAATCTTCGAATACCTGGACTACCGGGAATTTCTGAAGGATTACTACAACGCAAAGAAGGAGGCCAACCCGGCCTTCTCGCTCCGCGTGTTCTCGGACAAGATCGGTTTCAAGGCGAAGGACTTCATCAGCCGTGTCATGAACGGCGACAAGAACCTTTCGAGTCAGAGCATTCCCAAGGTTGCTAGCGGGCTCAGGCTCGGCAAGCACGAGACGGAATTCTTCGTAGCGCTCGTCAAGTTCAACCAGGCCGAAACTACCGAGGATAGGAACGACGCATTCAGCGAAATGCAGGCCGTACTCAAGGTCGTGCGATTCGCCGAAAAGCAGCACCTGCTCGGGCACGCGCAGTACATGGTGTATTCGGACTGGAGGCACCTCACTATCCGCAGCCTCATCGGCATGTTCGGTTTCGACGGCGACTACGAGGCGCTCGCAAAGAGGGTGCACCCGCGCATCACCGCCGAAGAGGCGAAGAAGTCGGTAAAGCTACTCGAGGATTGCCAACTAATAAAGAAAGACAAGAGCGGCAACTACACGCTTACCGAAAGTGCCATCACTACCGGCGACCGCACGTCGAGACTCGCACTCCGCGGATACCACCAGCAATGCCTAAAACTCGCCGCCGATTCCATCGACCGCGACCCTCCGGGCACGCGCCATATCTCGGGACTCACGCTCGGCATAAGCCAAGAAGGCTACGAGCGCATCGTGGAACGCATCAATGCATTCCGCAAGGAGATTGCGCTCATCGCCGAAGAGGACGATTCGAGCGACAAGGTTTTCCAGCTGCAGTTCGCGCTGTTCCCTGTCGGCGGCAAAGGCTAGGGAGCAGGCGCTCCAACCGTATCGATTCCCTCAAACACGATCTCGTCTATCTCTAGGCGGGAGCCGTTGTATATGAAGATGCTGAATATGCCGATCTCGTTAGAGATTTCATCCCACGCAACCTGGTAATTCTTTGCATCCAGCACTTCCTTTCCGGGGCGCAAGACCAGTTCAGTCCATTCATCGCTAGCCTTCGCAAACCACAGCGACTTATTGTAGTTGTTGTTTGCAATTTCGCGGTAATGCTCAAGCGCAACGGCGAACATGCAGTCCCCGCGGATTTTCATACGGACAGCGGAGAGCGCGCTCAGGTCGTAGTAGCCAGTATCAAGCCCGAGATGCGTCCCGAGCATGACGTAGCCCGAATCGGCGATAGTGAACTTCATCGAGAGATACTTTCCGCGAGTACCGTCATCGACCAGCGCACTCGCAAAGCCGCCTGCGCTGTCGGGGCTTTCAAAGGAAGCGCCCTTGTGCGGCATGTAGTACCAGCCGTAATTCGGGTAGTCCTTCGTCATGTTGTTCAGGTTGTCGCCATCGTTGAAATCCTCGAATACGTATTCGCGCGTCTTTCCGGGAACGGTCACTAGCGTATCGGCTTCGGTTCCCGCATCAAGCGAGAACGTAGCGACCGCGGTATCCCCGGCGACTACGGTGAACAATCCCGCGGGCACATGGGCGAACACGTAATCGCTACCCGAGCGCATGGCCATATAGGGAGTGGATTCCAGGCGCAAGGACTCAAAGACTTCCTCGTCTGTCGCCGCTCCCGTGCGAAGCGTGATCGATGCCGACGGGGCAAGTTCAATTTCCATCGCGAAATCAGACGCAGAATCCGTGGGTTCAAATTTACCCCAGGTCATGAGCGCAGAATCAACCCCGGCGATACCCTCGACAAAACAGTTCCCGCCGGAACATTCGTCAGCAAGCGAATCAAAGCGGGCCGTACCCGAATCGTTGGCGACGGCACTCTCGACGACAGCAAAATCAGCCTTCGAATACAAAGTAACGCGAGCCTGGGGAATCGGATTGCGATTCACATCATACACCGCGACGGCAATCCCGTTTGTCGTCTCGCTCGTGGCGCCCGCAGTCTCGGACCCGCTGTCGGAACAGCCCGAGAACGCAACCAGCGCAAGGCCGAACGCGATGCAAAAAAGTGTCCTGTTCCTAAACTCCTGGGATAATCTCATCGTTCTTCCTTTTTCATCATCGGGAACAACTGAAAATTTAATTGATAAACGCTATCGCATATCTGTGCGGGCATCGCATTGACCACGTTTACGATGGCTTTTCGCGTTTCGGCAAGGATATCGCGGATTTTCTGGATCTGGCTCGAGTCGAGCGCCATGGTGAGCGTGCTGATATCGCGCTTTTCCTTCGGGGTATCTGCAATCGAATCGCGGGCCAGTTCGGCGATACGTCCCTGGTAGTCACTGATGGTGGCGCTCAGCCAGTGTTCCTGCGTGCGGAGGTGAGCCTCGGTGGGTTCCACGCGGCCATCCCTGCGGCGGCGGGCAAGTCCCAACTGCAACAATGCTTCGACCGCCTTCTCGACCTGGGAAGCGGAAAGTTTCGGGATGCAGGTTTCGCCGAGCGCGGCGGCATCTTGCGGGCTGCGATAATCGAACACATCTAGTGCCGAGCGAATCATCGGGTAGTACCACTGCTGGAAGTAACGGTAGCGAGCCTCGTCAAGTTCGCGGCAGCTGGCAGGGCGCATTTTCTGGAGCGTCTCGAAATGCTTGCGCACATCCTCATCGGTCTTGGCCTTGCCGTAAGCGACCATCTCGCGGAAATATTCCGCCTTCGCCTCCTTGAAACGGAAAAATTCAACAAACGGCTCAATGCCTTTCGATGACACGTGACGCTTTCCCTGCAAGATTTTCACCAGGAGGCTTGCATCGATACTGACCGCCGTCGCAAAGACACGGTAACTGAAAGTCGCGTCAAGCGACTTCTCGAGCTCGTAGAAGTCCTGCAAAAACTTGCGGTAGTCGGTGTAGTCGTATATGTTGATCTTGTTTCTTGCGAACATGGTTTACCAACCCCTATAATATAGTCTCTCATATCAAAATAATCAATTTTTACTGTCTCTTTTTGCTGATTTTTTACAGACATGTTGACATTTTTGTCCACACATGGCCGAAAAATTACGCCCAAAAACTCCACCAGGAACATAAATTTAGGGCACAATGGTGTATCAAGGAGTTTCAATGTTTATAAGAAAATCAGCCGCAATCCTCGCGGCAACCCTCGCAACTGCAGCCTTCGCCACCCAGTACGAGGCCGAATCGGCAACAGTATCCTCCGAGGCAAAAATTGTCCACGCCAGTGGAGTCTCGGGCACTGGGTATGTAAGCATGCAGGAAGGTTCAATCACCTTCACGGGCGTCACCGCCGAAACGGCAGGCAAGTACACGCTCACCATCCGCTACAAGGCGGGCGACTTCAAGGCAAACTACCTCAAGGTGAACGGCTCGACCGCAGGCACAATCGACTTCGAGGCAACGACCGGGTGGACAGACCTCGCGACAGCCGTCACGCTCAAGGCGGGCACAAACACCATCTCCATCGAAAAATACTGGGGCTGGATCGACGTGGACTACATCGACGTTTCCGCCTACGAATCCGTGGCATTCAAGCTCAGCGACAAGCCCGTCACGCCGAACGCCACAGCCGAAGCGGTAAAACTCTACAGTTTCCTCAAGGAAAACTTCGGCAAGAAGACGATCAGCGGCATCATGACGGGCGACATGAGCAGCTACAGCATCGGCGCAGACGCCAAGACGCACGAGGACGTGCAGATTATCTACAACAAGAGCGGAAAGTACCCGGCACTCGTCGGCATGGACTTCCTGTTTGCCTCCGGCCCGAAGGCCAGCGAATCCTGGTACATGGAGTACACCGAAAAGGGAATATCGCTCACCAAGGACCTCTGGAAACAGGGAGGAATCCCCGCATTTACCTGGCACTGGAAGGACCCGCTCGACCAGAAGGACGCCTTCTATATCCAGAGCGCGGCCGGTTCCAACGAGTACACGGACTTTGACTTCGCGACGGCATTCAAGAGCGGCACCACCGAATGGAATACCGAAAGTACCGCCTACAAGGGAATCATTGACGACATCGACCACATCGCCGACTACTTCCTAGAACTCCAGGACGCAGGCGTCGCGGGCATCTTCCGCCCCCTGCACGAAGCGGGCGGACTGTGGTTCTGGTGGAGCATCAATTCCGGCGAGCAGTTCGCGGCCCTCTACCGCCTTGTCTATGACCGCATGGTCAAGGTGAAGGGCGTACGCAACATGATCTGGGTATACAACCCCGAACCGAAAGCCGTAACGGACTGGGAACCCGGCAAGGACTACTACGACATCATCTCGATTGACATCTACAACAGCGCGAACGACCATTCCAGCAACGCGAGCGCATTCGAAAAGTACAAGAACGCCACCGGTTCGACAAAGATTGTCGCGCTCACCGAGAACGGCCCCATCCCCGACGTGAACAACATACACACCGACGAAGCCGTATGGAGCTGGTGGATGCCCTGGTACGGCACCTGGAGCGGGGTCTGGCCCAGCGAAACGAGCGAATCCGTGTGGAAGAGCAACATGGCCGACGAACGCGTGATTACGCTTGAGGACATGCCCGGCTGGGACAAGTACACGCCTAGTTCCAGTTCCGCCGAAGACCCCGGCACGACACGCCTCGTAAAGGCCCCGCAGTTCTACGGCACGGCCACGACCGTCGGCATCTTCGACATGAACGGCCACTACGTGGGCAAGAGCCTGAGCAGCCTCCCGCAAGGCCGCTACATCGTGCGCCAGCGGGTCCAGGGCCGCACCGAAAGTTCCCTGTACATCAAGAAATAGCTTGATGAGCACTTTTCAACGTTTTATTCTGGGCCCGATTGATTTTTGATAAAAATCGGGCCGTAAAATATATCTTTAGGGCGGTTATTGGATTTGTGTATGGAAAACAGGACCTTCTATAAAATCGCATTTGCCTCAATCGTGGCAATTTCGACCTGGGGCATTGCGTATGGCATTACCCCGAACACGCTTGTCTCCGGCGGACTCCCCGCCCATACGGGCACAACGACCACAGATTACCTGACCGACGGCTACCTCACCAACTGGAAGAGCAGCAACGCCAAGGAAATTGCGATAAACGTGGGCGAAGGCCCGAGCAAACTGCTCATCAACTGGGAATCCTACGGCGATTGCGCCTGGGCGACCAACTTTACGAGCGGATGCGGGCATAGCGGAGTCGCCCTTTCGAACTTCAAGATTCTGACATCGGCAAATTCCACCGACGGCAACGACGGCGACTGGGAAGTGGCTGCCACCATCGAGAACAATCCCGTGATGGCACGCGGCGTGGAAATCGAATTTGCGGGCAAGTCCTGGTTCAAGTTCGCAAGCGAAGGCGACGTGGGCCAGATTCTCGAAATCGAAGCCTTTGACATGAGCAACGGCGGCACCGACACGTGGTTCTTCATGGGCACGAGCATCAGCCAGATGGGCATCAAGCAGCAGGACACCGATTCTACCACCGCGCAACTGATACGCGCTAGACATCCTCATTTTACCCCAGCGATGTTGCGCGGTGGAATCGGCTGCATCAACAGCACCGAGGTTGTGGAACACCTGAGCGAATACCTGGAATACGCGGGCAACGTGAAGTTCTGGGCCATCGAGATGGGCACGAACGATGCCTGGGGCGGCGGCGACTGGAACCTGAATACCTACGTGAGCAACATGCAGACGATTATCGATTCCGCAAAGGCACACGGTATCACGCCCATAATTGCGCGCATTATCGCGACCGATTCATCGAAAGCCGGCTGGCAGGTCAACCCCGCCTTCCTGGAAGCCGTAGACAAGCTCACCGCAGACAATAACCTACCCGCAGGCCCGGACTTTTACGGATATTTCAAGGAACACCCCGAACTGCTCGCAAGCGACGGCGTCCACCCGAATTCCGATACGAAGGGCGGCCAGGCAATGCACCACCTTTGGGCAGAAGCGCTTTCCCCGCTATACGACATAGTGGACACCGCAAAAGGCGATACCGCCACGAACAAGCCCGATACCACCACGGCATTCAAGATGGCTAGCAAGTTTATCGCGCCCCGGATTTACACACAAGGCAAGAATATCATTATCGAAGGGAATTTCCTGGACGCGGCATCCGTGAGCATTGTATCCACGACGGGGCAGTTTGTATCGAGGAAGAACCTTCCACAGAATTATGGGCGCGCACTATTCGAAAACCTCCCGGCAGGCCAATACATCGCCATCATCCGGAGCAGGAATGCCTCTCTGACAAGCACCGTACAAGTAAAGTAAAATCGCAGAAATTCCTAAACCAAACAATGAGGCGCCCTGAATGGGGTGCCTCTTTTTGATGCACGCAGACATTACGTGTTGACATAGTTGTCCACAGTAAAAAATTTTATACGGGCAACGACAACGCGCACAAAGGTATATTAGGAATGGTTATGGTTGGTTACTCGATGGAGGTGCCTATGTATAAGCATTCCTCGGGTGTTTTAGCGGTAACGTTTTTTACCGCTGGGCTGTTTGGCGCCTGCTCGGAATCGTCCGAAACTGGGGTTTCCCCCGCGGATGGCGATTCACACGCAGCGGTTGCCACGGAGTTGCCTGGTTCTGATTCTGGCCAAGGGGTTGGTTGGTCACAGGCATCTTCCGCTGGCATTGCCGGCGTAGAATCTTCAAGCGAAATTTCTGGCACCAGTTCATCGAGTGGAATTCCCGGCATTTTATCGTCTTCGCAGGAGCCCTCGACGGGGCTTTCCGCAACATCACCTGCATCATCTTCCAGCGCCGTAGAATTCGTTTACGTAGCGCCCGCAAATTTCTCGGATACAGTAAATGGCACCGCATTTAACATGGTATATGTTGCGGGAGGTTCGTACACACGCGGGTGCGACAACTGTGCCGAGCAGGACAAGATTTACGAGACTCCTTCACACAAGGTAAGCGTCAGCAATTACTACGCAGCAACCACCGAGGTGACTATCGCGCAGTGGAACGCCGTAATGGGCGGCAAAAAGAGCGCCTGGGAATCGGACAAGGCACCCAAAATAGGCGTGAGCTGGTTTGACGCGAACAGTTTCGCGTGCAAGCTCGGGCAACTTACCGGGCATCAGTACCGCCTGCTGACCGATGCCGAATGGGAATTCGCGGCACGCGGTGGAAAGGACGGCATTGCTGACAACTTCAAGTTTTCCGGAAGCAACAATGTCGACGATGTCGCGTGGTATTCCGAAAATAGCGGAGGCAAGGCGCACGATGTCGCGACCAAGAAGCCCAACAAACTCGGGCTCTATGACATGAGTGGCAATTCCTGGGAATGGGTGTATGACTGGCTCGTAGGCTATACCACAGGCGACAAGGTTGATCCGGTGCAACTCACGGGTTCGGGCAACAAGACGCGTCGTGGCGGCAGTTACGGCGAGCCCGCCGAATTCGCTCGGGTAAGCCGCCGCGCCATCCGTAGCCGCGACGGCGCTGCCGATATGGGATTTAGAATCGGGATGTCTACAGAACTTCCGCCGGGGATGGTTGGCCCCTGCGAGGCGGCGAACCCCTCTGCAGCCGTATGCGATGGCGACAAGTATCGCGACTGTCACCTGATTACCGCTGCAGACGAAGCATGGATTAGTGATGACTACACCGTAGTCATTAGTGGGGATGGGGTCGCCGCCCTTTCGGGTTTCCCGAACGTTTCGGGACAGTGGTACACGCTCAATAACCGCAGTTTCAATGTAGTCACCAAGAGCGGCACCAAAACTTACGCATATTACGTCTTTAGCGAAGACGAACTCACCATGATTAGCGACGACGGCATTCCCTACCGCCTATACAAAAGAGCCATGAGCGAGGCAAAAAGCAAGGTAACCCTCCCGACGGTAAACAGTCCGAAAACATTGGAACAGTTGATTGCCGCGGTGGAACCCGAGCGCCTCGTAACCGACGAGCAACTCGCCCACCCCGACACAAGCGTGCGCGACCCGCGTATCGCCGCCGCAAGCGGATACACCTGGTTCTTTGACGGGCGCTGCTGTGGCGGCAACCACAAGTACCGTTTCCACCTGGACAAGAGCGGCGATGCCGAATTCGTGGTGATGGATTACGACGACACGCACCACGAGAACATCCTCGCAAAAGGGCGCTGGTTCACCGTCGGCAACATCGGACTGCACATCGTATTGAACGACAAGTACTACAACTACCTCTATACCGCGGGCGAACGCACCATGAGTTACAGCGAGTACATGCCCGCAGGGCCTATTTTCTGCCACATTTCATTCCAAAGTTACGAACGAGGCGATTTCCGCATATTCAACAAGACCGTTTTTGACGACAACATCAAGCGACCCCGCGGTTTTAATGGCGAAAATCCCGTCTACGAGGCGGGTGACTACCAGTGGGGATCGTGATGCACGCACAGTTTCCACACACTACCTTTACTGTGGTTGTATGTATCGCGATCTTCACTGCGTTAGTCGCATGCGACGATTCGGTTTCTTCTGGTCCACAGCCGACAAGTTCCGCAGAGTCCGAAGCAGATGCGGAATCAGCCTCTTCCTCGCAAATGGAATATGTGATTATCGAATCCTGCTCTTCTGATCTAAAATCTCCCGACTCCTGGGATATGTTTGGGGGGTCATCAGGGCAGGATTCACCGGAATGGTCTTCGGCGACATTGTCATCGGAGGCCGTTCCGGTTTCTTCTTCAAGCGAGGCAGCATCTTCTTCGGCAGAGCCGGCCTCTTCATCCACGATTGTCGAGGCCTCTCCGGAAATTGTTCTAGATAAGGACGGTTTTGCAACTGTCGCCGATGTCTACAGGAGCCTCGCGCCCGACGAGAAGGCAGTATTCATCATACGCCATTCCGAACGGGAAGACGACGTGGCTCTAGAAACGGAACTCACCGCGAACGGAATCCAGATGGCGCAAGACCTGGGGGCAACCCTCAGGAGCGACGAGGAATTCACGTACGTCACTTCGGGTTTTGTACGCACGAACGAGACGGCGAACCACATCTCGAAAGGGCGCGGTGAGGCGACTCTCCCGAAGCTCATAACCAACTACGACATCACCGGTAACTGGTTCCTGAAAATTTCAGCCGACTCGCTTGCCAAGCACGCAACGGCACTCGGCCTGAAAGGCAGTTCCATTGAACTTATGGCGCACTGGGCATATGAAGGCGGGTACCCCGAGGCATTCTACGAACTGGAGCCCCGCGCGCAGGAATTCATGCAGACGGTCATCCTGAAGAACTTGCCCAAGTGGAAACGCGTGACCATCATGGTATCGCACGATATCTTCGTAATGCCGCTTGCCGTTTTCGGCTCGCAGAAAAAAGTCGCCCTCAAGTATCACGAGGATTACCACTGGATCAACTACATCGCAGGGCTAGCCGTCATTGCAGACGCGCAAAACAACCTGCGGTACATTCCCGTAAAGGGTGCAGAATCCGGCGTCATAGACTACCTAGCCATCTATATGGCCGAGCACAAGATCTATACCAAATAGAGTCTAGAACATCACCCTGTAAGGGATTTGCCTGTCGAAGCGGCGGCCTTCCCCGCAATCACCTCGCCCCAGCCGTTGTTGGTCTTGATGCCCATGGCACCTACGCTCTTTACCAGGGCACCCTCTTTCCCGTTGTCCGTAGACTACGCGAGCCATTACACGGCTTTTACACGGAAACTCAACTGCGCCACCCTAAAAACCTTCTTTTTCGCGGGAAAACCGGCTATATTCCCCTGCGAGGTGTAAAAATGGGACATGTTTGTAGACTGGCGAAAGGCCTGCTTTTTCTGGTTTTTCTATCAATATGCGCCTGCGGAGATTCCGTTTCCGAGGCGCCAACCGACATCGAGGCCGCAACCCCCGAAGGTACCACAAGCATAACGCCTGTCGTTTTTCCGAGCAGCTCATTTTCTAACAGTTCATCTTCTTTTTGGCTGCAGGAAAGTTCCTCATCACCTCAGGCTCAGCACGGCTATTCTTCACCTCAAGTGCAGCAGACTTCATCTTCTGTATGGGATCCGCAGACGTCGTCTTCTTCCGTCAAAAACATCCCCCTGCCGAACAACGGCATTCCCTACGTGCGAATCATCGCCACCGACAGTATCGACACAGAGTACGTCACCTGCACCGTCGAGATTGCAGGTAACGGTCAATACGAGAGCATCGCACCGGCAAGCGCAAGGATTCGCCAGCGTGGCAACTCCACAAGGCTCTGGTACGACAAGAAACCGTACCGCATCAAGCTAGACAACAAGACAAGTATTCTCGGGCTCCCCGCCAACAAGGACTGGGTGCTGCTCGCCAACTACCGCGACCAGAGCAAGTTCATGAACGCCATCGCATTCGACATGGCGCGCTATATGGGCAGTTTCCCGTTCGTGAACGCAAACCGTTTCGTAGAGGTCGAAATCAACGGGGATTACATGGGCATGTACCAGTTGACCGAACAGATCGAGAGGGCCACAAGTCGCGTAGACATTGATACAAGCGGTGTACTACTCAGCCTCGACATGGACGACGGTCCGGAACTTTCCCCCGACGCAGGCAACAACTTCTACAGCAAGGTATACGGGATGCCCGTCGCCGTAAAATACCCGAAAAACATTTCCGCAGAGCGGCTCGAAACCATCGCTGCCGACTTCGCCACCCTGGAACAGGCAATCGTAAACGCCGATTATGACAACGTGCAGAAACTGATGGACATGGAAAGCTTCATCGACTTCATCCTGCTACAGGAAATCACGCGCAACGTAGAACTGGAGGCCCCGAGAAGCATATACCTCTACAGGGACGGCCCCGGCAAATACCACATGGGGCCCGTCTGGGATTTTGACGGAGGTTTCGGCTACGGCTGGGACGAGGATACCAAGGAGTACTTCACAAGCCAGAGCTGGATTCTCGGGACAGGCAACCCCTCGAAAAGCCCCTACAACTGCACTGCAGAAAGCAAGAACGACTGGGGAATGTGTAACGGCGCAAACATGCGCTTCAACAGTTACGACGGCAGGGCTGTTCCGGGTTTCTTCGCCAACATGTTCGCGAACGGCACGTTCCTCGCCGCATACAAGGCGCGCTGGGAATCGCACAAAACAGGAATCCTCGCAGATGCCTTCGCAAAGCTCGACGCCTACGTTTCGCAGACCGCAATCGCTCTCGAAAACGACGCTACCCGCTGGCCGCCAATCCGCCGGTACGATACCGAAATCCAGGCGCTAAAGAAATGGCTCGCCGAGCGAGCCGATAATTACAGTAGCGTGCTGGTAAATTACTGATTGCCTGCTACAGGCGCTTGACCGCAAGAACGCGGTTCCCGGCAGTCAGCCGCACGACATGCGCCCCGCGGGCAGAGTCACCCAGCTGCAGCACAGTGGAATTACCCGCAAAGCGGCCCGCATAGAGCTGATGCCCCTGCATGTCGAACACACGGATTTCTTTTTCGCCTTCAAAACCGGCAACCACGTGGAGCGTACGGCCTTCCAGCGTCATGTGCACCTGCGGGACAAATGCGTCCGCGACGATGCCCGTAACACCTTCGGACGAGCTCACGCCTAACGGGAGTGCAGAACTGCTTGACACCACAGCATCGCTGCTGGAGTTCAAAGCAATCGCCGAGCTAGAGGAGCTTTCTGGTAACGACGAGCTGGAGGAACTTTCGGCCACTGAGGAGCTCGAAGGCCAGCCTTCCACGCCGTCCCACTTGACCTTGAACGTGACCGCAGAATCGCCTTCCGTTATATCATAGATGCGAAGCCCTAGGTTTTTGCCCGCAAAGGTCACGAACTCGTCAAATTCAACAACTTTCTTGCGGCCCGGGAACGGGTCTCCTTTCAAGTTATCGTCTTCAAACATAGGAGCATAATAAGAATACCAGCCGGAGGTTACAATTTCCTGGCCGGCCTTCTTGTCGGCACGAATGAGTTTCATACGGTACGCCCCATCCACATTTACCTGATTATTGTCCCAAGCATCGGCATTGTAGCCAACGCTCCAGACAAGCAGACCGCTACTCGGGAGCGGAGCGATGGTATCGTATTTCGCACGGTAATCAAGCAAGAAATATTCATTCTTGTTCAAAGAAGGAATCAGAATACCATCGTTCTGGTCAATACCGTACAAAGTAATCTCACCATTTTCCTTTTCCAGTACACGCGGGGTCATCCACCCAAGCGAATAGCGTTCAAAAGCAGTGAGCCTCGGAGGAGCAACGCCCATCAGATCGGTATTTTCGGGATACACATTGTATTCACCCATGTCCATCAACGACCATATCGACGGAGTTGCCGCATCATCCATATTTGTCGTATTGTATAAATCCGGCAAGCCGAGCACATGGCTGTATTCATGGACAAACGTGCCCATCCCCGCAAGGATCTTAGTATTCGGGTTATTCCTGTAAGCAGGACCGCTTATCTCATTGGAGCATGCGAACCTGGAAACGTAATAGCAGTTCCTATCCCACATGTTCTTGCACGTTCCTGCAACGCCCACTGGGTTAGTGGCCCCCGCCTGCGGCCAAATGGACTCTTCGACACCCGAATCAGCCTCGCCGACACCCGCATAAATCATGTACACAAAATCCACATAGCGGTCGCCATCGTTATCGTACAGGGTAAAGTCAATGTCACCGCGCTGCTTGATAATCTTCAGTGCCTCCGCGAGTGCGGAATCCGGATAATCCATGTAGCTATTACCACCATCGTACGAAATCTGGAGCGTACCGTAATAGCCTCGTGTATTCGAGAGCGTCACCGGGGCGGCCACGTCGAAATGAGGCCTAAACGCACCCATCGAATTTGCGACAAAGTAATCACGAATGCTCCACTTCATTCCATTTTCATGGTAGCCTTCTTCGTTCATGTAGCGTGCATAATCCGCCTGCGGGTCACTTGACTTGAATTTCACATCGCTAAACTGCACCAGAATGATTAGCCCGCGGATTTCCCCCTGGGTCAAGCTCTGCGTAAACTTCGGACGTGCAGCCATGTTCAGCACGTCATTAGCCGGGGTCACAACCGCCGCACGGAGAGGGGCGGCACGGAGGGGCGCAGCTAGAAACGAAGTCGCAGAAAGCGAATCCCCCTGCACGGTATTACGCCCGCGGTGCATTTTCCCTTTCTTCAAAAATTCCTGAAGAATCTTTTTCGAATCGCGCTTCTCGTTGAACTTGCGTTCCTTGTCGCCACGCTTGTCGCGATGATGGAACCGCATTCCCGTAGGCTTGCCCTGTTCATCGGCATAGTTCCAGTACCCGAGAGAGTCGCGCACGACAAGCTCACTATCTTCCGAAACGGTGTAATGGAAATGCTCGTTACCCACCATGCGAACGCGGACCACCGAGCCATCGGGCTGTTTCGATTCAATGATTCCCGGGTAAGCGGGAACAGCAAACGCACTACCGCCAAGCAGAAGGACGGAAAGTGCAAAGAAGTAAACGGTCTTAAAAAAATTCATTCGATACCCAATACTCAACCTTCAGTAAATATATGTTCTAGGCGGGCCAAATCCTCAAGGAAAAACATTTTTTTCGTGTAAAAAATGGTAATAGGGCCCTTGCAGGCCCTATTTCGAGCGGAAAAGCCCCGTTTTTAGCGGAGAATCACCTTCTTCGCGCCAAATCCCTCGATATTCACGAGATAGATACCGCTTTCAAGCCCATTCAGGTCGAGCACGGCACGGCCACCATTCAGCGCACTCACGGCAGCCCTGCGACCGTCAAGCCCGAGCACCGTCACGTTTGCGGCACGCGTTCCGGCGGCATTCACCGTTAGCACACGGCCCTGCAGACGGACATTCATAGCACGCGAAGCCACCATAACCTTCCCCGGAATGGCTACCGGCGGCTCAATCGACTCCGGCTTTTCGTCGTAACGGGTAGCAAGCGCCATCAGGAACCACGTGGTATGCGGGAGCCACTGTTCAATCCAGCGCCAGTTATTCCACGATTCCTTCTGGGGGTCAAAGCCCACGGCACCGACACCGTCATCGTCCCAGGCGATTCCCGAGCCATCCTTGTTCTTGCCGGTAATGCCGTTCGCGATACCGCCCTTGAGGGTCGCATCGTATTCGGACTGGCCGTCATACTTCGCAGGTACCTTCTTGCCAAAACCGTACATCATGCACGTGGCATACGGATTCTTGCCCAGAATCCAGTCGAGTTGGTCAGTCGAGTACTTCTCCATCGCCTCGGCATCGTTCAACATCATCGAATGGAAAGTGTATGCAGTTGCGGCCGCAAGGCTTGCCAAGCGCGCATCCTCGCCCTGCCACCAGTAGTTGCTCTCGTTATCGTGCGGGATAAAGAAACCGTCCTTGATGGCACCATTCGTCTTGTACGTCTGGCGGGCATAGCCGAACGGGTTATCTACCTTGTTCGTAATGGAGATTAGCCAGTCATAATGCGTCTTGATGGCATTCAAGGCCTTCTTCGCATTGATATTAACGCAGCCAGCCCCAAGCATATCCACGCAGTCCCAATCAATCAGTTCACTTGGCGAGTTCACAGTAATCTTGCTTTCGATTTCGGCATAGCGGACAAGCGCCACCAGCGGAAGGCCCGCATCGCTAGCATGCCAGAACGGGCGTGTCTTGGCATCGTCGCTCCAAAAGTAACCATCATCGCTCAGGCGCCCAATAAGGTTTTTCGCTCGTGCGCGGGCATCCTTCAGGTAATCCACCTTCTCCGTCGCCACATAGAGTTCCGTCGCCGCAAGGAGCGCGGTGTAGTCGTCGATGATATTTTCCTTGCCATCGTCGCAGTAGGCGCAGGGCTTGCCAACTCCCTGCTTTTCGGACAAATGAGCATACGCCTTCTCGGCTGCAGCAAGGTACTGTTCGCTGGTATAGTCGCCCTTCACGCCAAGTTTCGATACACGCGCAAGGCCCGCAATCGCCATGCCACCGCCTTCGCGGAAGGCTGTCTGGTAGTCCGCACTCTTGATGCCGTCGGAGCCCGAGAATGCACAAAGTTCACGCTTGCCTGTCGGGGAACCCCAGTTGTCGAACACGGTCATGTAGAAGAAGCCCTGTTCATCGAGCATGCGCACCAGGAAATCCGCACCGAAGGCGGCCTCGTCCGCAGTCTTCGCCTTGCTGGAGGTAGAGCTGAGCAATGTCGGGATACGCTCCGCCGTAAAGGCGAGCGCCCACACCGTGAGCGGAATCTGCTGCGGGTTCAGGTAGTTCGCGTAGGAAAGGTGAGAGAAGTACTTGCTCACGTCACCGCTCGCATCGTACCAACCACCATGCACGTCGCGGGTCTTACCGCCACCGTTATACACGGCAAGCTTGGAATCCCAACCCACAATGGTCGAGTTTACCGCACGGTCATCATAGAAGTAGTCGAGCACAGCACCAAGCGTCTGCTTTGCAAGGGCTTTGTCTTCCACCTTGAATTCGCCGGAAGTAGCGGGCTGGCCGTTTTCGGTTACCTGCAACGTGTACGTACCTGCAGCGACACCCTTTTCGAGAGTCGCCACATAAAACTTGCCATTGTTCGTCCAGTTATCCGGATTCGATCCCTTCGAAAGCTTACCCGTCTGGACAGCATTCCCGCCCGACATCAGCTTGAATTCGGCGCCATCAAGCTGGGCATCGCTCTTGACGATAATGCTGATGGGCATGCCCGTGTCGTAGCCGACCTGGTTGTAGTAGAAATTCGCAGCGAATGCCGAAGTGGCAAACGCCATGGAAAGTGGGATAAGCTTTGTTCTCTTCATGACATGGAATATAAGTTTTCAAGACGGATTCTCCAAACAGGAAATCAGAGGGGGCGATTTAAATCACAGGAACGGGAGGCTGATAATGCGCTATGCCGTGAAATTCCGGTTTTTGCAGTTCTTTTATTAACGCATTTTATGCGTAGAATAGAAAATAGGCTTCTCGGACGGGCCGAATGCCGACCACAAGCAACACAGGGAAAGCACCCTTTAAAACACAGTTCGGCCCATGTACCGGACATTTTCGCAAAACATTTCAAATGGACGTCCACCATTTTTTATAAAATTTCGCCATTCTTCTAATATTTAACGCTTATTTTGCGTAAATTAAGCCCATTTTTATTTTTAGGGATCTTTTTCTATTGACCTTGCGTTCCCGATAATCTATGTTTGCGGGCACAACAAAGGAATTAACCATGTACTACGAAAGCATCAAAGTCCTCGACTGCACCATCCGCGACGGCGGCCTCGTCAACAAGCATGACTTCTCCCTGGAATTCGTCCGCCGCCTCTATACACTCCTTTCCGCAGCCGGCATCGACTACATGGAAATGGGCTACAAGAACTCCCCCGAACTTTTTGACCCAAAGGAATACGGCCCGTGGAAGTTCTGCGACGACGACCTGCTCTGGAAGGTAAAGGACGGCATCGAATCCAAGATGAAGATGGCCGTCATGGCCGACGTGGGCCGCGTGAACATGGACGCCGTGAAGCCCGCAGCCGAAAGCCCCTACCAGATGTTCCGCGTGGCCAGCTACGTGAAGAACATCGAC
>JAGAAW010000040.1 GCA_017615055.1 Fibrobacter sp.
ACCCATGCATCCGCTTCGCTGGCAGGAACGCAACCAGTTCGTGAAGGCGGACGGAACGCTTGGCGACCAGGAATACGCAAGGCCCATCACCATCGGGGACAACTGCTGGATTGCGGGAAACGTCACGATTTGCGGCGGCGTAACCATCGGCGAGGGGAGCGTCATTGGCGCAGGGAGCGTGGTGACTCGCGACATCCCGGCAAATGTCGTTGCGGTCGGGAATCCGTGCAAGGTGCTGAAACCTGTGAAATAGCGAGGAACATTATGGAACTCAGGACGATTAGATACTTTTTGGCGGTGGCGGAGCAGGAAAGTTTTTCGCAGGCGGCGAACAACGTGCTCTTTGTGACGCAGCCGACGCTTTCGCGCCAGATGCAGGAACTCGAAGAAGAAATCGGGGCGCAGCTCTTTGTGCGTAGCAACAAGAAGACAACGCTGACCGAAGAGGGTTTGCGTTTCAAGAAGCGTGCGCAAGAAATCATGGAACTGGTGGGCCATACCGAAAAGGAATTCGCCGAATCGAGCAAGGAAGAAATCGCGGGCGACGTGTATATCGGTGGCGGCGAGACAAAGGCATTCAGCATTATCGCGGCGGCGTGCAAGCGCATGCAAAAGGAACATCCGAAAATTTGCCTGCACATCACCAGCGGCAACGCCCAGGACGTGACCGAAAAACTAGACCAGGGGCTCCTGGACTTCGGGCTTTTGGTGGAGCCGGTTGACAAGTCGAAATACGAATTCGTGGAACTCCCAGCAAGAGATACGTGGGGCCTGCTTGTCCGTAAGGATCATCCGCTCGCGAAAAAAGGATTTGTGACTGTCCGCGACCTTGAAAATATTCCGTTGCTCGCTTCCCGACAGACTATGATGATGCGGGAGTTCTCTGGTCAACTTGGGCGAGATGTCAATTCGCTTAATATCATTGCAACATACAATCTGATTTATAACGCATCTGTTTTTGTGGAACAGGGACTTGGAGCAGCTTTCTCGCTGGAAGGTCTCGTGAACACGGGCGGCAAGAGCAAGCTCGCATTCGTGCCGTTTACTCCGTTACGCACCAGTGGCCTCGTAGTCGTGTGGAAAAAGAATCCCGTATTCAGCAAACCCGCCGCGCAGTTCTTGAAGTCTTTAAAGGCAGAGTTGGAAAAGTAGTTAGAGATTGCCGCGCCCCCTTACAGGGGGCTCGCAATGACAAGAAAGTACATTTATAGAGAAATAATTATGCTCAAAATCGAACCTTACAGCGAAAAGTATATCAACGACGCGATTGCAATCTGGAACGACATTGTTGCAGACGGCATCGCGTTCCCGCAAAAAGAATTGCTTACCCCGCAGACAGGTGACGCCTTTTTTAAGTCGCAGTCCTTCACAGGCATCGCCATCGACGCAGACTCCGGAGAAGTGGTCGGACTGTACATTCTTCACCCGAATAACGTGGGGCGCTGCGGGCACATTTCGAACGCGAGCTACGCCGTCAAGAAGAACAAGCGCGGCCAGCACATCGGCGAATTTCTCGTGAAAGATTGCCTTGCGAAGGCAAAGGAAATCGGCTTCAGGATTTTACAGTTCAACGCAGTTGTCGCCACGAACACCTCGGCGCTCAAGCTCTACAAGAAGCTCGGCTTTACCCAGCTCGGCGTAATTCCCAAAGGTTTCTTGCTCAAGGACGGGAACTACGAGGATATCATTCCGCACTATATAGAGCTGTAACCAATCGCCACGAAACGTATTCGCCGTCATATGAAACGTATTGTTTCATAAAACAACCTCTTCACGTACTTTTGCAAGAAAAATACCTAAAATTCTTTAAAAAATCATTGATTTTGTTTCATAAGCAAGGTATATTTATAAAAAATGCAAGAAGGAGAAGCCTTATGAAAACGAAATTCCTACCCATACTGACGACAGCATTCGTGCTGCTGTGCGCTGCCTGCAGCGACGACAATACCAGCAACGCAGTTGCCGACGATCACGGTTCCCCTGTCTCTGGCACGGAGACCGTAAACACATTCGAAACGCCCGGGACCGGCTCCGAGTATAGCGAAGGAATATACGATGAAGTCTACACCACAGCAGACCGCTCCGGCGCCATTTACGATATGGCCGACGCCCCCATGCTAGATAGTTACAAGGCCGCCGTCGAGCCTACCGTTCCCCCTGCAGGCATAGAATATGAAGAAGGCGGCTGGGGCTGGGGCGGAGAATCCAACGAAAGGATGTCAGGACTGCTCACGGCCGGCGAGTGGAACGACCTGGACAATTGGGGCTCCTGGGTTGCAACCCTCGACAGCAACACCTATAACACCATGCCGGGATACTGGAAGTTCTTCCCGAACAAACTCGTGGCAGTAAAGGTTGTCGACGCGAGCGAAACCGCCTTGGCCAATGTCTCCGTCGAACTCCTTAACGACGACAAGGTAGAATTCGCCACCAAGACCGACAATTCCGGGTTGGCCTACTGCTGGGTAAGCCTGTTCAGCGACAACGCGCAGACCACAGGCGCAGAAGACTTCTCGCTGAAGGTCAACGGCAAGGTATCCGAAGAAGCGGTCAAGATAACCGGCAAGGATGACGAGACCATCAACGTCAACGTGATCACAAGCGACGCACCCAAAGCACAAGCCACCGCAGACATCGCATTCATCGTGGATGCCACCGGCTCGATGGGCGACGAGATCGACTTCCTCAAATCCGACCTCGAATACATCATCGACCACGCTGGTTCGGGCAACGACGCCAAGCTGCGCACGGCGGCACTGTTCTACCGCGACGAGAGCGACGTGTATATCACTC
This sequence comes from Fibrobacter sp., assembly GCA_017615055.1. Lineage (GTDB taxonomy): Bacteria > Fibrobacterota > Fibrobacteria > Fibrobacterales > Fibrobacteraceae > Fibrobacter. The sequence goes on from JAGAAW010000040.1 coordinate 2,794, forward strand.
GTGGCGAGAACTTCGCGAGCGACGTATCCACGACCCGCGAATACATCTCCAAGCAGAGCGCAAACGGCGGCGGCGACTACCCCGAGGCAGTCCACTCCGCATTTGAATCCGCCCTGCAGGATCTCTCGTGGAACGAATCCGCACGTGCACGCATCGCGTTCCTCATCCTCGATGCCCCCGCACACCACGAAGGCGCCGTCATCGAGAGCCTCCAAAAGTCCATCAAGGAATTCGCCAAGAACGGCATCAAGATTATCCCGGTGGCAGCGAGCGGCGTTGACAAGGACACTGAATTTATGCTGCGATTCTTTGAAGTCTCGACAGGCGGAACGTACGTGTTCATCACCAACGATAGCGGCATCGGTTTCGAACATATCGAAGCCAGCGTCGGTGACCACGAGGTGGAAAAACTCGCCGACCTGATGATAAGGCTCATCCAGAAATACGTGGAATAACGGCACGATTTTCCATCAAGAGCACGCAGGGAATTCTTTTACATTCCTTGCATAGATTTCAAAAACTGAAAAACAAAGATTGTAATCGCGGTGAAACAAACCGCGATTTTTCGTTTATTTTCGACATTTTCCGTCTTTATTCGCACACTCAAAATTTTTGGCACGCTCTTTGCATAGATGGGAACGAATTCCAAAATTCCTTGGAATCTAGCAAGGACAAATACAATGAAACTCGTTACGGCCTACATTCAACCCGAACGACTTAACCTCGTGAAGCAAGCGCTCTACGAGAACCAGATTTACAAGATGTCTGTCACTAACGTGCTCGGCTGCGGCCAGCAGAAGGGCTACAACCAGCGCTTCCGCGGCGTCGTGACCGAGGTGAATTTGCTCAAGAAGATTTGCCTGAAGATTGCGGTGAACGACGACTTCGTGAAGCCCTGCATCGATGCCATCATCAAGGGCGCTCGCACGGGAGCCATCGGCGACGGCAAGATTTTCGTCACCTCGCTCGAACAGTGCATCCGCATCCGTACTGGAGAAACCGGACCCGAGGCAATCGGATAACACCAACTTCAACAGCAAACCTTTAAGGACTAACAATGAACGAAGTTACACAAGTCGCAGCTGTCAGCGACGCCATCTTTATGACAGAAAACATCTGGATCATGATCAGCGCCATGCTGGTGTTTATCATGGGTCTCGGATTCGCCTGCGTTGAAGCAGGCCTCGTACGCGCCAAGTGCTCTGCGAACGTCGCGTTCAAGAACATCGCGGTCCCCGCCATCGGCATCACGATGTACGCCCTGCTGGGCTTCGGCCTCATGTATCCGGGTACCTTCAACGGCATCCTCGGATTCGCGGGCTTCGGCATCGGTGACTGGGCAAACCCGGCTAGTTTCACCGCTGCCTACAACGGACACTTCACGCTGTTCTCTGACTGGCTGTTCCAGGCCATGTTCGCCGCAACCGCTGCGACCATCGTCTCGGGTGCCGTTGCCGAACGCGTCAAGTTGCACTCCTTCCTCATCTTCACGATTGTCTACGTGGCTCTTGTCTACCCCATCGTAGGCAGTTGGACTTGGGGTGGCGGCTGGCTCTCGACTCTCGGTGCACACGGCTTCCATGACCTCGCCGGTTCTACGCTCGTGCACTCCGTGGGTGGCTGGGCTGCTCTCGCTGGCGTGATGATTCTTGGCCCCCGTATCGGCAAGTACGTGAACGGCAAGGTGCATGCCATTCCGGCACACAACATTCCGCTCGCTACCATCGGCGTATTCATGCTGTGGTTCGGCTGGTGGGGATTCAACGCCGGTTCTGCACTCAATGGCGACCCGAAGGCTACTAGCTGGATCTTGGTGACCACGAACCTCGCTGCTGTTGCCGGTATCATTACCGCAACTCTCACGAGCTGGATCGTCTCCAAGAAGCCGGACGCCACCATGGCCCTCAACGGCTGCCTCGCTGGCCTCGTTGCCATCACTGCCGGTGCTGACGTGGTGACCCCGCTCTCCTCCTGGATCATCGGCGCCATCGCTGGCGTGCTCGTTGTCGGTGCGGTGTTCATGTTCGACCGCCTCCACCTCGACGACCCGGTCGGTGCTCTCTCTGTTCACCTGGTGAACGGTGTGTGGGGTACTCTCGCAGTCGGTATCTTCGACATGACGGGAGACTACTCGCTCGGTACACAGGCTGTCGGCGTGCTCGCCTACGCTGTGCCCTGCTTCGCTGCTGCAAGCCTCATCTTCCTCGGTATCAAGAAGACCATCGGCCTCCGCGTTACCGAAAGGCAAGAACTCCGCGGCCTCGACCAAAGCGAACACGGTCAAGAAGCCTACAGCGGATTCCAGATCTTCAGCAACATGTAATCGGTTTCCAACTCACACGATACAAAAACAACCTGCGGACTCCGGCTTTTTGCCGGGGTTCGTTTTTTATTTGTGGTGGATTTTGGGCGGATTTCGCACTACATACAAATTAATTTCATTTACAATTTATGTAAAACATTCGGCGTACGTAACCACGAATTGTTCGTCCGAGACATATAATATGTCGTTTTTCGCCTGAATTTACCGTTTTTCGCTGATTTGGCACATTTTTTGCACTTTAAAGGCGTCCGTTTCCCTGCTTGCACCCGAATGGGTGGGCTACGACCCCTGAGGTAGGGGAAACAATCATTCAGAAGAGGCGTTATGCTCGAAGAATTACACGAGGAATGCGGCGTTATCGGCATCTACAATGGCGAGAACGTCGTCAGGAATATCACCATGGGGCTTTACGCCCTGCAGCACCGCGGGCAGGAAAGTGCCGGCTTCGCAGTGACCGACGGGGACAAGGTTCGCGTCCGCAAGTCCATGGGGCTTGTATCGACACTGCTCCGGGAACACAACATCGACGAACTGCAGGGATTTGCAGGCATCGGCCACGTGCGCTACAGTACCACGGGAGCCTCGACGCTCGCAAATGCGCAGCCGATTCTCGTAAGTTGCAAGTGGGGCCAGATCGCGGTTGCGCACAACGGCAACATCACGAACGCAAATGAACTCCGCGCCGAGATGGAAGCCGAAGGGCACATATTCCAGACGACATCCGATTCCGAAATTCTCCTGCACGAAATCGCCCGCACTGAAGCGGACAGCCTGGGTGAGGCCATCAAGAAGGCCATCACCAAGTTTACCGGAAGTTTCTGCCTCGTGTTCATCAGCAAGGACACGATGTACGTGGCCCGCGACGGTTTCGGGTTCCGCCCGCTTTCCATAGCCCGCATGGGCAAGGCGTGGTGTGTCGCGAGCGAGACCTGCGCATTCGACCTGCTGGGAGCGCACTACATACGCGACATTCAGCCCGGCGAGTTCCTCACCATCACGCAGAACGGCCTGCACTCCGAACGCTTTACCCACAAGGACCGTCTCGCGCACTGCATTTTCGAGTACATCTACTTCAGCCGTCCCGATTCCAAGATCTTTGAACAGAGTTGCGACAAGATACGCCGCAAGATGGGCAAGCAACTCGCGAAGGAATGCCCCGTAGATGCAGACATCGTGATTTCCGTACCCGACAGCGCGACAACTGCAGCGCTCGGCTACTCGCAGGCAAGCGGCATCCGCTTTGAAATCGGCCTGCTGCGCAACCACTACGTGGGCCGTACCTTCATCGACCCCACGCAGAACGTGCGCGAGCAGAAGGTAAAACTCAAGTTCAACCCCATCGAGGGCGTGCTCAAGAACAAGCGCGTCTGCGTGGTGGAAGACTCTATTGTACGCGGGACCACCCTCAAGATTCTTTCCCGCATGCTGCGCGATGCAGGCGCCCTCGAGGTGCATATCCGCATCGCTTCGCCCCCGGTGGCACACCCGTGCTTCTTCGGGATGGATTTCCCGAGCCAGGGCGAACTTGCCGCAAGTTCCATGACCCCCGACGAAATCGCAAAGATGCTCGGGGTCGAAAGCCTCGGCTACCTGAGCGTAGAGGGCATGAAGGAATGTACCGGCGAAGGCGAGCACTACTGCGCCGCCTGCTTTGACAACAACTACCCCGACTACATCGGGACCGATACGAACAAGACCCGCTGCGGTTAAACAGCGGGCCGTATTTTTTCGGCGGGTTACAAGTCCGGAGACTATCAGCGTCCGGACTTTATTCCTAGTTTGTTCATGCGGTAGTTCATCATGCGGGGCGATACACCCAGGTCACGGCCCGCGGCGGAAATGTTCCCGTCGTTGCTCTTGATGGCCTCGGTGATAATCTCGCGCTCGTAGTTTTCCATGAGAACTTCGAGTGTCGCATTCTTTTCGCCAAAGCGCGCCACGTTGCCAGTACTCAGGCTCGTCTGGAGCGAAGGCGGCAAGTTGTAACTATGCACGCAATCGTCTGTCGCGGTGAGCACGGCACGTTCCATGCAGTTCTCAAGTTCACGCACGTTGCCCGGCCAGTGGTAACTCATGAGCAGGTTGATTGCAGTCGTCGAGAGGCGCACAATCTTCTTGCCGTAGCGCAGGTTCATCTTCTCGATAAAATGTTCCGCGAGCAAAATGATATCGGACTTGCGCTTTGCCAGGTCGGGCATCGAAATCGGGAAGATGTTCAGGCGGTAGAAAAGGTCTTCGCGGAACTTGCCCTGCGAGATGAGTTCCTCGAGGTTACGGCTTGTCGCCGCCAAGAAACGCACGTCGGAATGGAGTTCCTCGTTGCTACCCACGCGGCTGAAGGTACGTTCCTGCAAAAAACGCAGAAGTTTCACCTGGGTCTGCATCGTAAGGTCGCCAATCTCGTCAAGGAACAGCGTACCGCCATTTGCCGCTTCGGCACGGCCAATGCGGCGGTTCACCGCACCCGTAAACGCGCCCTTCTCGTGACCAAACAGTTCGCTTTCCACAAGGTTTTCCGGGAGTGCCGCGCAGTTGAGCGTAATGAACGGCTTGTCCTTCCTTGCAGACAAATTCACGATTGCGCGGGCAATCATTTCCTTACCCGTACCGCTACCGCCACGGATAAGCACGGTCGCATCGCTCGGAGCCACCTGGCGCACCTGCTCGTACACATGGCGCATCTCGCTGCAGTTGCCCACGAGGTCGCCCGGGTTGTTCGAGAGCATGTCGCGGAGTTTGCGGTTCTCCTCGAGCATGGCCTCGTGCTCCTTGTGCATCTCGAGGCATTCGTTCGCCGCATCGCCCGTAATGTTCGCGATAATCTCGAGCAGGGCAACGTCGCGGTCCAGGTCAGTTGTACCATCCACAGGGCGGTCAATCGAGAGCGTCCCGATAACTTCGCCGTCGTGAATGAGCGGCACGCAGATGAACGCCACCTGAAAGTCGTAATGGCGGCTCCCCGTACGGTTCAAGAAGCGGGAATCCTTGCGCAGGTCAGGAATCACGTGGCTCACGCCTCGTTCGGCAACATGGCCCGTAATACCTTCGCCCATGCGGTAATAGCCCTTCTGCTTCTCGGATTCATCGAGCCCGCGGGAGGCCTCAATCTTGAGGGTGTCACCGAACAGGAGCGCAAATGTACCGCGCAACATGCCGAGTTCCGTTTCCAGAATATCGAGGACGTTTTCCAGTAACTTCTCCACGTTGCGTTCGTGAATAATCGCAACGCTAATCTTCTGGATAACCGAGATTTCTGGACCTATGGGTGTTGACATATGAGACATAAGATAGAAAATGATGTGAGATGTGAAGTGTGAAATGACTAGTGATTAGTGGTTTGGAAAGACGTGTGAAATGCAAGACTATTCATTACACATCACACATTCCACATTACACATTGTTTATAGTTTTTCCTTGATTCTCCTCAGGGCTTCGCAGGTGCGTTCGTAGTCACCGAAGGCGGTCAGGCGGAAATACCCTTCGCCGCAGGGGCCAAAGCCGCTACCGGGGGTGCCGACCACCTCGCAGGTGGCAAGCAGGCGGTCGAAGAAGTCGAAGGACTTTTCGCCATCGGGGATCTTCCACCAGATATACGGTGCATGCTCGCCGCCAAACACAGTGTAGCCAGCAGCAGTCAGTTCCTTGCGAATGACGCCGGCAGTCTTCATGTAGCCCGCGATAACGGCCTTTGTCTGCCGCCAGCCGACCGGGGAGTAGATGGCCTCGGCGGCACGCTGGGTCACGTAACTCACGCCGTTGAACTTGGTGCACTGGCGGCGATTCCACATGGAGCGAAGCTTGGAAAGTTCGTGCGGAATGACCGTGTAGGCACAGCGCACACCGGTAAAGCCGGCAGTCTTGCTGAAACTGCGGAACTCGATGGCGCAGGTGCGGGCACCCGGAATCTCGAAGATGGAGTGCGGGAGACTCTCATCCTGAATGTAGCAGTTGTAGGCACCATCGAACAGGATAATCGCCCCGTTCTCGTTCGCGTAGTCCACGAACTTCTGGAGCGTCTCGCGACTAAGCACCGTACCCGTCGGGTTGTTCGGGCTGCAGAGGTAGATCATCTGCACCGGGTTCTTGGGCAGGTCCGGCTGGAAGTTGTTCTCGGCGGTCGACGCAAGGTAGGTGACCTTAGAAAAATGTCCGTCGTTTTGCAACGTGCCCGCACGACCGGCCATCACGTTCGAGTCCAGATAGACCGGGTAAACCGGGTCCGGAATGGCAACTTTTACATTTTCTGTAAAAAGTTCCTGGATGTTCGCGACGTCGCACTTGGAACCGTCGCTCACGAAGATATCGTCCGGGTCCATCTCGATGCCGCGGGAAGTGTACTCGCCGGCGACAATCGCCTCGCGCACAAAATCGTAGCCCTGCTCAGGCCCGTACCCGCGGAACGTCCCCTTCTCGGCCATCTCGTCGACAGCCTTGTGCATGGCCTTGATGACCTCGGGGATAAGCGGCGTAGTCACATCGCCGATACCCAGGCGAACGATGTCGGCATCGGGCTTCTTTGCCTGGTATTCGGAAATCTTCTTTGCGATGGTAGAAAACAGGTAACTACCAGGCAGCAAGTCGTAGTTCGGATTGATGATTGTCTCGTTCATTAGATTGTCCCTTTAAATACTTCCTGTGCGGGGCCGGTCATGAGGACCGGGCCATCGTTTTCATGCTTGATATGGAGCACGCCGCCATCGAGAATCACGTCGGCCTCTACGCCCACGCGGCCCGTACGCTGGGCCGCAACGAGGGTTGCGCAGCTCCCGGTTCCACAGGCCATGGTGACGCCGCAACCCCGTTCCCAAACCCGCATGCGGATTTGGGTGGGCGCCCCGTCTGCTACAGGCAGCACCTGCGCGAATTCAATGTTGCAGCGGTCCGGGAACTGCTTGTCGCATTCGAGCACGCGGCCCCAGTCTTCCAATTGAATCTTGTTGATGTCATCTACGAAAATAACCGCGTGCGGGTTCCCCATCGAGACCGTCTCCGCGGTAAAGTCAAAACAGTGCGCCGTAAGCTTGATGCTCCCGAGAAAGTCCCTCGGGTTACCCATGTCCACACACACGCGGCCGTCATCCAGAAGTTCCGGCTTCACGAGCCCGCTTTTGGTGTGCAGGTTGAAAACCTTCTGGCCCGGCTTGGCAAGCCCGCGGCTCACGATGAACTTCGCCACGCAGCGGGTAGCGTTACCGCACATCGCCGCCTCAGAACCGTCGGCATTGAAGATGCGCATCTCGAAATCCACACCGTTCGGTGCAGACTTCGATGCAGGACCGACGCCAGCCTTGTCGATAACTAGACAACCCTCGGCATCCATCGGGGTCACGATCACCACGCCATCGGCACCGATGCCAAAACGGCGGTCACAGAGGCGAATGACCTCCTGCTCGAATGCGGGGCCGAACTCTACCTTCTGACCCGGCTCCAGCAGCACGAAATCGTTGCCCAGCCCGGTCCACTTTGAAAATTCCATAAAGACGTCCTTTTACATTTATTTTGTGTCTATAATGCAAAGAACGTGCCATTTTTACAAATTATGTTAAAAAAGGCGGAATTCAATCAAATTCGCCAAATTTTTAGGAAATAAGTGAAAAATAGACTACCGTCATGTTTTACATAATATGTAAATAATGATGTTTTCTTTTACATTTTATGTAAAACGTTTTCATGCCCTAATTTTTTTCATCATGCACGCCGAAGGCGTGTGCGTGCGCTTAATAACCACAACCCTTATCATCCTTCCTCATTCTAGGTTATTATGCGCGCGTTGGGAGGGTCTTAGGGAGGGTGAGCCGTGCGAAACCCTCCCTAGTCTCTTACGCAGCGGATAAAGCAGGTGCTCTTCACCGCCACAGTCTCGTAGGTAAAGGAGAGGTCCTCGGCTACGCGCCAGCGGCGCACGGAATTCGCCGTAGGCAGCCCCCTCGAACAGAAGTAGGAAACCGATCCACTCGCATGGTATGCTCCATCGTCACGCGCACCGATAAGCAGCGCACTAAACCCGAAGTAGTCCGTGCCACCGGAAGACTTGCTCTTAAGCACCGGAGAAAGCGACTCTCCCGAAGGGCACCACTGCTTCACAAACTCGGTGAACGTCTCGAACTCCTCCTTATCCGGCACATGGAATCCCTTGGGGCAAAGGAGCGAGTCCTCCTTGACGGCAGCGGCCTCTGCCAGGCGGTAGAGGCGCCCGTACTTGTCGCAGTTTGCAGTCGAATCGTTATAGCACCAGCTGCTATCGGTCTCGTAATTCAGGTTAGCCGCAAACCAGAGCTGCGAACCCATGCCGATAAGCGGGTACTTCTGCCCGTCACGCTCGTCAGTAACGGTGTCGCGATAGAGCGTATCATTAAAGTATTTCCAGCGTCCACGGCAGCGGTAGAAGGAATGCTCAATCTGCGAAACGTCGTCATAGTTATAGCCAGTGCAGCCACGCTTCGCCTTAATCTCCAGATCACTCGCTTCGCGCAGCTTGCCGCCATCGCACACATACTGCGTTACGGAATCATTGCCAAGCACCAGGTTGGGCACGGTATCGCACTTGAGACCGTTCGTGTTATAATACAAGGTGCGTTCAGCATCCGTCAAGGAACGCAGGGTACCGTACTCGCAGTAGAAAGGGGTCGTGGAATCGCTCGCAAACGCAATATACTTCTCGGAAGAATCGCACTGGACAATATTCGCGTAGTACTCGTTACGCGGGACATCCAGCCACAAGCGGTTATAGCAATAGTAGAAGGCGCTGTCGTTTATGGCTCCGTATTCGCCCTCACGTTCCTCGTAGCACATGCCTATGACGCTTTCTATTTCATCGCATTCCTGCCACCTCTCGAAAAAATCGTGATAATAGAACCACTCGGTGGTATCAAGCGCACCCCTGCGCATCTCGTAGCCTTTCGCGGGTCCGTAACTGCAGGTATTGCGCAGCAGGTTCGTGGAAATAAGCCATCCGAGCGAATCGCAGACAAACTCGCTGCCGTTGTACTCGCTCAGGGAATCCTTCTGCACTTCAAGTTCACAGAGATTATCCATACTACAAGCCCTCAAGCCGTAGACCTTCGTATAGAACTGCCTCGCAAAGAGTTCGTCAGCGACAATGTATCGCATCGATTCGCCCTCGCCATAATAGCGCTTTGAACCGGCTTCGTAGTTGCGCTTGGAAATAGCCGCCAGATTGTCTGCGGCAGCAGTGAACATGTCGAAATACCCGAAGGAACCATCCGCGAAGAACTGCGTTTCGAACAGAGCCTCCATATCGTCGTACGTTTCCGCCGGCAGGAAGGGCTTAAACGCATTCCAGATTACATAGGCGGCATAATATGCATCGGAATTCGGCGAATAGTTCAACAAGGATTCGTGCCATACCGGTTCGGAATCGAAGGCAAAGACCTTCAAAAGTTCCGCATGTGCCTGCCTTACCGCAGAATCGGGGGCAACGCCCTGCGAAGCAAGGAACCGCGCACGCCCAGTCACGAGATGCCCCGCTAGGGAGATATAGGCCATCGTCGTATCCGAAAGATCGACCAGGACTTCAAAAGAAAGTTTCTTGTCCACCTTGACAGGCGCGCCGTTCACCGTAACGTGAGATTCCAAGAAGTCTTCAGCACGCAGCAGCGCATATTTGCCATTCAACCGGATCGGGTCAGAAGAAAAGCCCCCTTTAGATTTATCCATGTTGAATTCACGGCCCGTCTCGTTCAGCAGGGAATCCAGTTCCAAAACATGCAACGAGGCGGTCTGGCCCGAAATAGCAAATCCGGACCAAGCCCTGATGCTATAGGTGGGTGCCTGCTCGGACTCCTGCTTGCCAGCATCCTTGTTCGGGTTGTCAAGTTCGGAGGTCACATCGCTCGACTTTGAACAGCCCCCCAGACAAAGTAAAACTACAGCCAAAAACGGCAGCACCCTGTTCTGCAAATTCATCATGAGTCTCTCCTACTTTGCGTCTTCCACGCAGCGCACGCTGACCGCCCAGTCCGTATCGCCGAACGTGGCCTGTTCGATTTCGGGCTTGGTGTATGTCATATAGTAGTACGGCAACTTTTTGAAGGTTGATTCGGCGTACCAGAAGTAGCCATTGCGCATTTCGCCCTCGTAGTCCCCGTCTACCTTGCGGCGACCCGATGCCCTAGCATCGAACCCGAACGTATTCAGCGTAGCCACGCTCGCGCCACCCGCCCACATATCGCCCATCAAGGCGAGTGCCAGCTTGCCTTCGGGGCCGTACTTCTCGACAAATGCAAAGAGGGTATCCCAGTCCGCCTTGGAAGGCATATGCCAACCCTCGGGACAAATGCCCCTATGCGGCAACGTGAGCTTCACGGTATCGGCCTTGACATCGTCCGGCAGGTCCATCGCCGCAGTCCAGGAATAAAGTACGCCATTGGGGCCGGAGCAATACGACTCGTAGTCGTAATAGCACCAGGTATTCCCGACAAGGTTCGATGTCTGTATGGAATCCCTGTACCTGAGGTTGCTGCCCATCCAGCGCTGGCTACCCATGGGCACAATCAGGTACGACTTGCCGTCGCGTTTATCCTCTACCCATTCGTCCAGCGTATCGGCAGGAATAACCTTCCATGCGCTATCGCAAACGAACGTAGAATACCCGACATGCACGGAATCGCCGCGGGAATCGCTGTTGCAGTAGGTCCCGAGATTCTGGTCCAGGGTAGGCATCTTGACCCAGCCGGTATCGCTGCAGAAATACGCGCCTTCGATCAAGCCCTTGCGAGACTTGACACACCCTTTTTCCAAGTCGAGTTCCGCTTTTGTCACAGGACGCCAGCCGGTATCCTTGTCGAACACGTAGTTGTTACCGCTTTCGTCGCGCGCAAGGAACCCGTCTTCGGCATCGGGGTATATGAGCGGCATGGCCTTTATTTTGGCCAGCTGCCAGCTGCTACCGTCGCAAGCGTAATACTGCTGCGTGTAGAGCGTGCTGAAAATGCTCTTTTCCGGAGCCTGCGCCTTGTGCACGGTGTCTTTCAGGGCGGCACTGCATTCCTGTTCGTCCATCAGCGAAAGCCACAGCTTGTGGGCGTACTGGCGGTATTCCTCGTTGTCGTAAGACAGCCCGACCGACGGTTCGCACATCTGGCCCAGTCTCTCATTCAGGTCCAACGCGTAGGCCGCAAAGCCCAGCGAGTAGAAAATGTCGTTCTTGGAGAGCGTGTCAAGGTCCGCAAACAAATAAAAGAGGCCGTCACGGGTCTTGCTCATATCGATTGGCGTGTTCTTGAAGTACAGTGATTCGTACAGCAGCGAAACCACCTTCAGTTCGGTAGAAGCGCCTTCGCCATTTACGCGCAGCGACTTGATCGAGGGGCCGTCGGCAGGGAGCGCGAACCACTTGCGTACATCGCTCTCGGCCTGTTCCCAGGCCTTCGAAAATTCCATGCCCTTGCTCTTCACGAGCAATTCCGCCTTCGCAGAGGCCATGCCCGTAAAGAAGTTCAAGTTCACCGCAGAATCGCTTTCGAGGTCCACCACTACAGAAATCGTGGATTCCACGCTGCGCCCATAGCAGGGCCACGTCGCCGTGCCGGTCACCTCTACTTCGGCGTACCGGGAGTCAAACGAATCGGCGACCACCATGTACTTGCCAGTAGACTCGAACACGATTGGCGCGAGCCTGCCCGTGCGCTTCATGGCGGAATCCAGTTCGTACATCGCGCCCGTCCTGTCAAGTGCATAGCTTTCGGCCTCCACGCTCCCGCTAATCACGGTCGCATACACCTTGCCCTTTGCGGCAGAGCCCTGTTCGTCGGGGTTGTCGAGCACCTTCGTGGTGCCGGAATCGCTGGAGCATGCAACAAGCACCGCGGCAACGGCAAGCGAAAAACAAAAACGGGTAACAGAATTCTTCTTCATTCACTCCTCCTTACTCCACATCCTCGACACAGCGCACATTCAGACCCAAGTCAGGCCCACTGGATTTGCCGATCAAGGCTTCAGCCTCCGAGTTCCACAGGTAGTAGTACTGCAGCTTGTTTTCTTCCTGAGATACAAACCAAAAATAGGCACCCCTTCCATCGTTCTTGAAATCACCATTCAGTTCGCGGCGGCCCGAGGCGGGAATATCGAATCCAAACGTATTCAGCACTTTTTCGTACCCCGCCCAGCTGTAACCGCCCATAAGGCTATAGGCCATCTTCCCTGCCGGGCCGAACTTTTCGGCAAACGCGAAGAGGGAATCCCATTCCGCCTTGGTAGGCATGTGCCAGCCCTCGGGGCAAATACCCCTGTGCGGCAGCGTGAACTCGTATGTCGCGGGGTCGGTGTCATCGGGCAGGTCCATCGCCGCAGTCCAGGAATAGAACGCGGACCCCCAGAAATTGCCTGCAAGGTTCGGGCTTGCGACCGAGTCCGCATACTTGAGGTTTGCGCCCATCCAGCGGTACGCACCCATGCGTACAATCGGATAGCGGTTGCCATCGCGAGAATCCTTCAGCCATTCATCCAGCGAATCGGGCATAATGTATTCCCAGGAATCCCTGCAAAGGAAGGGCGTAACCCCGACGTAAGCCGTATCCCCAAGGTTTTTCTTGGTGCAGTAGCGGCCTAGTTTCTCATCCATTTCTGTAACCTTGTAAAAAGAACCGCCCTCGCACACATAGGCCGCGTGCGAAATCCGGCCATAGACCAGCGAGTCATCGGCAACGCACTCAAGGCCGTGGGTATCCGCAGTCGATTCGGGAACAGAGACCCAGCTCCCACCCATGCATACCGCAGCCGACAGATAAATCCCTTCGCGGGTCTTTGTACAACCGGACTTGTACTCGTCCTCGGAAGGATTCGCATACCGCCATCCCGTCACCTCGTCAAAGACATAGGAGGTTCCCTCGCGCCTGAGATAGTCCCCGTCGACCCGACCGGCCGTATCAGTAACATTCAGTCTCTCATAACCATACGCATAGCGCCACGCACCCGAGTCGCACATATAGACAGGGAAACTTTCCTGCACATACGTCAATGGCAGCCTCGGATTAAAGACCGCGTGGATTTCGCCCTGTCGTTCTGCCGTGCATTCTTTTGCATCAAGCATCGAAAGCCACAGGGCGTGCATGTAGGCACTGACATCAGCTTTTTCAAAGACTTTTTCCTTGATGTCGCTGCACCAATCCAGTTGGCTTGAATCCAGGTCGTAGTAGAGTGCAACGCCGCCAAGGACACGGAGAGTATCGTTCTCGGTAAACTCGCCGCCCCGTGCGAAGATTGCAGCAAATTCGCTGCGCCATTCGGGAGCGCTCTTCGCGAGAGTCCTTTCTGCAAGGCGGTCGAAAAGTGCAGAGGTGGCAAACGCTTCAAGCGCTGTTTCACCTTCGGGCAAGGCAAAGAGCTTGTGTACTTCCTTTTCCGCCTGTTCCCAGGCCTTCGGAATTTCCATATTCCCGTTCTTCACAAGTTCCTTCAACCGTTCCGAAGTAAAATACGTAAACAGGTTCAGGCTTACGGTAGAATCCTTGGACAGGTCAACAATGACTGATATCTTGGAATCAACTTCACGGCCAGAACAAGGCTGCACGGACTTGCCGGACACGACAAGTTCAGCATACGGGGAGGTGAATTCAGCAGTGGAGACCGAATAGCGAGACATGGTGTCAGGCACTCCCATAACGGCAGTCCCCGTCTGGACCAATTTTTCGTCAAGTTCAAACAGTACGGCAGTACCATTCTTGAACGATTCCCCTTGCACACTCCCTACAAGAGTCGTCGCGAAAACGCCTCCCTTGGAGGGGTCGAGTTCTTCGGGAACATCGAGAGTCCCAGGATTACTGGAATCATCGGAACATGAAATTGAAAGCATAGCCGCAATCAATGACGGCAAGAAAAACTTACGCATGCGTCCTCCTTTTGTAGTACAAATTAGAAAATATTTTTAAATTGTGCGTGGAAAGCAAGGATTAGCCATGAATTTCAGGGATTTTGGAAAATACAACCAGTTCAAGGAACAGTTCGCCGGCATGTCTCCCGAAATGAAGGAGCAGATGATGAAAATGGCGAAAGAACAGATGAAGGCGAAAACACGCGAATTTGTTCAAAAATGGCTTTCTACGCCCATTCTTACGGCAGTGGCACTCGTGCTCGGCGCAATCGTCGGCGTGCTTACCGCATTTTTCGGGTCGGGGCTGCTTTATTTTAGCAACATACGCGATGCGCACCCGCTTTACTGGATTCCGGCGCTTGCTGTTGCGGGTGTACTGATCGCGCTTGCCTACAAGAAATTCGGCAAGGGAACTGAACGCGGGATGGACATGATATTCGGTGTCGCCCACGGGAAAGAGGACAAGATTCCGCTCCGCATGATCCCGATGGTCATAGCGAGTACTTGGATTACGCACCTGTTCGGGGGTAGCGCCGGGCGCGAAGGTGTCGCGATGCAGATTGGCGCCACGCTCGGGCACAACATCAGCTCGAAAATCCACATCGATAACGCAAGTCGCATATTGCTTGTCGCAGGCATGGCGGCGGGCTTCGCGGGGCTCTTCCAGACCCCGCTCGCGGCAATAGCGCTCGCCCTCGAGGTACTGCTCGCAGGCCACCTGGAACTGGCAGCGCTCTTGCCCGCAACGGTCGCCGCATTTACCGCATGCAAGGTATCGCAGATGTTCGGGGAGGGCATCGCTGTCGCGATGAACGACATATTCCCAGCCGACCTCCCGGGCATCTGGGACGATTACGGCCTAGACATCAATTTCATCCTGAAACTCGCACTCCTCGGCGTGCTCTTCGGGATTGTAGGCGGCGGGTTCGCCAAGACGCTCTCGCTCGCGAAATCGTTTGCCAGCAAGAAATTCCCCAATCCCATCAAGCGAATCGCCGTCGGGGGCATCGCGATAAGCGTGCTGCTCCTTGTGTTCTGGCAGGGGCGCTACGCAGGACTCGGCACGAATCTCATCGACATAATATTCTCGGGTTCCGAAGCGAGCGCAGCACTTGAAATACACGCGTATGACTGGATCCTGAAATTCGCGCTCACCATCATAACAATCGCCGTCGGGTTCAAGGGCGGCGAGGTGACCCCGCTATTCGCCATCGGGGCGACATTCGGCACATTTGTCGCAACGATGGTCGGCATCCCGCTCCCGCTAGCCGCGGCACTCGGGTACGCCGCCGTATTCGGGGCAGCGACCAACACGCTGTTCGCCCCCATGCTTATTGGCGCAGAAATTTTCGGGTTCGACCTGCTCCCCGAATTCTTTGTTGTGTGCATCGCGGCATACGTATGCAACGGCGGGCAGTCCATTTACCAGCAGAAGAAGTTGCGAATCCGCTAAGGTGCGGCAGATTTTCGCCCGTCAATGTGCGTCGGAGGCATCCGGCGCATTTTTTTGTGGCTCTGCTGCAGGCGACGGATTGATGCGGTCAAAAAACGCCTTGAGCGCCTGCGGGTTTGAGCTTTCCCATATGCCGCTCGCACCAGGGCCCGACAGAAGGTTGTGCTTTTCGAGAGATCCGTAGTTGCTTCCGATTACATGCAACCTAAATGTATTTACGGAATCCTGGTAGAACGAGATTGTCGCCCTGGAAATACACAGGCACCCGCCAGAAAAGGACTCCCGCTTGGGAGTGCGCAGCAGCGAAAGGAGTTTCTGCAACTGGCTGGAATCGAGTTCAACCTTTCTGGGCTTCTGCAATTCCTGGTCAATGGCGTCCAGCGCATCTTTTTTATTCTTGCGTGCAATGAACTTCGGTGAGATGAGTCTCGTAAAGCTGACTACCGCATGGTCTGTATTTTTCAGTAACTCGTACAGCGGCGTACTGACTGCCGTATCGTGGTCAAGAATCATCCCGTTCAACGCAAAGTCAGGTTCTCCCGACACTTCGGCAGTCCCTATGGGGCAAGGCCTGAAGTTTACGCCCTGGCTCCGCAAAAAAGCGTTCACCTTCCCCATCGTCACAGGCTTCTCGGGTTCCCACACACCAATATCGTCACCGACACGCCCGATTTTTTCGGCAATGCGCAGTTCGGCTACAGACAAAGTATCGTGAAAGAGTTGGACGCGCACGCCCGTAGCACATTCCGTATGGAAGGTATCCTGGAGCGATTCCTTCGCATCGGCAAGGCGCAGCAGTTGGACGAAGTTCTGGTAGGTACGCCCGCTAATCACCTTGCCCTTCGCATGTTCGCCAAGCCCCACCGGGGTCACGAGCATCATGTTCGCGCTGTCGAGCACGTCAAAAAGCGGCCTGGTCTCGTGCCGTTTTTCGCCGGCAGAATCGCCCGAACACCCGGCCAGCACCAATGCCATGCAGGCCACAACCGCAACACCGATGATTTTCTTTTTGTTTCTCTTCTGCACGTTCAAAATATAACTTGATTTTCAGCCCGCGCGGCCTTCGCTCCACCTCTAAAATTCTATCTTTTACTGCGTAAAAAACATAAAGAGGTCTATCATGACGTTTGAAGAAATGTACGCCCTGGCATGCCAGCGCAAGAAGGAAATGCCCGAAGGCAAGGGAACCACGGAACTGTTCAAGAAGGGTCCGCACGCCATCGGCAAGAAGCTTGTGGAAGAAGCCGCCGAAAGCTGGCAGGCCGCACGCTTCGAAAGCCGCGACGCCCAGTGCCTTGAACTTTCGCAGGTGCTCTACTACGTGGCCGTGATGATGGCCGAAAAGGGTCTCACTCTCGAAGAGGTGTACGCTAAACTATGATCAAGGTAGCTCTCCCGAACAAGGGCATGCTTTTCGAGCCCACGCAGGAACTTTTGAAGGCCTGCGGCTACAAGGCATCCAAGCCCTACAAGACACTGACTCAGCTCGATACCAAGAACGGCATCGAATTCTTCTTCCTCCGCCCGAGCGACATCCCGATGTACGTGGGTCGCGGCATCATTGACGCGGGCATCACCGGCATCGACTTCAACGCCGAAGCGAAGAGCCCCGCAGTGAAGGTCCTGGACCTCCCCTTCGGCGCCTCCAAGATGTGCGCCGCCGTCCCGAACGACAGCCCGGTGCAGTCACTCGACGAACTCAAGGACAAGACCATCGCCACAAGTTTCCCGAACATCGTGGAAGGCTTCTACAAGAAGCAGATGGATTTCGTGGTGCTCGAGGGCGCCGTTGAAATTTCCGTGAGCCTCGGCGTGGCCGACGCCATCGTGGACGTGGTGGAAACGGGCACGACCCTCAAGCAGGCCGGCCTCCGCATCGTGGGTGACCCGCTGTTCCGCAGCAACGCCGCCCTGTTCTGCAACCCGCAGAAGACGGAACTCGAAGAAGTCAACACGCTTATCCGCCGTATCGAGGGCAAGCTCGTTGCCCAGTCGTACATGATGATCGAGTACGACTGCCCCGCCGAACTGCTCCAGAAGGCATGCGAACTCACGCCCGGGCTCGACGCCCCGACGGTGACCAAGTTGCATGGCCGCGAGTGGTACTCCGTGAAGGCGATGGTCCCGCAAGAAGAGGCGAACGCCATCATGGACAAGCTCTGGGACGCAGGCGCCCGCAGTATCCTCCTGTTCGGTATCAAGAGCGCAAGAATCTAGGCCATGGAATCTCTCGCTTACCTAGCACGCCAGCCCATCCTCGACCGCGATGGGAAAATCTTCGCCTATGAACTCCTGTTCCGCGATTCGCCCACGAGCGACACCGCCGTTATCGCAAGCGACGTGCTCGCCACGGCCCAGGTCCTCGAGAACGTGCTGAACAACATCGGGCTCCCGAAGCTTATCGGGGAACACAAGGCGTTCGTGAACTGCAGCCGCGACATGCTGCTCGATAACCTCTTCGGACTCCTTAACCCGCGCTGCTTTGTGCTCGAAGTCCTCGAGGATGTCGAGGTGGACGACGCCCTCGTAAAGGCCGTCGCGCACTACCACGCCCGCGGGTTCGAAATCGCGCTCGACGACTTCATCTTCAATGACGACTTCCTCAAGCGCTGCGCCCCGCTCTACCCGTTCATCTCGTACGTGAAGATGGACCTGGTGGAAAACAGCGACGAGGACATGGCGAAGGCAGCCGCGTTCTTCAAGGCGAAGAACATCAAGATCCTCGCCGAGAAGGTGGAGACGAAGGCGAGCTTCAAGAAGTGCCTCGCCGCAGGCTACGACTACTTCCAGGGGTTCTTCTTCGCGAAGCCCGAACTCGTGACCGGAAAGAAGATTGACGCGACCTCCGCGGCAATCCTCCGCATTCTGCTCTTGCTCCGTACGCACCCGAGCCTTGACGAACTGTGCGAATGCCTCTCGGAATACGGCGACGTGGCCGCAAACCTGCTCCGCTTCGTGAACTCCGATGCGCAGTTCAGGAGCCAGAACATCGCGAACGTGCGCGACGCCATCGTGTGGATCGGCATGCGGAACATCCAGGAATGGCTGATGCTCATGCTGTACGCCCGCCCCGAGATGGGCATGACGCCGCAAAGCTCGCCCCTGTTCCAGAACGCAAGCCACCGTGCGAAGTTCCTCGAGATACTTGCCCGCGTGGTGAGCGGCACCGACAACGACCTGCCCGCAAAGGCATTCATGGTCGGGCTCATCAGCCGCATGGACGCACTTGTGGGCGCACCGCTCGAAAGCATCCTTACCGAATCCGCAGCCGACGAGGATATCCGCGAGGCGCTGCTCCAGCGTTCTGGCCGTCTGGGCAAACTGCTCCAGCTTGCCGACGCCGTCGAGCAGGACGACCAGCAGAAGATTCTCGGACTCCTAAAAGACTTGAAAATTTCTTCCACCTTGTTGAACCGTTGTGTGAACGACGCGTATACGTGGGCCCATGAGCGTTGAACCGGAAAGCCTCGAGGCATTGATCGCAGAGTTTTCGAACCTGCCGGGTATCGGGCACAAGACCGCCCGCCGCCTCGCCTATCACGTGCTTTCCAAACCGAAGGCCGACGTGGATCGCTTTGCCACGAGCCTCACCAACGCAGCCGAGAAGGTGCACCCCTGCCCCAAGTGCCACGCGTTCACCGACCTCGACACGTGCTCCACCTGCACGTCGCGTGCAGGGGCCAAGTCGCTCTGTGTGGTCGAGAAGAGTTCCGACATCATGCCGTTCGAACGTTCGGGCGTATTCAAGGGCCTGTACTTCGTGCTCGGTGGCGTGATTTCCCCGCTGGATGGAATCGGGCCCGAGAACCTGCACCTGCCCCAGCTGGTCCAGCGCATCAAGGACGAGGGCATCGAGGAACTGGTACTCGCCCTCGGGTCTAGCCCGGAGGCCGACAGCACATCGCTCATGATAGACCGCATGCTTGCAGGCACAAACGTCAAGCGTACGCGCCTTGCCCGCGGAATCCCGATGGGCAGCGACCTCGAGTTCGTGGACGAGGTAACCATGCTCCGCGCCTTCGAAGGGAGGGTAAGCCTGTGAACCCGGTAAAGTTTGGAGATTTCACCGTCACCTCCGCGGAATTCGTGAAGGCGGCGGTCAGCCTCAAGGGCCTCCCCGAAGAACGGCTCCCGATGGTAGCCTTCCTCGGGCGCTCCAATGTGGGCAAATCATCGCTCATGAACGCCCTCATGGGGCAAAAAAAGCTGGTCAAGGTCAGTTCTACCCCCGGAAAGACCCGCGAAATCAATTTCTTCAAAGTCAACAACCAGTTTTTTCTTGTAGATTTACCTGGTGTAGGCTTTGCCAAGGTGAGCAATGCGAAACGCGACGAGATGTCCGTATTTATCCGCGAGTACGTGGAAAAGTGCAAGGACCTGCGCGGGCTTGTGTACCTGGTGGACATACGCCATGGAGGCACCCCCACCGACATTGAGACGGTGGAAAGCATCCGTGCCACGGGCTGCCCCGTGCTGGTGATTGCCAGCAAGCGGGACAAGGTCAACCAGTCGGAACTGGCTAAAGGGCTGAGGCAGATTCAGGAACGCCTCTCCCTACCCGAGAAGCCCCTCTGCGTAAGTGCCGTCAAGGGACACGGGATAGCAACGCTCTGGCAAGACATATTAAGTGCAGTAAACGGAACGAACATTGTAGATGGAAGAACAGACGAACGATAAGAAGCTAACCCTCGTGGGCCGGAAGTTCCACGCCCTGGGTTTGTTCCTGCTCCGCAGACCCGTGGGGCAGGAGGTCGCGCTGTTTATCCGTGCCTTCATGTCGCTGTTCAACAAGAGCCGTAGTTTCAAGACCGACTCGCGCAACATCATATTGCAGACGTTCTTTACCGGTGTCGAGATTTTCCCGATCCTTTTTGTGGTGGCAACCCTCTTCGGTACTGTCGTCATCATCGAAGTCATTACCATGATGGGCAAGATGGGCTTCGGCGACGTGGTCGGCGGGCTCATGGTGGTGGTCATCATCCGTGAACTGGGGCCAATCCTCACGGCATTCCTCATTGCAGGCCGTAGCGGTTCATCGCTCACCACATACATCGGCGGTATGGTCATCAATTCCGAAGTGGACGCGCTTGCCACAATGGGTGTGGACCCCGTGCGCTACCTCGTGATGCCGGGGCTCATCGGTGGTGCCATCGCGACATTCATCATGAACATCGTGTTCAGTACGAGTGCCATCTGTGCAGGCTTCGTGATGACGAAGACGGCTATCGCAATTACCGGGAACGCGTTCAACATCCAGCTTACCTGGGATTACCTTTCTACCGAAATCCTGAACGCGATGAGCTTCACGGACTTTATCTTCATTATCGTCAAGCCTATCGTGTTCGGCTGCATCATTACCACGAACGCCTGCTACCAGGCAATGAACATCCCGCGCGACATACGCCAGGTGCCGAAGGCTACCGGTAGGTCCGTCATCAAGTCCTTCTTCTACATTGTTTGTGCTGACGTGTTCCTGTCGCTGTTCTACTTCATCGATTACTTTAACGAAATCTCGAAGATCATCTAATGTATAACGAAGCCCTCAGACTCGAAGACATACACCTTTCCTACAGGGGATTGGTCGGTACCTCGATCTCGAAACCGAGACCGCTGGGGTTCTTTGAATCGGGCATTCAGCCGGGCGAACAGGAACTTATCTCGGGAGCGAATCTTGTCGTGCAGAAGGGAGAGACCATCTGCATCGGCGGTGGTTCGGGACAGGGAAAGAGCGCGCTGCTCCGCTTGATTTCGGGGCTTGCACGCCCCAACGCCGGCAAGATGTATATCTTCGGCGAGTACATTCCGCCAGAAAGGCTTACCGCACTGAACATCGCCAAGCGACAGGTGGGGCTCGTATTCCAGAACGGGGCACTCATCTCGAACCTGCGCGTGCGCGACAACATCGCACTCCCGCTGCGCTACCACAAGGTCGGTACTGCAGTTGAAATCGAGGACAAGGTCCGCATGGCAATGGACCTGATGCGCGTGCGCGACTATGCTGACTTTTTCCCGCACATGCTGAGCGTGGGCATGCAGAAGCGTGTGGCGATTGCCCGCAGCTGGGCAATGAGCCCGCAGTTATTGCTGATGGACGAACCGACCGCAGGTCTCGACAACTACAACCGCCGCAACCTGCTCCCGCTTATCGACAACATGCGTACGCTGTTCAAGACGACCATCATCATCGTGACGCACGACCTTATGGTGGCGAAGGAACTCAACTGCAAGATAACCTTCCTCACACACAAGCAGTTGACCGAACTGCGTTACTTTGACGAGTGGCTGCACAGCGACACCGCCATCTCGAAGGAACTCTTCCGCGACTTGCGTACCAGTGGGTAGTTTTTATGTTTCTCCCCTTACCCGACGACTTTCATGCACACCTGCGCCAGGGCGACCTTATGCCCGGCTACGTGCGCGATCTGGTGAGCCAGTTTGGCCGCGCCATCATCATGCCGAACACCGTACCCGCGATGACGAGCGCGAAGGCAATTGCCGAATATAAAGCGCAGATATTGGATGCCGCGAAGGACGTGCGGCCTGACTTTGTCCCGCTCATGACCTTCAAGCTGAACCCGAACTACACGGAGCAGGACTTGAAGGACATGATGGCGGTAGGCGTCGTCGCCGGAAAGTACTACCCTGCGGGCGTCACCACGAACAGCGCGGACGGCATCAGCGATTTTGAAGCGGTTTTCCCGGTAGTCGCGATGATGGAAAAGTTAGGCCTCGTACTCTGCGTGCACGGTGAGGAACCCGGTGAATTCTGCCTGGACCGCGAGCCCGCATTCATCAAGCGCGTAGAGACGCTTGCGGCAAAGTTCCCGAAGTTGAAAATCGTTTTTGAACACCTGAGTTCCGCAAGGTCGGTCGAGGCCGTCAAGCGGCTGCCCGCAAATGTGGCGGCGACGTTCACGGTACACCACCTGATGATGACTCTCGATGACATCGTAGGCGACGCCCTCAGGCCGCACCATTTCTGCAAGCCGCTCCCGAAGCGGCCTGAAGACCGTGCCGCCATCCGCGAGGCCGCCTTCAGCGGCAACCCGAAGTTTTTCCTCGGCACGGACTCCGCCCCGCACCAGCAGGGCAAAAAGGAATGCCCGTGCGGGGCGGCGGGCGTCTACAGCGCCCCGGTGGCCCTCCCCCTGCTAGTACAGGAATTTGAACGGGCCGGCCACCTCGACAAGCTGCCCGATTTTATCGCCGGTTTCGGAGCCGATTTCTATGGACTCCCACGAACCACGCAGCAGGTCGAAGTCGTCCAGGAAAAGTGGACCGTTCCGACCCTCGTGAACGGCGTCGTCCCCCTCGCCGCCGGCCAAACGTTAGACTGGAAGATTAAGGTTTAATTTAGGGTCTAATTAAACGTCATCGTGAACTTGACGCCCACGGCGTACGCGGACATCTCGCCGATATCATCCTTGTCGTCGGCGCTGCCGTAGGTGAACGTCCCCATGACGCCCATTCCCCACTCATCGCCAGCCCACCATTCCTTGCCAACACCGACCTGGAAGCCGATACCCGCTTCGGAAGATCCGCCCGCGTTAGAGTTACGCGATTCCTCGATGGTAAACATGGAAAGGCCGAAGGTTCCGGTAAAAAAGATGTTGTCCAGGAAGTAGTAGGTTACACCGAAACCAAGCAGGAGCAGACTCTCGGTCTGGCTAGTCGTAGCCACCGTCCTGGTTCCGTCCTTGAGTTCAAGGTCAGTAAGGTTCTGCACTTCCGTAATAGTCAGGTGCAAGGCTACGTTCGGAGCAACACAGCCACCGATCTTGGTATCCGCATCGAGCGAAACGCCGTCGCCATCAATAGTCATGCCCTCGTATCGGGTCGCATGATACTCGTAGCCAAAATTCTGGAAACTCATGCCCAATGTAAGGTTCAAGAAGAAACCGTCATGCGTGTGGGGCTGGGAAATTGCGAGTGCCGTAGACGCAAGCACGCCCAGCGCGAGAATAAACTTTTTCATATTTCCTCCTTATTGAATAGAATGATGGCTAAAATTAGCATTTTTAGCCCCCTTTCCGGGTTAAAAAATATACATTATGAACAGAAATACCAACATGGATTAGATATGCGCGCAATTCTAGCAACTCTATACTACGTCATCGTTTTCACGGGAATGATTATTCTCGGCGTCCCCTACATTATATACAAAGGATACATTCGCGGGCACAAGGAAGAAATCACGAACGTATGCCAGTTCTTCTTCAAGAATATCGCCTTTAAGTTGTTCCGAATCAAGATAAAGATCGAGGGCGAAGAGAATATCCCGAGGGACCGCAAGGGGTTCGTCATCGTGGCAAACCACCAGAGTTTCCTCGACATCAACGTCATCTGGCCCGCTATCGGCAACGCAGCCTTCATGGCAAAGGCGAGCCTCTGGAAGGCGCCCGTTTTCGGATGGGTCATCAGCAGCATCGGCTGCATTCCCGTGCACAAGAACCCGCGCATGAACGCAGGCATGGGAAAGCTTGTCGCAGAACGCATCAAGAACGGCTACAACTTCGCCGTATTCCCCGAAGGCCACCGCACCGAAGACGGCCACATGCTCAAGTTCCAGAACGGGATCTTCCGTATGGCGAAGGACCAGAACTTCGACATCCTGCCCATCACGCTCGTGAACACCGGGGAAATTCTCCCGAAGGTCAAGTGGTCCATCCGCGGAGGCGAAGTCAGGATGGTTATCCACCCGATGGTGAAGGCCAGCGACTATGCGGACAAGAGCATGGCCGAACTGCGCGACGAACTGCACGATTTGGTGGAGTCGGCGATGCCCTACAAGCAAGCAGAACTTGCACAAGCGAATTTAGATGCCGGAACCGGCGCAAAGGAGGCCTGATATGGCACAGCGTTTACCCAGTGAAGAACAGATTATTGCAATTTTGCGCGACGAGCCGATGGTCGGAAGCCAGCTGCGCGGAGCACTCGGGCTCCCCAAAAAACAGAAGATGGCGTTCAAGCAGATGCTTGCCGACATGGTGGAACGCGGACTCCTGAAGCGCACGAGCCACAAGGAATACCAGCTCGGTGACGGCGAGAGCCTCGAGGAAAAACGCGAGAAACGATTCAAGAAGATTGCGGAACAGGGTGCGGAAGACAACCGCAGGCCCGCAGCACGCAGCCGCAGGCAAAACGACAAGGAAAACGAAACCCGCGTAAAGCGCGGCATACTGCACCAGATTGGCGACGAGCAGTGGGAAGTACACGAACTCGAGACCGGCAAGGTGTACGAGATGTGCCACCGCAGGCAGGCACCGGGCAAGGAAGGCGAGACCATCAGCTTCACGCTGTACCCGCACCCGAAACTCAAGCACAGCTACCTCGCAAAGGTGGACCGCAGCGCCGAGGCGATGAACATTAGTTGGGACGAAGTCAAGACGAAGTTCATGGAAGAGAGCAACCTGCCCAAGGACTTCTCCCCCGCCATCAAGAAGTTTGTCGAGGGCATCCACGAGCCGGGCCCGAAGGATTTCAAGGGCCGCGTTGACTACCGCAAACTCGACATTCTCTGCATTGACCCCGAAGGCGCCATGGACCACGACGACGCCATCAGCGTGGAACGTACTGAAAACGGATACAGGCTCGGCGTGCATATCGCGGACGTAAGCTACTACGTACCCGAAGGCAGCGAACTCGACGAGGAAGCTCTGGAAAGGAGCTACACGCAGTACCTGCCGTGGACAGCGGTGCCGATGCTCCCCGAAAAGCTCTCGAGCGGAGTCTGCAGTTTGCACCAGGGTGTGGACCGCTGCGCATTTACCTGCATGATGGAACTTGACAGGCAGGCGAACGTGCTCAGTTGGGATTTTCACCGCAGTGTCGTGAACATTTCCAAGGGTATCACCTACCAGGAAGCGGTGAAGATGATGGAGGCGGGCGACGATTCCATCAAGGCGCTCGCCGAAGTAACCGCGATGCTCAAGAAGAACCGCACCAAGGAAGGCCTGTTGGAATTCAAGAGCACCGAATACGGATGCAAGTTCAACGAGGCGGGCGAACCCGTGCAAATCGTGCCGCGCGAGACCGACGAGAGCAACTCGTGGGTCGAGGAATGCATGCTCATCGCGAACAACTGCTGCGCCAAGGAACTTTCCAAACGCAAACTGCAGGGCATCTACCGTATCCACGAGGCACCCGATACCAAAGACATCATGGAACTGTACTACATGTACCCCGATCTGTTCAAGGATGCGCCCGTGATGCTGCGCGATCTGGGCAAGCCCCGCAGTGGCGACACCAACCTGAACCCCGTCGCTTTCAAGTTGTACCAGCACCTGGTGAAGCGCGCGGGCGACGATGAGACGCTCATGAACCGTATCCTCCGCAGCATGCAGAAGGCGCACTACGACAGCAACAGCTTCGGGCACTTCGCGCTCAACTGGCAGGACTACAGCCACTTTACCTCGCCTATCCGCCGTTACGCCGACCTCTGGTGCCACCGCGAACTTGCACGCAAGGGCAAGGAAATCAACGCCGAGCGCGCGAACAGCGTAATTGAAGTCTGCGATCTGATTTCTGCAAACGAAATCAAGAACATGAAGGTGGAACGCATTTCCATCAAGGTGTGCAGTTGCTGGATATTGAAGAACCGCATTGGCGATGATTTCGAGGCAAGCGTCACGGGCATCGAGGAATGGGGAATCTACGTGAGCATCAAGGACCCCATCGCCGAGGGCCTGGTGCGGTTCCGCGATATCGCTGGCGAAGACTTCTACGTGTTCAATCCGGACCAGGGCCTCGCTTTCGGCAAAAAAAGCGGGCGCACGTTCCGTCGTGGCGACATCGTGAAGGTTCGCCTCCTCCGCGTGGACCCGCTGCGCGGCCAGGCGGACTTCAGCATTATCGAGAAGATTTCGAGCGAGCCCAAGAAGCGCCGCCGCCAGGGCGAAACCCGCGACGTGCAGGAGCGCGCGGACCGCGCTGCGGCCG
>JAGAAW010000002.1 GCA_017615055.1 Fibrobacter sp.
TGCAGGCGTCTTTTGCTGCGGACTGGTACGCGAAGGAAACCCGCTGGGCGGGGCACGATCCGGACATCATCCGCTACGAAGACGGCTATGCGCTCGCGACCACGGACAACCACATGCTCATGCAGTTTTCCGAGGATGCGCTGAACTGGAAAAACGGCGAGCCCGCGATGCCCGAGTTCTCACGGTGGCTTTACACATACGCCCCCAACATGATTGACATCTGGGCGCCCGATATCCATTACATCGGCGGCGAGTACCGCATGTACTATTGCGGTTCCGAGATGGGCATACGCTCGTCGGGAATGGGCTTCATGTCGAGCAAGGAAATCGATCCGACAAAACCCGGCTACGGCTGGACGGACCAGGGTGAAGTTATCCATACGGTCAAGGATGATTCTTATAATGCGATTGACGCTGCCGTCCTCAAGGACTTGGATGGAAAAGTCTGGATGGCGTTCGGCTCGTGGGGTACGGGCATCCATATTTTGGAACTTGACGAATCGACGGGCAAGGTGAAAGATGGCGCGAAGATGCAGAACATCGCGAACCGCGGTGGCGCAGGCGTCGAGGGCGCAAGCCTCATTGAACACAACGGCAAGTACTTCTTGTTCACCGCATGGGACAACTGCTGCAAGAAGGGTGCCGACCTCGAGAACAATTCTTACAAGACGACAGTCGGGCGCTCCAACCGCATTGACGGCGGGTACGTGGACCGCAGCGGCAAGGCATTGCTCGACGGTGGCGGAACGATTTTGCTGAGCCGTTACGGGCGTTACTATGGGCCCGCAGGTGGCGAAGCATTTGAAGACATCAACCGCCAGCGTTTTGTGAATCATTACTACGATAAAAATGACGGTGGTAACTCTTACATCCAGGTGCGCGATATCGTGTGGACCGAAGACAACTGGCCGGAACTTGGGCAGCCCTTCCTCGGGCGTTACCTGAGCGCCGAAGCGGAACACGGCATCCTCACGCACGTGGATATTTCCAGCAGTTCCAAGGCATCGAACGGAGAGTTCTGCGCCTACATCAATTACGACGACAGCAAGATTCGCCTGCCGATGATTATCCCGCAGGAAGGTGACTACCTGATACGCTACCGCTACGATAACGACTGGACCGAAGACGGCGCGAACGGCAGCTCGCATTTTGTGGACATCAACGGAAAGACGCAGGAAGTGGCGCTGCCGTTGACGGGCGCGTGGAGCGAATTCCCCGAAAAGTCCGTCGTGTATATCCCGACGAAACTCAAGCGCGGTTCGAACTTCATCGAAATTACGAAGGGCAAGCACTATGCGGAACTCGACAGGCTCGACTTCTTGCGCATTATCCGCGATACCATTCCTGCGAACGGCTTTGACAACGGCATCCGCGTGCGTTTGACTGCGGACGACGAGTTCGCCATCAAGGACGGCGGCTATGCGATTTTTGAAAATGTGATTACCGATTCCATCGTGGGTGCGGGCGTGCTTGTGCAGGTGAAGAATGGTGCCGGCGGTACACTCTCGCTCCGCACTGAGAGCAAAAAAGGCGATGTGATTTCCAAGTGCGAGTTACCCTCGGCGGGCGATGCAAGCAAGTGGATTGACGTGCGCTGCTCCAACCTGCCGGAACTCAAGGGCGTGCAGGACTTTTACCTGACGGCGGAAAACCTCGGCGGCGAAACGCTCGTAGGCAACATCAAGTTTGACGAAGTCGTGAAGGACACGACAACTGCAATCCGCCGGATCGATGATCGCGACGGTCGGGCCCTCCGTACAGGCAACATGCGCACGCCGGGCAATGGTTACCGCGACCTGAAGGGCCGCCGTTACGAGAAACTTATCCGCTATAGGGTGCTGTTCTAGGATGCGGTTCTAAGATTGCCGCAAGCCCAAGAACCTTAGAAGTAATACTCGTAATTCAGCATGATGGGCAAGAAGGGAAACTGCGAAATGGATGTCTTTTCGGGCGGGTTCTTGCTCGTATCGTAGAAGCTGAAGAACATGTTGTCGTGGTCGGTCAGGTTGATGATGGTCCAACTGAAGTTCCACTTGCCTTCGCGACCGATGTCAATGGCCTTCACGTCGATGCGGAAGTAGTCCGTCTGGCGGCCCGCATTGCGGCTCCCGGGCAGAACCGTTATTTTATCTGTATATTCTTGGCTGCCCAGTTCTTTCTGGTAGTAGTAACCCTTGTACTCGCTGATGGGCATACCCGAGGAATACTTGAGCGCAAGCGAAGAACGGAAGTACCTACCCTTCTTCTCATGCTTCCAGAGCGCATCCTCGTCGCCCTTCCAATTGATTCCCAAATCCAGCTTGAGTGCGTACGGCTGGTGCCAACTCGGGAAATACGCCTTGGTTCCGTCGTTTGCACGCATCACGCTTATGCTCTGGCTCCAGTTTATGCCTCCGAACCACCAGCCCTTATTCTTGCGCAGCGAAAGTTCGTACCCGAAGGAGTAACCGTCCGCCGTCCCGAAGTAATCCGCCATCACCATCTCTTTCGACTGCGAGTCGTCGCTGCTGTCAACCTCCACCATGAAGGTATTCAGGTTGTTCTGCGTCTTGTAGTAAACGCCCACGGTCGCGTCGTAGTCCTCGAAAATCTCGCGCTGGCTGTATTCCGCGGCAAACAGCCAAGAGGACGCAGGGTCGATATGCTTGCCATCCGTAGTCGTAGTCGCGGGGTAGTAGAACTCGTTGAGGGTTTCCTGGTCGGTATAGATGATAGAGTTCAGGTATTGCAGATAGTAGCCGCCGTACAGTTCGAGCGTCTTAGTGTCATCGAGGTTGATGGTGAGCGATGCGCGCGGTTCCACGCCAAAGTGTTCCGCCGCAGTCTGGTAGTTAAAGCGCATGCCGAATTGCAGCAGATAATCGGGAGAGATTTTCCAGGCATCCTGCACATAGGCCACGTGGTGGAAGGGCTTCTGGATATCGGCAAGGCTTACCGACGCCATCTGTTCCTGGTAACGTTCGTAATCGTATTCCAGTTCGTAGCCCGCGGTAAGCACGTGGTTGTCTATACCGCGGTAGTTTACCCACTGCTTGCCCGTGAAGGTGTAGAGGAACATTTCGATAGACATGAGGTCGCTGATTTTCATGGTCTGGTAGAACTGGCTATATGCGAGTGTCGCGTTGTAGTCCCAGTTGCCATTGATGCGGTGCATTACGTTAATCGGGATGGCGACGTTACCCCAGTCCATATACAGCGGGTCAAAACTCAGTGCGTCCTTGCCCACGTAAAAACTGAACTTGAGGCGCGTATCGTCTGTTATGTTGTACATAAACGTGCCCTGCAGGTCCGTAAACTCGTAATCCAGCGCGAGGTCCAGAAGCCCGACGGCATTGAACAGGTCGAGCATGTACCCGATGTAGGTGGTGCGGCCCGCGACCACCCAGCGGAAGGGCCCCTTGTGGCCTTCGGTATGGAGCTGCGCTGCGAACGTGCTCACCTTGATGCTCGACTTGCTGAACCATTCCTCCACAGTGTCCTGGCCACCTGCGCGCCCGTCCATCTTGAGCACGGAACTCAGGCGGTTACCGTACTGCGCGGGGAACCCGCTCTTGTAAAACTGCACGTCATCGATGCCTTCCACAAGGAACGTGCTGAACAGCCCGAAGAAATGCACCGGGGAATACACGACGGCGTTGTCGAACAGGAACAAGTTCTGGTCGGCAGCACCGCCGCGCACGTAAATCTTGGAACTGAAATCGGAACTTGCCACCACGCCCGGCAGCGCCTGGATACTCTTGATTACATCGGCTTCGGCAAGGCCGGGCATGCGCTTGATGGACTTCGCGGAGACCACCGATTCGCCGGGCTTGCGTTTGGGGCGCTTGCGCAACTGCACCACGACTTTCTTGAGTTCGGTCACCTTCTCGTTGTTGCCTGCGGCGAGGAGAGCGTCGACATCCACGTCTTTTTCGGGCGCGGCGGCGCTATCACGCGATGCAGTGCTGGAGTCAGGCCCCTGAGCTTGCCGAAGGGACGGTACCGAATCTATGGTTGGTTCGGCAGGCTCACCAACCTTGACTGAATCCTCTGCAAAAGCCTCGCCCAGCGCCTGCGAGAAACTGCGCTCGTTTCCAGTGTAGATAAGTTCGTAGCACTTCTCTTTCTCGGCACCCGATGTGTCTGAATTGGTGACGCACACGTTCCAGAGCGTATCTTCCGGGAGGACCACGCGGAAAGGTGACCCGACCGTGGTCTGCAGCGCCTCGCCCGACTCGAGAATTTCCACATTCAGTTTTTCGCCCGCGGCAAACGAGGAATCCTGCACCACGCCGTTGAAGACGATTCCCTGGACCTGCGCGGAATCTGCCGCCTCCTGCGCGAAGGCAGCGGTCGTGAGCAACAAGGCGATTATACTAATATAAAATTTCAAAAAAATCTCGCGTTTCAAGCAAAAATAGCAAATGGAAAAGCCCATTTGCCATTTAAACACCCGAAGGCTCGAAAAGTGTTACTCCAAAAGTTACTTTCCCTTCAAATTTTTGCCTTTCTATTCAGCGGGTTGAGCCTGCGCTGTAGCAAGATAAGCACGCGTGTCAGTACCCACACGATAATCAGGTAGATTACCGCAGTCATGATGAGCGGGAAGAACGCCTCGTAGGTGCGGCTGCGGATGATGTCGGATGCCTTTGTCAAGTCGAGGATGGCGATATAGCCCACCACAGACGTCATCTTCACCATGCTGATGAATTCTCCCTGGAACACCGGCAAGAAGTGCCTTGCCGCCTGCGGGAATACAATCTTGAAGAAGGCACGCGACCTGGTATAGCCCAGCGCGAGCGCGGCCTCCATCTGGCCCTTGTCTACCGCGAGGATTCCTGTGCGCATGATTTCGGCAACGTACGCCCCGAAGTTCATGCCGAACCCGATGATGGCGACCCACACGCCGTCAAGCCCCGTACGCGCAAACACGATATAGAACAGCACCATCAGCAACACCACCGAGGGGATCCCCTGCAGCAGGCGAATGTAGCCGAGGGCGAAGATATTCGCAAGCTTGTTCCCGGAAAGGCGGAGCATGCAGAAGGCAAACCCGATAAGCGTCCCGAGCAACCCGGAAAGAATGGACAGGAATATGGTTACGCCTACACCGTGTAGCACGAGTTTCCAGCGGGACTCGCGAATGAACGTCCTCTCGAAACTCAACTTGAGCGACTCAAACCAGCCAACATCGCTGCTTTCAGAATCGGCAGTTGCAGAATTCGCCTTGTCGAGCACCTGAACAGCCATCACGCATTCCGATACGTAGATGGCATTGGAGAGATTGAACTTCTCCTTGAATGCAGGCGTTGCGCTAAGTGCCGAAGCCGCAAAATCGTACATGCCCGTTTCGACCCCAAGCACGAGGGATTCAAAAGGCACGTCGTGGATTTCAAGGCCATAGCCGTTCTCCGCACAGAAACGCGCCATCAGGTCAATTTCGTACCCTACAACTTTGCCGTCCTTGATATACTCAAAGGGTGCCGTAATGGCGCTTGTCCCCATCTTCAGCGTGGGCTTGCCGGGTTTTGCCACCGGAAATTCCACCACCTTCCTCGCTTCA
The DNA here is from genome assembly GCA_017615055.1 of Fibrobacter sp. GTDB lineage: Bacteria > Fibrobacterota > Fibrobacteria > Fibrobacterales > Fibrobacteraceae > Fibrobacter. Next base: position 5,543 of record JAGAAW010000002.1, read on the forward strand.
TCGTGACCGAGCCACAGGTCGTCTATCGCCTTCAGGGTTCCGTTGTTCCGGAGACGTTCAATAAACAAGTTCAACTCATCGCGGAGTTTTTCGCCCGCATTGGTCTTCGGGCACATCACCACGATATCCATCGGTTCAAAACCCGCATGGATGTATGCGAGGTTCGGGTTTTCCAGGGCCACATAGCGGATTACCGGCTCGTCGTTGATGAAACCATCCAACTTGCCATTTGCCACCAGATACGCCATGTCGGGAGTAGACTTGTAGTAGTCAATCTTTGCCTTGGGCAATATGCGGCGCGTTTCCTTGTCCACAAAGACAAAGCCCACCTGCATTCCGAGCACCAGGTTGTCCTGCCTGTTCATGTCGGCAATGGAGTTGTACTTGAGTTTCCAATCCCTAAACTGCGGCGGTACATCCTTCAATAAGGAATCGCGATTGACATTCCCGGTCTGCGACATTCTTGAGCCGTCGTCCTTGATCATAATCGCGTTCACAATCTGGCTTATCGGCTTCGAGAAGTTGATTCTTTCCTTGCGCTCGGCGGTCTCGTTCAGGTTCGCCACGATACAGTCTATGTCACCGCTCGCCGCTGCCGCTACAATTGAGTTGTAGTCGTATATCCCGAATTCAAAATCCGCATTCAGCCACAGGGCGAGCCGCTTCGAAAGTTCTATATCGAACCCGTTGAGCGCGTTATCCTTGTAGTAACTATACGGCTGTACCAGCCCCGTCGTACCGATCTTTATGTGTAGCGTGGGATTTTCAGGCTTCGCGATTTCCGGCATGGTCTCGTTGCCCTGCTCGAACCAATGGTTCCGCATTTTTTCGAGCGTGCCGTTAGCCTGTATGGAATCCAGGAACTCGTTTATGCGGTTCTCCAGATCCGGAATCTTCGATACACGCGAAATCCCGATGGCGACATTGATGGTATCGCCCAGCGGCTCGTCCAGGAGCCGGACGCCCGAAAGCCCGCTGTCGATGGCAATCTGCAACTGCAGGCGTTCAAACGCAAACGCATCGATTTTCCCCTGCTTCAGGGCCTCGTAGCCCACAATCTTGTCGGTAAAGGATTTCAGGACCGCATTGGGGTGCGTCTTCAGGAGCATCGTCGCCGAGGATTGCCCTTCCTCATAGCCAATCGTATATTGCGGGGCATTCAATTGGGCGACACTTTCAATTTCCTTTGCGTCTTCACTACAGGCAAGCAAAGCAGTAACGGCAAGCAGGGCAATCAGGCATTTCATCATTTTTTTCATGTCGTTACCCTACTTTACGTGAAAGTGAATCCGGTTTACACCGTTTGAATTAGTTTGTTCAAAATTTTCCGTCGCCATCTCTATCAGGTGTCTCGAAATATCGTCGCAGTTTTCCAGCGGGTCAACCCTATTGCCGGCATACTCGATGCTGATTTCGGCCCGGCGGGTTTCCTCGGAATATTCCGCAGTCAGGCGGATATCGGTATCGGCAGGCAGCCTGGGCATAAGCCCGAGCAACACGATCTCGTCAAATACGAAACTCGCATTGCGCACAGTCAGTTTTTCTATCTGGTTCTTTTCTGCAAAAATCAGGAACTTGTCTGTAACGCAGCGGAAATCCACATTCCCGATTACGATATGCTCGTCAAAAACCTTCAGCCGCTTTATAAACTGGCGGGTCTTTTCGCGTTTGGGATTCTCGAAAATCTGCTCGGGGGTACCATCCTCGTAAATGATTCCCTCGTCCATGTAGAAAATGCGCGTCGAGATGTCGCGAGCGAATTTCATCTCGTGCGTAACAATCAGCAGGGTGAGTCCCTGTTGCGCAAGATCCTTGATTACCGCGAGCACCTCGCCGACCATTGTCGGGTCAAGCGCGCTCGTCGGCTCGTCGAACAGTACGATTTCTGGATCCATTGCAAGCGCACGCGCGATAGCCACGCGCTGCTTCTGCCCGCCCGAGAGCTCTTCTGGCAGGTCGTTCGCCTTGTCGGCAAGCCCCACGCGGTGCAGGAGTTCCATCGCCCGTGCGTGAGCCTCCATCTTGGAGCGGTGCAGAATGTCGCGCTGTGCAATCTCGATGTTCTCGGCGACCGTCAGGTGGTTGAACAGGTTGAATGACTGGAACACCATCCCCATCTTGCGGCGGAAAGCCGGCACGTTCGCGCCACGCTGCGTAATGGACTTGCCGTCAATCAGCACTTCACCCGCAGTGGGACACTCCAGCCGGTTAATGCACCGGAGCAGCGTAGACTTTCCTGTTCCCGAGGCGCCGATAATCGAGACTACCTCGCCCCGCTCAATCTCTGCGTTTACGTCCAGCAGGGGCGTCGCGTTCGGGTAAACCTTTTTAAGATGCCGTATAGATATCATCGTTCTAGACTGTTCGCGTAGTTTTACTTCAAGTGTTTCTTGATGGATTCAATTTCAGATTTTTCCAGGCCAATGGCGAGCAGGTACTTCTCCGTTGCGGCAGCCAAGTCTGCATTCTCGAAATCAGAAATGTCAATCCCTTCGACCTCGTAGGCGGTCACCATGTTCCACCTGATTTGCCAGCGGGCCAAGTCCTTCTGTTCCTTGGTCAGGGCGACCTGCTTGTCGTCAACCACATCGAAGAAGTTCGTGTAGGTTTTCGCGTAATCATCCTGGATTTCTTCGGCGGTAGCCCCCATAAGGGCTGCAAGAACTGCAATCACAATGCCGGTGCGGTCCTTGCCCCACACGCAATGCACCAGATACGGGCCCTCGTTTTCGGCCATGAATTTCAGCTTTTCCGCAAACGGTTCCTTGAACTCTCGCATGGTAAACGACGATGTCACCTTGCCGTAGGCCACCTTCTGCTTTGCATAGTAAGAATCCTCGAAGCCCTCGAATGACTTGACGGAATCCTCCGCAGCGTCGTTCATGTTCAGGAACGCCTTCACGCCTGCGACTTCCGCGAGCGAATCCACGATACCGCTCCTGCCCAGCTGCGGGTCGATAGGACTCGACGCCCGGAACAGCACGCTGTCGCCCATTCCCGTGGTAGCCACCATCCTGAAGTTCGCAAACTCCTCGGCAGAAAGTTCCGGATACGCCTCGATGGAATTGGATTTGTGCTGGAACTCGTACAACTTGATCACGTTAGTAAATTCGCCCTTCTTTTCGAGTTCAATCTCGACATTGATGGGAAACTTTATGACACCGCGCGATACCCCGGTTATTATGGCGAGCGGGGCACGGAACATGCCAAACGTCACATAAGGCTTACCCTCTTCGGCTAACAGGAAAAGTTCACCGGCAAGCGCGTTATCCATAGAAGCGAGAACCGGAACAATAACCGTGCCGTAACCGTCCATCGTTAGCTTCACATAGTCGTTGGGTTCGAATACGGCAAGGAAAGAATCTGCGGGAATATCCAGATCGATGTGCCCGCCGTTTTTCGCCTCCATCTCGGGACCGTCCTGCATCACGGTCGTGGAAATCGAGAGCGATTCTTCTGACGCACCATTATCAGGAGCATCCGCAGAAGAACTGGAATCATCGGAGCAGGCGATCAGCGCAAATGCAACGAACACAAATGTCGCCGGCAGCACTTTACAGAAACTCATATCTTACACCTCTATAGCACTCCATAATATATCTTAATTTCCGCTACACGGTAGGGCATGCGGCTAGCATGTAGATGCCTGTGAGCCTTATCACAGGCGTTTCTTATTATATTTCCGGGAATAAACAGAATAATATCAGAGGTGTATATGGGAATCAAGAAAAATGTCATTGCGAGTATCGCGAAGCAATCTCTTACCTTCGTCACGGCAGCATTACTCCTTGCCGCATGTGGCGATGACTCTTCGAACGACCCGCTGACAGGCCCCGGAGCAACAGATACCACCATCGAAGCGCTTGCGGAATGCACCGCACCCGCCTTCCTCAAGGAGGGCGACAAGGTGGCGCTGGTTTCGCCCTCGTACACCACTCCCGATTCCAACATCCAGAAGACGGCGGACGTGCTCAAGGAATGGGGTTTTGAACCCGTAATTGGCAAGAACGTAGGCAAGCTCGACGCCGGCAAGTACGCGGGCACGGCGCAGGAACGCGCCGACGACATTATCGCGGCCCTCAAGGACACGAGCATCAAGGCAATCCTTACCAACCGCGGCGGCTACGGTTCCATACAGCTCGCCGACCTCATCGACCCGAAACTCGTGAAGGATAACCCGAAGTGGCTTATCGGCTACAGCGACATCACCACGCTGCACGCCATGCAGACCAAGGCGGGCGTCATGAGCATTCACGGCACCATGAGTTCGAGCATCGCGAAGACGGGCGGCACCGACGACAACAGCACCATCCTGCGCGACCTGCTCAAGGGCGAGGTCCCTACATACAAGGTACCAAAGCACAAGTACAACCAGAAGGGCACAGCCGAGGGCATCCTCGTGGGCGGCAACATGGCGACGTTCGTGCCTCTCGTGGGCAGCGACATCGATGTTTTCCAGAAAGACGGAATCATCCTCTTCATGGAAGAAATCGGCGAGAACCTGCGCAATATCGACCGCATGTTCAACTCGATCGAGCTACACGGCGTGATGGAGAACGTGAAGGGTGTAATCCTCGGCGAGTTCGTGGATTCCGGGACGGATCTCGATTACGAGAGTGCCGAGGCGATGCTCTCGCAGTATCTCAAAAAATACGACATTCCCGTGCTCTGCGGGTTCCCTGCCGGCCACGACGACGTGAACCTCCCGATTGTCATGGGCGCGAAGGTAAAAATCGACGTGGGCGATGACGGTTCTACACTCGCCTTCAACATCGATGGCGACAAGAAGACTATCGATACGGATAAACTAACCGAGAAGACATCGCTTTCGAAGGCACTGCTCAAGATGCTCGCCGGAAAGATTTTCAAGCTTGAGGAATAATTTTTAGAGGTGTATATGGGTTTAAAAAAAATGTCACCTTGGATTCTATCGGCTCTGCGAGCCTCCAGAATGACATTTGCAGTAGGCACGTTCGCAATCCTTGCCGCATGTGGCGACGATTCCTCGAGCGGCCCGGAAGGCGACACTCCGGCGAACTCAGGGACATCTTCGCTCGACATAAGCAAGATGAGCATTCGCGAGAAGGTGGGGCAGATGTTCTTTGTGCGCCCCGAGGCACTCGACACGAGCATCCACTGGAACGAATATGCGGAACTCCCGGATTACAAGCTGCAGCACGTGAACAAGACCATGCTCGCGATAAACAGGGACTACCCTATCGGCGGCATGATTCTTTACGCGCACAACATCGTGGACGAGGCGCAACTCGGAGAATTCATCGCCGAAATCAGGGAACTGAACGGCTCGCCGCTCCTTGCCATTGACGAGGAAGGGGGCCGAGTCGCGCGCATCGCGAACAACGGGAACTTCGACGTTCCCAAGTACGAAAGCATGGCCGCCATCGCCGAAAGCGGCGACCCGAACGAAGCCTACAAGGCGGCATTCACCATCGGAAGCTACGTGAAGGAATACGGTTTCGACATCGACTACGCTCCGGTCGCCGACGTGAACACGAATCCCGAGAACATTGTCATCGGGCCGCGCGCCTTCTCGGACGATCCCGAGACCGCCGCCAAGTTCGTGGTCAGCTACCTGAACGGCCTCGATTCCGCAGGCGTCATCGGCACGCTCAAGCACTTCCCCGGCCACGGCGACGTAAAGACCGACACGCATTCCGGCTACGCCGCGACAAACAAGACCTGGGAAGAGATGCTCGAATGTGAAATGGTCCCGTTCAAGGCCGGCATCAAGGCGGGCGCAAAGATGGTCATGACCGCGCACATCGCCGCCCCGAAAGTCACCGGCGACGATTTGCCCGCGACGCTCTCGCCCGTCATATTGCAAGACAAGCTCCGCGGTGAACTCGGGTTCGAGGGAGTCATCGTGACCGACGCGATGGACATGGGCGCCATCACCACGCAGTTCGGAAACGCCGAAGCCGCTATCAAGTCCATACAGGCGGGCGTCGACGTGGTGCTTTGCTCTCGCGAATTCACGCAGGTGTTCGATGCCGTCGTGAAGGCGGTCGAAGACGGCGAAATAAAGGAAACCCGCATTGACGAAAGCGTCAAGCGGATTCTTGATTTGAAAAAGTAGAAGCGGATTTACAGCAGTTCTTCTAGAGTCCGGAACACCGTTTCGGGCTCTACCGGCTTGCTCAGGTGCGCGTTCATGCCCGCCTGCAAACTCCGCTGTACGTCTTCGTCGAAGGCGTTTGCCGTCAACGCGATAATGGGAATCTGCTTGGCGTCGGGGCGCTCCAGCTTGCGGATGGCCTCCGTTGCTTCCAGACCGTCCATTTCGGGCATGCGCACGTCCATGAGGATGGCGGAATAGTAGCCTTCGGGATGGTCGCGGAACATTTCCAGAGCCTTGCGTCCGTTTTCCGCGTGCTCTGCCTTCATCTCGCGCATCGAAAGCACCAGCGCAGAAACCCTCATCCGCTGGATCCACCCGACTCTCGGATTTATCAGCCCGGGCGACTTCATCCCGCTGTTCGAAGGGAACGGGCTTATCCAGAAAGTAGACAACTTTGTCTGGAACGAGGTAGCAAAGCAGATCCGCAAATGGAAGGATGAATTCGGCGTGACGGTACCCGTTTCCGTGAACGTGTCCCGCATCGACATCCTGGACCCGGAACTGAAAGCGAAACTCATGCGCCTTCTCGAAGAAAACGGCCTTTCTCCAGAAGAATACATGCTCGAAGTGACCGAAAGCGCCTACTGCGAGAACATGGAGCGCCTTATCGAGGTCATCGAGAACCTGCGCAAGAAGGGATTCCGCATCGAGATGGACGATTTCGGAGCCGGATATTCCTCGCTGAACATGATTACCACGCTCCCCATCGACATCCTGAAAATCGACATGTCGTTTGTCCGCAACATGGAAAAGGACGAACGCAACCTGAAACTCGTGGAACTGGTGGCGGGCATCGCGAAATTTCTCAAAATCCCTGCCGTCGCCGAAGGCGTGGAAACCGAGTCACAACTCGCCACGCTCAAGGATATGGGCTGCCAGATTATCCAGGGATACTTCTTCTCTAAACCGGTTCCTCCGAAGGACTTTACGCCCTTCATCGAAAAGGAACTTGAACGCCGGAGGGGCGCATGATTACCATCGAAAAACTGAACGCTTTTGGAGCCAACACCGCCGAAGGTCTCGGACGCTGCTTCGGGAACGAGGCTCTTTTCCTGAAACTGGTGGCGACAATCCCCGGCGAAGGCAACTTCGACAAGCTCAAGAACGCCCTAGATGCCGGCGACCTGGAAAACGCTTTCCTTGCGGCACATGCCCTCAAGGGAGTCCTCGGGAACCTCTCGCTCACGCCGATTTACGCGCCGGTCGTAGAAATTACCGAATTGCTCCGCAGCAATACCGACATGGATTACAAAAGCCTGCTCGATACCATCCTCGAAAAGAAGGACGAACTCGGCAGGCTTTGCGCGGATTAGACTTTATTTTTAGAACCTTCCCACGGTGAGGCCGGCATAGAAGCCGGGCCACCAGCGCGCCTTGTGCCCATTGGCGCTGAAGTCGTCGTGGTATTCACTGCGGGGCTTGACAATTACTTTATCCGCATTCCCTTCGCTTACTATATTGAGCGTGCCACCGACAGTCATGCCGAAGCCCGGGAACAGCTTGTGCACGAAGCCCAGGCGCAGGCGGTGATGGAAGTTGATATCATCCTCGTCCGTGTCCATGCTGAAACCATCGCGTGCATTGAGGAACATGTACTCGAGTTCGAAGTGGTTGCCGTACTTGCCGAACTGCGTACCGAGACCGAGACCCGTTTCGTACATGTCGCTGAAGTGCTTGAAGTTTGCGCCCTTCTCGAATTCGCGGGTGCCTTCGAAGGCGGTAAACAGGTAGGCCGTGCCCAAGTGGAGCGAAAGCCCGAGCGCACCCATCTCGTTTACGGAAGAAGTCACGCTCCACACGCCGTTACCCACGATGTTGATGAGCCCTATCGGGGTGGATTCGCACGTGCCGCAGATGTTGATTATACCGACCTGCCTTCCGTTTGCCCTGCCCGCGATGTTCATGGTGCTTATCTGCGCGTCCTCAACAGTACCTGCGATGTTCATGGCGGCAGAAACCTGCGTTCCGGCCTTGCCCGCGATGTTCATAGCGGCGGTCACCTGCACGTCGGATTCCCCGGCGATATTCATGGCAGCATCAACTTGTACACCGGCTTCGCCCGCAATGTTCATGGCAGCCGTCACCTGCACGTCGGCCTGGCCCGCATAGTTTAATGCCGGAGAAACCTGGGCGCCGTTGAGCGAGTCGGCAATAAAGTTCGCCGTACCCGAAACCTGCGCGCCCGAGGAATTCTTGCCCGCGATATTCAGCGTCGATGCAATCTGCGCCCCGTCAAAAGACTGCGCGTAGTTGATCATGCCGCTAATCTGCGCGCCTTCGAAATGCGCATTCGCGCCGTTGTAGATGTCGGTCACCTGCAGGCCGTGCATCTCCTTTTTCGCGACATTCGCGATAAGGCTCAGCTGCGTTCCGAGCATGTAGTCATCGGCCTGCGCGACAAAGAAACCAATCTGGATTCCCTTGCGCGGTTCCTTGTCGCTGTCCACCGCATTGAAGGTCACACGGTATTTGCCGTTGTGGTCCAGCGAATCGAGCGAGCATGCGATAGAATCGCCCGCAGTGCAGTCACGCAATCCGCCGATTTCGCCACGGAGCGTCGTCTGCTCGGCACTCACGGCGGCAAACTGCCTGTGCGAAAGCTTTTCGCGACGGTTGTTCTGGAGCGTCACCACCGCCTCGCTGAATTCCGCAGGGCGTTCCAGACGCACGGTGTACTTGCCGGCAGGGAACCCGAGGCTCATCGCACGACCAGACTTCTTGTAAAGTTCTGCAACGAGTTCACCCTGCGCATCGCGGATAAACAGGCGACCATCCACATCCTCGTCGAGTTCGAGGCCAGCGCTTGTGCTACGCAGGTCGGTCATCACCACGTCGCCTGTTCCCGCGAGGTTCATGTCGCGGCTCGGGTGCTGGGCGCCGCCCATCGTCTTCTCGGTCTTCTGCAAAGTCTCGTTGAATGCGAACTGGTATGCTTCGGAAAGGGTCACCTTGCCGTCGCCGCTCAGGTCACCGGCGCCGCGGAGCCCGCTCACCAGCGAGTGCGTGAAGAACGAGCCTTTCAACTTGTCGCTTTCCTGGCTAGATTCGTCCTGCGTGCTGCTGGTGATGAACGCGTAACCTTTCATGTCGCTGCTCTGGTCCACCATGAACGCGGGCACCGCCACACCGCCCTTCAGGCGTGTGATAGCACCCGAGCCGCAGGCATCGATAACTGCAATCTTCACGTCGGCACTCATCGCGTCGATACGCTTGCGCAGTTCCTTCCAGGCATAAACTTCATTACCCAGGCGCAGGCCCTTCTCGTCGGCATGCCCGCTGTAGTAGAACAGCACCTCGTTGCGGCCCGCGGCATTTTTGCCCTGCGCGATTTTCGCGTCAAGACCGTCGAGTTGCTTCTGGAGGGCGGCCACGCCCGGCTCCTTCACCAGAATTACGTTACCCGGCTGCACGCCGCCCATCTCGCCGAGCACCTTCGCGAACGATTTTGCGTCACTTTCCGCATAGCGCAGCACCGGCCGGCCCTGCCCGCCATAATTCGCGCTTACCGCCACCACATAGCGGTTGATGCGGTTGTCACCCTGCGCGGCGCCGTTTAAAGCCGCATTTGCAATTGCGCCGTTCAAGCTCGCGGCGCTGTTTAATCCCGCGCCAGTCATAGCGGCATTCGTGTTAGCGGCCGCGGCAAAAATAAGCAGTGCAATCAGTGAAAGCACCTGGAGCGTAATGGACGCATCCAGCTTCTCGATAATATTCCTCATTAGTTCTCTCCCCCTACCTTGCGCAGCGTGATGCTCACGTTGTGTACATTCTTATCCTTGAGCAGTGCATCGATGTTGCCTGCATCGATGGTAAAGTCCTTCTGCGACGTGAGCAAGAAGAACTTCTCGAACTTCGGCGCGTTATCCAATTTGTATGCAAACGGGAGCGTCGTCATCTTGCCCGGCTCAAGCGCAATTGCCTGCGAACCGTCGGCCATGTGCATCGTGATGGTGCCGTTGCCGTCCATGCTGAAGAGCAGGCCGAAGCACTTTTCCGGCACGGAATAGCGCAACTGGATTTCGTCGCCTTCGCGGGCCTCGTCCAGGTTCTGCATCTGCACTGCGCTATCGCCCGTCTTCTTCCAAATTTCCATGCGGGCGTCCAGGCCCTTGATGCGCGTGCCATCATCCTGAACGTCAACCATCGCGACATCCATCACGGGCATCGCGGAACCGTCAGCAGCAACCTGCGTACCGACATCCGGGCCGATCTCGCGCTGGCTAAAGAGCGCCACCGATACCACCGCAAGCACGAGTGCCGCAGCGGCAGCGAACTTCACAATACCGAAAGTCGCGGGCATCCCCTTACCAGAGATAAACATGTCGCGACCCGAGCCAACAGTAGCGCGGCCCGACATCGAATCCATCTTCTCCGAAAGCCTTTCGAACGGCATCTTCTTCAAGATGGCGCGGTTGTCTTCGCGCAACATCTTCACGCGACCGGCGAAGATCTCGTCCGTCGCTTCCATCTCGCGGATCTCCCGCATTTCGCTCTCGGGCAAGTCGCCCGTCAAGTAGCGTTCCAATTTCCAGTCGGGAATCATCACTTCACCTCCAGGTTCTTGAGTTTCGCCTGCAATCCGCGCAAACGCTTGCGGACGCCGCTTACAGACAAGTTTACTTCTCGCGCGGTCTCTTCGAGGGTCATGCCGTCCACATAGTGGAGCACCGCAATCGTGCGGCTAGATTCCGGCTCCTTCGAAAAGAGCTTCGCCAGCACGCTCTGTGCCCCGAAGCTATCCTGTTCGTCTTCCGCGCAGGCAATGGTCAAAAGCAGTTCGCTCGAATCCACATCGAGCCCGCGGCGTTTCTTGTCGCGAATGCGGTTCAGGCAGAGCCTGGTCGCCGTATTCCACAAGAGGCTGCTCGGCTGCGACAGGTCCAGCGAATCCATCCGGTCGAACACGCGCAAGAAAACCTCCTGCATCATGTCCTGGGCCTCGGATTCGTCGCGGAGCATGTAGACGCAGCGCCGGAAAACCATCGGGGCGTACGTCTCGTAGAGCCCGGACATTTTCTCGCGATTTGCCTGATTATTGCCTTTCATGCCTATGTAACACCTGGGAATCAGAAAAGTGTCACCACAAATTTAGAAATTCCCCAAAAAAGTGCCACTAGACAGAAAGTCCCATCCTGTAGGCCGCCCGAGAGGGGCCCACAGGGAGCCCTTTCAGCCCCTTTGTGCCCGGAATCGCGAGTTTTCCGCGAATTTTGAAGCCCGCCGTGCCCAAAATCTCCTTGAGGGCGCGGTACAGGCCGGCAGACTGCCCGAAAATCACGTTGAACGGGAAGGGGGTCGTGCACCCCGTAATTATATAGGCGTCCTTGCCCTTGTGGAGCGGCTCGGGAATCCCGCGCTTGGATTCGCCCATCATCGCGTAGACCATGCGGTCGAAAAGCGCCTTCAGGGTGCCGGGAATGTTACCCCAGTAAACCGGGGCGGCCACCACCAGCACGTCGCAGGCCACAATCTTCTCGGCAACGCGGTGCGCGTCATCCTGGGGCAGGCAGCAACGCCCACACTTGCGACACTGCATGCAGCCCCTGCACGCGGCAAAACGCAGGTCTGCCACGTTCACCACGTCTATGCGGACATTTTCCGAAAAATCTCCGGCAGCGGATTCCTCCACGCCTTCCATAAAACGGCATGCCGCCTGCGAAATCATACCGTCACGTCGCGGGCTAGCATTCAAGACCAAGATTTTCATAAGACCTCCCTTTTTTAGGTATAACACCCCAGAGCAGCGAAAGTGTTACTGGAAGTAGTGATTAAACTCGATAAATCAGTGATTTAATCGATTAATCACTGGATGAAAAATTTTTAAGTGCCGTTTTCTGCGTGAAAATGGCATTTTTCATTTGGCATGGTTCTTGCAAATATAGAGTTAAGTATAAACCATTTTAAGATGTGAGCACACGGAGACAAAATGATAATTAGGGACTTGACTTTCTATATGAGAAAATATATATTGTGGATAAGAAAACCTTGCACGCCTCTTAACAATGCGCACCCAGCGAGGTTCTTTTTTTATTTGGGGTGCAAATGACCCCGGTATTATACAACAAACCTCCTCTTACCTTGGAAAAACTTGCCGACTTACTTTTAAAAAGAGGTTTGCAGGGTGTATCAAGAGAAGAATTAGTCAAGACCCTTTCTAGAATTGGGTATTATCGCTTGCGTGGTTACACGTACCCGTATCAGGATAATTCCCTAGAGGGAGCCCCATTTTTGCATGATACGTGTTGGGCGAATATTCAGAACGACTATATATTTGATTCAAAACTACGCAATTTAGTTGTAGAGGCGCTAGGATATATTGAAATTGCGACACGTTCTCAATTAGCGTATCATTTATCCATTGCGCATGGTTCTCGGTGGTACGAAGACCAGTGCCTCTGCTATGATAAAAGAATATTCAATGACAATCTGGTTGAATTGAAAAAACATTGGAATCGCTCCCGTGAAGTATTCAAACAACACTACGAAAGCAAGTATGATTCAACCCAGGGGCCACCCGCGTGGATGATTTTCGAAACAACAACTTTCGGAACGGTATCAAAGATATTCTCGAACTTGAATAACAGCGTGCCTGCCAAAACGGAAATTGCGCAATATTTTGGATTCAACAAATCATCAATAAAGGTTCTTACAAGTTGGTTTCAGCACTTAAATCTAGTTAGGAATATTTGTGCGCATTATTCCCGCCTTTTTACGAGAAGTTTTATCGTTCGTCCAATGATTCCATCAAATAAGCCGCGAAAATGGGTAAATTCTATTCCGCATCAAGATCGAATTTATCTTTCGTTATGCATAATCATTACATTGCTTGATAATTGTGCTCCAGATTATGATTTTAGACGCAAACTGAAAAATATTATGGGAATGGTTCGGCCTGAACAATTCCCGTCATTGGGCTTTCCTATAGATTGGCAAGAACAAGGATTGTTTCGAGGCTAAATGGGAGCAAACTTCGCTAAGTATTCCTTCGCATCGCGGCTCACCACCATATCGCCCAGCAGGCGTTGCAGCCGCCCGAGCACCGGGGAATTTTCCGGCTCGAACACCACCACCTTCTTGAAGCGGTCCCTGTGCCGCAGCAAGAATTCCAGGTTGTTCATGTCCGTCTTCGGGAAACCATAACCCAGAAAATATATCTCCTGCGCATTTTTCAGGTAAAAATCTGCCTTGCTCCAAAGCAGGTTGAAAAGGCTCCCGCGCAAAAAGGATTCCTTCGCGTGCGCCATCGGGATGTAGATGGGCGTGTCTTCGCGGTAGATGGGGAAACTGCGGTCGCAAGGTTCCACCTGGCAAACGTTCTTGAGGTCGAGCGGGTCAGAGGCGCCCTTGACCGGGTACCAGTTGAGCGAACCATGAAGTTTGATAAGGTCCACCGTGAGCGTCCGCGGGGCACGAACCGCACTCCGGTCGGCGGGGTCAATGCGCACGCCGTAATCTACCGCCACGCGGGCAGAGAGTTCCGGGTCGGCCGCAATCACGTCTTCGATAAGCGTGTCGTAGTTGAACGATAGCAGTAGCGTATCGCGCACGCCCTCGCCCGGGCAATTCTCGCAACCCGCAAGGAACTTCCGGAGCACCGCGGCAGCATCCGCATCCATTCCCTTGTCGTGCCGTATCTCGTTCGCAATAAAACGCAGCAGCTCGAAACGCAGGCTAGAATGGTACAGGCTTTCTCGCACCCCCGGGAAAATCTGCGCCGAAAGTATCGAGGTCGAAAGCCGCTCGATATCCAAGTAGTCCGGCTGACTATTGCACAGTTCCAAAAAGCGCGTGCAGTATTCGCGCAGGTGCGGGAACTCGTCCGGGATGCCGAAGGGAATGCGCTCGTTCAGGTCGCGGAGCGTAGGCATCTGCGGGCAGAAAGACTTGCTGAACCCAGAGCCCAGCACAAATATGCGGCGGTATGTACCCGATGTAGTTTCCATAGCCTACTCCTTAGTCGTCCTTGATACAACGAACAGGATACAAGGTTCTTTTTTCCACATAGTCTTTAAAAGAGAGGACGGATTCCTTTTTAAAAGTAACGTAACGGGCGGTACCAATCGTATATTCTCCCGACTGCCAGAATGTCGCAAGTTTGGTCCTGTCAGAAACGGCACTCACCGTGTCGTAGGCAAGTGACGAATCTCTCCCTACAGTGAGCGTCCTTTGCATAGAAAGGTTTAGCCCAACAACATCATCATCCTCGTAGAAGTCGCTATAATTCGCATAGTATGTCCGGACATCTAGGTCAAAATCATACAATTCCGAATAAGAAGGCAAATGCCACCCTTCCATGCAGATTCCGCGAATATTTTTGCCCTTGAGAACTTTATCCGTAGACGCCATGTCGTAATTTTTATCGAGCCCCATTGCCGTAGACCAGGAATAATACACCGTGTCGTTATCGCCAATCGTCTCGACAGGGTACGGGCTGTTTGCAGTATAGGCATAACCGACCGTAGGCAAGTAGGCCAGGTTCTCTGCCATCCACGTCTTTCCAAGAATCGTTATGGCGGCATAGACTCTACCATCTCGCTCGTCCGTCACATGGAACGTGTCGGCAGGGACCCACTTAGAATTATGGCAAACGCTGTTTGTCAAGCCATTAGGCTCAACAAGCCCTTCATTCTCCTCGTTACAAGGGGGCAAGTAGTTGGCCTGATTTTGCGTCCGCCATGAGTAATATGGGTACCCTGTGTTCTTGCACAGCTTATGGACGCCATTCCTTAATGTAACTTCCATGCCCTCAATTTCTTTACTGCAATAAGTCCCTGCCAGCGAATCCGCCTGAGTAAACAAAATCCAGCTACTTTTTCTGGCCAGAGTGTCGCAAATGAATCTCTTTCCAAGGTAGACCGTGTCTTTCCCTTGTCTATTTCTATTGCAATATCCTAAAATATTTGAATAATCTGAATCGTATGATTCGCCTACACTGACATTTCCCGAACGACATTTATATGTCAAATCGTCTGTAAAGTATATGAAATCTTCATCGCGCGTGCAAACCTTATATTCTAGGTCCACGGGGTACAGCTTTCTTTTGCTCCACGAAGCATGGTAGCAGGTAAAGACCGAATCTTCCGTCACCCGAACAAACGAGGAGTCACTAGTGCAAAGGCCAAACCTCCTTTCATTTTCATTCAGCACATATTCCGACCAGCTGCCCCTTTTGCAAGTGTATATGGCGGTATCTTCCACAATACTATAGGTCGTATCGTCAGCGCAAATACCGTATATCTTTTCATATTTATTCAACGCTCTTCCCGACCAATAGCCATCGTCGCAAGTGTATAATTTGTTATCTCGGATAACCTTATAAAGCGTATCAAGCATGCAAAGGCCAAGTTTCTTTTCATATTCATCCAGTTCCCGTTTCATCCACCCTCCATCCATACAGATATAGGTGGCTGTATCTTCGGTTATCACGTATGCCGTATCCCGTTCGCAAAGGCCGTACTTCAATTCAGCCTCAGACGCCGTTTTGAAGGTGTATAGTTTTTTAGCATCCAACTTGCATATATATTTCTGATCGCGGTCCGTGTATATCTTGCCGTATTCCTCAATCGTGCACGATACGGAATCCGCACGTTCTTCAAAAAGCCGGTGCTCAATTTCTTGCCAGCTTTGGGCGAGGTGATTACACAGGTATTCCTTATGGCCCACAAATGCCGTCGTATCCCACCGGGTAGAATCGCACCGGGGCAACATATTTATGTTACTGCAGCTACTCCACGCATTCAAAGTCGACTCGCATCTGACATAGTTGTCATTGTAAATAACAGTTTCTCCATAGCGGTCTTCTGTGCAGAAGCCGAGCTCCTTATTGTAGCCATTTTTGTCCGTGTCCCACGTAAAGAATATGCCCGAGGCGTTATAAACACTTTTAGTATTACAGTAATACTGGACGGTATCTAACTTGACTATGGTGCCGCTCATGGATTTCAAGCAGTACCCGTACACATCAAGGACTGTGGCACGGTACCAGATGCCCGTATTCCTGCAGATAAACGTCGTAATGGAATCAGCCTTGGCAATAGTCCCGAATACCCCGGAATAACATTCACCCAGTACCGAGGCGGGGTATTGCAGGGCCACCCAGCCGGAATCGGAACAGGCATACCGCGTTCCGTTCATGGTCACGTCTTCGTGCCTATTGCCACTCAGGCAGGGCCTGCCGATATCTTCCAGCCCGGCCAGTGTCCACATTCCCTTGGAGCAGGTGTACAGGGAATCCGACTGGCCCTTATAAAGGTACTTCTCGCCAGCTTCGCATACGGTATAGTTTCTAGTAGATTCCCACCCGCCCGCAATGCAGTCGAAGGCGGAATCACTTTCAATGACATAGACAATACGGCCGTCATTGATTTTAGAGCATGTGGGCAAGTCCCCCTTCTTCTCGGTAATCGATTTCTGCTTCATGCAACGCACGCTGCCAAAGCGCCCGTCATCCTCCTTCACTACCCACTGGCCCTCCTTGGGAACAACAACGATACTGTCATCGCGCGTCACGTAGAATGCCGTGTCGTTGATACCCGTGCAGGTAAGCACGTCGTCACGACGCTTCACGCAACTACCGGCATACACAGGCTTGTAGTCGTCCTTGGATTCAAGCAGAAGCCTGTAGTCTGCAGCACGGGGCACCTCGTAACCGTCGGGGCAGAGCGCGGCCGCATCGTCAACCTCGAGGTACAGCCTTCCGTAACCCTTGCACAGGGAATCCGCATAGTCGTAGCAGGCGCTTGTCGGGTGCGTCGCCTTGCTGTCGAGGTTTTCGAGAGTCCACACGTCGACTCCCGAAGTCATCAGGGTGTAGACCTTGCCACCGTCCTTGTCCACAACGGCGCTGCCCTGGCCGTATTCGCTCAGGTCAATGGAATCCGTCTCGCTGATGGGGCCATCCTGCACGTCAACAAGGGTTTCGACGCTGCTGCTGGAGCCCTTCGCGTCGGCCCCCTTCGCAGCACTACTGCTGCTTTCGGATTCTACGTCGTCGCGGTTGCTCAAAAATTCAGAATCGTCGTCACCGCAGGCATAGAGCGCCATTGCCATTGCAACGCCACAGGAGGCGAGAAGTATTTTCTTGACAGTAATCATAGCATGTTCCCCTCGTCGTCCCTTTGTATGCGGAATGTACTCGGATCCTTGTACCTGCGCCAGTCCTCCTGGAGGCAGATGAACTTTTCGCCATCGAATTCCTTGACGGTTTCATCGTTATTAGTGGTACACACGCCATATTTTGCTTCAAGGTCCGATATATTGCGCCAGCCCTTTGCCGTGCAACCGACGCGACCATAGTCCTTCGACGTGGCGAGTTCCCCGATGTTCTTTGTCGTACACAGGGGCAGGTCATCAAAGAAATCGTGCCAGTAACCGGCACCTCCACAGTAGTACCGCGCGGTCCCTGTTTCGGGGTAGACCTTGCCCTCGTCTTCCTTATAGCATTTAGGTAACTGTTGAAACCAAAGCGCAGCAGACGATTTAAGCGTATCGTAATAACATGTTGCAATCGTCGTATATGTTTTTTCGGGATCGTCTGAACCGCCCACTATGTGCCTGTTGTTTTTCTTGTTACAGACCATCACGCTGTCATAGGTATTTTCCAATTTTTCTACAAGGAACCATGTTGAATCCCGGCATTCTAGATAATAGCCGCCATAGTAGATGATTGTCCCCGTCATAGCAGAATCACATATGCCTACGTCGGTAACTGTCGTGTATTTAACCCAGCCCGTAGTGTCGCAAATGTACTCCATCTTTTTGCTGCTATAGGTACCGTTTTCGAACATGAACAGTTTTTCGGGAGTGCATGCGCCAAAGCGTTCTTCCAGTTTGGTGTAGCGCGACCAACCATTCCCGCGGCAAATATACCGCGTGTTCTTGAAGTCAATCGTGTCGTGCATGTACACCGAGGAACTGTCGTCGCAACTCCCTACATAGTCACTGAGTTCCGCCTTTCTCCATTCGGAACTATCGCAGTGGTACAACTCTATATTGATACCCAAGTACACCGTGTCGTTGACTCCGGCCCTCCTCTTGTTGCAGACCCCGATGGAATCCTCCAGCGGCGTGAGGTTGCGCCAGGATTCTCCCGTGCAGTAGTAGTTTACGCCGTTGAACCACATCAGTGAATCCTTGGTCTTGGCGTTACACGTGTCGGGTGAATACTCCAGGTCCGCCACCTGCCAGATGCCGTCCAGGCAAATCATCATCGTGTCGTTATAGACAATGGACTTGCCCTTGCTGGGGCAACTTTCGCTAAAGTCCGGGAGCCACCCCTTTTCCGGGTAGCAGCGGTAGTTCTCCTTTTCGCCGAACACGTAAACCTGCGTCTCCGGATTCTGCCGGGTAGTATCACAGGGGGGCAGTTCATTTTTCGACTCTACAAAGTCAGGGTAGCCCACGCAGCGGATATTGTAGAAACTGGAATCCTTCGCCTTGATGAACGAGGCCTTTTCCCTACCCTTCTTCCTCATGTAGACCTTTCCGTCCGATGTCAGGTAGTAGCCGGTCGTATCCTTGCCAGAGCACCTGAGTACGCTATCCATTGCGCAAGAGCCACCGTACTTGAGGTCCATCAGCGTATCGATTACGGCATACTTTGCGCGGTAACTTTCCAGGACGTTCCATTCCCTTATCGTGGGCAGGCGCGTACTGTCGGGGCATGCCCGCTCGGTCTTGCTGTCCGTCGCCAGGAACAGGCGCCCGTAATCTCTACAGTTGCCGTTCTGCCTGTTGTAGCAAACGCTACTGTCCCCGTCCGCCCTTTCGGTCACCCTCTGCGTGTACCATACGATGTTGCCCGTACGTATCCTGTAGATATAGGAACCCGTGTACCTGTCATATACCGTGTCTATCGAGAAATCCCCGGTCGCCTCCAGGTTCGACTTGATATAGTATTCCTTGTCGGTCGTGTCCCTTTTCTCTTCGGGTTCCGACTTTGCGCCCGGCTCTTGCCTATCGCCCGGTACCTGCTTTTCACCAGGCTCCTGCTTGTCGCCTGTGTCCGGGTCCTCGTTCCCTGAAATTTCCGCATCGGCGGGTTCGCTCGTTCCGCCGAAATCGTCTGACTCATCTGAACCGCACGCCCAAAAAGCCAGGCATGCAGCCAGCCCTAGCCAAGAAATTCTCATCCTCACTCCCTTGCCCTGTTGGGGGCAACAAGTTTCCTATGGATAAGATAACAAAAAATGGGCTTGTTTCACAAAACGGGAGCGGCTACTGGCAGTTAAATCCCTGCAGTTCGAGGCCTGCGCGCATTTCGCCGTAAGTAGACGTGCGCTTCATGTCCATCGCCTTCATAAAACGGCAGTTGTTGTCGATATGGATGCGGAAACCCGTCATAGTGGGCTCCACCTCGCCCTTCCCGCTCGAACGCACATGTTCCATCATCTGTACGCGCTGGCTTTCCATCTCCGGCGGCACAAACACATCCGTCACAATGTCCACGTTCTCGATTTCGTAGTCACCGAACACGAACGAAATGGTCACCAGGTTCTTGAGCCCATTGAACTGCCCCGGAGTCTTGCACACCATGTTGCGCTTCGCGTTCTTGATTTTCTTCGGCTTGGCGGCAGGCTTTGCCAGCGGACTCGGCGTATATTGCAGGGCGGCGAGCAGTTCCTCTTCCTTGACGGCACCCACCAGCTGGTTTATAATCTTGCCGTCGCGCACCATAAAGAACGTCGGGAACGCTCGAATCGGCAGACTCGCCTTGATCTTATCAATACCCGGCTCGTCAATGCCCACCGTCGCAATCTTGATGTCGGGGTAATTCTTCGCGATGCCGATGAGTGTCGGGATCATGATGAGGCACGGCGGGCAGCTCGTAGAAGTGATATCCAGGATGACCGGCTTCTTGGAATGCAGAACCTCGCTCTCGAAGTTGGCGTCGTTCACCTTGACAATCTTGATGTCCTCGGCCGCAAACGCCGCCACGGCCATAATGCAAAGCATAAGTGCGATAAGTCTTTTCATGATGTTACCTTCTACTCCGAAAAGATACAACTTTTCGCGACGGGCGGCTGTTATAGGATTTTCTGATAACCAATTTTGCCGGGAGAAACCCATTTTATTCACCGAACCTTTCACCGAACTCCCCATTCAACTTGTTGGGTGCTTGTTGGGCGCATCAGTTTTATCTGTAGTATTTGGTATAGTTTATGGTATAGTTTTCAGATTATCGTGCTTGCGGAGAAATATTTACTCAGCAACTTGCTGAGTAATTGAAACTCAGAACAAATAGTCATCCTCATCATAATCCTCTATCCAGGTCTTGATTTGTTCCGGCGAGACTCTGAAAGTAATTTTCATTTCCTGACTTAATTCACCTATCTTGTAATCAAGGTTTTCTTTAAAATCTTCTTCACCGTAATCTCCGGCTTCCAAATAATCTATGCATTTGGCGTAGATATATGCGATACGTAGAACCTTGTACGCTTTTTTCAAGACCTTCAATGTTTCCTTTGAATAGGGTTTGAACCACTTGCATTTTTGAGTCTGAACGAATTCAACCCATTCCCTACTTTTATGCTTCAAGTATGTACGCCGTACATAATCGGCCATGCCCTCAATATGCATTTCATGATAGTTGAATGTTCCACCTGACATATCAATTCTCCTTGTTAGTAATTTTTTCAGGGATTTGCTCCTGAACTTTTGTAGCCTTTATTGTAGCCCTTTTGTTAACCTCTTCATTTTAATACATTCTTTCACAAAGAAGAAAGTCTCTGTTCAAGTTCCTCGATGGTAGGCATTGTTCCCTCTACCTTTTCGGGGTAGAACTTCTCCAGCTCGTATTCAGAGATACTGATAGGTTGCGTACTTGATTCCAGAGCGTACTGCGCCTGCACCTTGTCCTTTTCCTTGCAAATCAGCAGGCCGATTGTCGGGTTGTCGCGCCCTTCCTTTTTAAGGATATGGTTGCATGCCACCATGTATCCGCCCAATTGCCCAATATCGGCAAACTCGAACCGCCCGATTTTTACCTCGACAACGACATAGCAAGAGAGATTCAGGTTGTAAAAAAGCAAATCCATGAACTTCTCCCTTTCGCCCACCATAATGCCATATTCTTTGCCGACATAGGCAAATCCCGTGCCCAGTTCTACCAAAAAACGGGTAATATTGTTCAGCAGACTATCTTTCAACAATTTTTCGTTGTAGCGGCCCGTAATACCCGTAAACGCGAAATTGTAAGGATCTTTCGTCAGTTCCTGGGCCAAATCGCTTGTTTCAGCAGGGAGAGTCCGTCCAAAATTCGTCAGCGCCTTTCCCTGGCGCTCGTAAAGGTCGGTAGAGAGCGCATTCAAGAGCATAGAGCGGCTCCAGCCATTTTCTACCGTCTGGCGGGCAAAAAACAAGGCCTTTTGTGGATAATTTTGAAATCGATCGATTAAAAAACGGTGATGTCCCCATGGAATAGAAAAGATGTCATGAGCAATTTGCTCCACAACTTGTGGAGTAATTGGGAAATCTTCCTTTTGTTCCCCGATCTTGGGAACATTTTCCAAATAGGGGCGATACATAAGATAAAAGTTCTTTGGACACCCTTGAAAAAGGCGACAAAAAGCTCGACTCGTTCGTGAAAATATACGAGGCGCTGTCGGCATTCCTGACGGATTTCGACTTCCTGAAGGATTCCCTAGGCTTGACCCAGCAGGACGTCGCCGAAAAGATGGGCACGACGCAAAGCGCCATCTCGCGCATCGCTTCGCTAAAAACGAACCCATCCTACAAGCAGTTGCAGAAAATGGCGGAGGCTGTCGGTGGCGAACTCCTCGTCACCCCGATGAAAAGCATGACCGTCCAGGTGCCTTACGACTTGCAAGAAAGTGTACGCAAACTAGCCGCGAGCGAGAACAAGTCGACAAGCGATTACCTGGAGGGCGTGTTGCGCAATGCCATAGAGCTGGAACGTTCTAGTTACATGCACCGGACACTCGCCCTGAGCAAGGTTTGCGAACCGAGGGTCACTTACAACTGCCACGGCAGAAAGCCGAAGCGGAAAATGAAATAATCGCCAAATCTAATGACGGAAAAATGTCCCGATAAATGTCCCTGTAAATGTCCCTCTAAAAATATCCACCGTTCTTCCGGGCGCCCCTGAATTCAATCTTGCCCGATTCAGTCAGCGCATGCAAATGGCGCTGTGCCGTTCGCAGCGATATGTTAAGCATCGATGCTAGCGCAGGCGTGTTGATTCCGGGGTTCGCCTGGATTTCGGACAGGATTCGCTTGGAGAGATCTTCACCCGTTTCGCGCCGGTGCACGGTACCTTTTTTCGGTTTCAGGTTACTCCGCAATAGACGCAACAAGTCCGTCTGCGTTGCAACTACGCAATCGGCGATAAAATCGATAAAGGCCTTGTCGCTGACATGTGCCGCTTCCAGGGCCGACACGTATTCCATACGCCGAATGGCAGGAATCAGCGCGATGGTGTATTCGCCTCGGAGCAGAGCAAGGTTCATCAGCAATCGCGCCACGCGTCCGTTGCCATCGACAAAGGGATGAATAAACACGAATCTCTTGTGGACCTGCGCGGCGAACTCCACCGGATTCATCCGTGATTCGTTCTTATTGAACCACGCAACAAACTTCTTCATCTCGGCGCGGATTTTCAAGTGTGGCGTAACGGGGTAACGGCTCCCGCTAATCACCACGGGGACCTTGCGGTAAACGCCGGCCTTGTCCGCATCGATCTGCTGGTAAAACAGCCGATGCAGCATCAAGATGTCCGATTCCTCGAGAGTCTTGTTTTTCGCGAGCTTGTGAATATGGTCGTACGCCTTGGCGTGCCCCACAGCCTCGTACACGTCGCGCAAGGGTTTCCCGTTGATGGTGAGTCCATCCTCGATAACGACCTTAGTCTCGGTTTCGGTAAGGCTGTTGCCTTCAAGGGCGTTGCTCGTGTAAGTGAGGCCCACGCGGTAGAATTCCCGCAGGGACTTGAGCGTTTCCTTGGGTATGGGCCGGAACGACAGAAGTTCCTTATTGTTATCGGCAGCAATCTTTAGGTACGGCGAATTCATCAAAAAGCCTCAATTTATATACCCAATATATAATTTTATACCGCCAAATGCAATAATTTATACCGCCAAATATCATTTTATACCGCCATTTTCTGCATATTCTGCATATTTATACCGCCAACTCACACCCACTTGACATTTCCCCGCAAAAAAGCGATATTCAAAGAGTATGCAGAACCAAATTGATTATAGGCAGCTAAACACAGCCGTGTTCGAGGACACGGATGAACGTTGCCGTACAAACGCGCGGCTCCGCGAGTCCATCGCGCATTCAAGGCTATCGAGTTCGCGGTATTCTGCCGCCCGGGATTCGAGCAGAACTACACAGAATTCTGCAAGGCGCTGCTATAGCAGTTCCCGCAAGCCCTTCACTATCTCCCGCTCGGTCTCGCCGTCATTGGGCAGGCGTAGCCTGAGCACGAATTCGCGCACCAGGTAATCCACGAGCCGCCCTTCGGGAATTCCATCGGGGCCGGGGTTCTCGAGTTCTGCGTAGTTGTTATACTCGACCTGGGCCGCGGGCGATTCCATCGCCTTCTCGTAGGCCTCGGCAAAAAAATCCTTGTACGTTTCCACGGTATATTCCGGGAACGCGTCCGCAAAATTCTCAAGGCATATATTGGCCATGAGTTCAAAGCTCACGTCCAGGAATTCTTCCTTGGTTTCGTAGAACTCGTCATCGACAAAATAGCCATCTAACTTCTCGAACTCGGAAGTGAACATGCAACAGTGACCGTTCAGGTGGTTGCGATAATGCTCGGCCTCGTATTGCAAGTTCCCCTCGGTATCGGTAATAACGCTCCTGTTGTTCCTGCACTCGATATAGCCGTCGACAGTTCCGTCTTCCGCAAACTTCTCATACTTGCCGTCTACCATCATGCCATTGCTGTACGGGATCCTTGACTGGACCGTACCGTTTTCGTTATAGCACACTTCTTCGCCGTCGGGGAGTTCGTATTTCATGTCGCATTCAGAACTGAGCACGCCGTCGTCGTACTCCAACGCCTTTCCGCCGCAGTACTGGTCGTCCACGTACAACGACTTCCTGTACACCGTTCCGTCCGGATTGTAGAGCCTCTCGTAGCCCTGGCGCATCCCGTTTACATATTCGGTTTCGCTCAGGAGAACCCCAGACCTGTCGAACTGGCGAAGCTTTCCATACCGGCGGCCCCTCCAGTAGAATTCCTCCCGGCGGAGGCTCCCGTCCGGATTGTATTGCTTCTGGATGCCGACACTCTCGTGATTCACGCGGGCGCCTTCGTACATAATGCGTCCATCGTGATAGAATGCGCGACAATACCCGTTCCTCCACTTCTCGGTATTCCTCAAGATCCCCAACTCGTCGTAAACGGGAATGTCGGAATCCACGACCATCCCATCTACATACTCGGTCACCTTTTTCACGCGGCCATTCTCGTGATAGGCGTACTCCTTGCCCGTGACAAGCCCCCTGCGATATTCGCAGCGCCACTCGACTGCGCCGCTCTCGTAAAAAAGCCGCGATTCGCCATCGAGCAACCCGTTGCGGAAGTTGTCCTCGCTCCGGTGCGCGCCACTCCTGTAGAACAAAATGCTCTTGCCGTGCTTTTCCCCGTTCACGGTTTCCGATTCCTCGAGGAGTTCGCCCTCGGGGTAGTATCTCCTGAACAATTCGACCTTTTCCATATTCCCTCACCGCGTTGAGTTTCAAACATAAATATACATTTTAATAATGTCATAAAATGACATTAAATATGCAAAAACACGATTTCAGCAGGCCCCTGTTTGGAACCGCGAATCTAGAAATCAAGCCAGCCGGTTTCCATGCCGGTCAAGGGCACTACACGCTCGAAGCCGTCACTGTTCACGGCAAACGCGATTCCGGTGAGGTAGTTCATCCAGTGCTGCGGCGTAAACTGCATCTTGCAAAAGTGCACGAGCGTCGGCACCACCCAGGCATCGTGCGTCGCGAAAATATTGAAGCGCGCGGTACCCTTCTCGAGCATAAACTTGCGCACTTCCTCGGCACGCTCGTGCAGCGGGTAGAATGCGGGGTGATTGTCGCTATCAATCCAGGCGCAAATATTCTGGTAGAACATCTCGTTGAGCACGTCAAGGTACGTGGGGTAATCCTTCACGTAAAAATGCCCGAGAATCGCCAGCGGAGTGATTTCGGGCAGGGATGCGCCGGCCCCGTGGCCTGCAAGCGCGCGGCCTTCCGCAATGCACCTCGCGGTATCCATACACCTGCCAACCGGGCTGGAGTAGTACACCGCATCGCCCTCCGGCGGGAACATCTTGCCGAGTGCAACGGCATGCTCGCGCCCCGCAGCGGTCAGGCCCACGTGCGCCCCGTAGTCGGCATCTTCAGCCGTTATGTGCGGCCTTTCGGCGTGCCTTATCAGCAGGTACACGCGCTCGGTCGACTTGAGATCTGCAAAGAAGTCCTTGGCCTGTACAAAATCCCGCATCGGCGCCTCCTAGAAAATCGCAATCCACAGCAGGTGCCCGAGCACAAAGCTCAATATGCCGAGCAAAAAGCCGCAAATAATATCGCTGAGCCAGTGCACACCAAAGTACACGCGCAACAGCCCCCACGTGAGCGGCAACAGGAGCATCACCCAGCCGTACTGCGGCACAATGAAGGTCACGGCGCTCGCGACGGCGAGGTTGTTCATGGTATGCCCCGAAGGGAAACTGTACTTGTCGAGCGGCGGCACCTCCGCCTTGATCTGCGGGTTGGCAGCAAACGGGCGCGGGCGCTTGGTATTGAGCTTTACCACCTCGTAAATCACGAGGCTCATGGCGAGCGCCATCAGGGCCTGCCAAAGTATGGGCAGAAAGTTGTTGAACCCGACGCGCCAGAAAATGAACAGCACGAAAAGTGCCCAGATATAGCCGTCACCCAGGCGCACGTAAAACTTGAGCCATCGGTCGGTCTTCGGCGAAAAATGCCTGTTGGTCCAGCACACCGAAACCCGGTTGTCAAAATCTGCGATTTTCTTGAGCATCAAGGTAAATGTACATTATTCCTCTCGCAAATCGCCGACAAAATTCCTATTATTTAATAAAATCAACGAGTAAAGTTCATACAGACGATAAAAGAAATCTCCCTGGATTCTTCGACTTCGCCCTACGGGCTTCGCTCAGAATGACACCTTAAACAACAAATAAATATTATGCGCGTACTCGTTCTTAACTGCGGCAGTTCTTCGGTCAAGTTTGCCGTCATCGACACCCAGACCAAGGAATCCATCTCTAGCGGCCTCGTCGAAAATATCGGCGTGAACGGCCACGTGAAGGCCAAGGGCCCCGAAGGCAAAATCGACTTCAACTTCGACTGCCCCACGCACGCCGAAGCCGTAGCACAGGTGCAGAAGTTCCTCGACGAGCAGAAGCTCATCGACACGATCGAGGCCATCGGCCACCGCGTGGTGCACGGCGGCAAGTACATCAAGAGCGAAAAGGTCAGCCAGGAAGTCATTGACTACATCCGCAGCATCACGCTGTTCGCCCCGCTGCACGAACCCGCACACGCGACCGGCATGGAATGCGCCACCAAGTTCTTCCCGAAGCTCCCGCAGGTGGCAGTGTTCGACACCGCGTTCCACCAGACGATGCCCCGCAAGGCGTTCCTCTACGGCATTCCGTACAAGTTCTACGAGAACGACGCCATCCGCCGTTACGGTTTCCACGGCACCAGCCACCGCTTCGTGACCGCAGAAGCCGCCAAGATTTTGGGCAAGAATCCGGAAGACTGCTGCCTCATTACCGCCCACCTCGGTAACGGCTCCAGCTGCTCCGCAATCCTGAACGGCAAGTGCGCCGACACCACCATGGGTTTCACCCCGCTCGACGGCCTTATCATGGGTACCCGCTCCGGCAGCCTCGACCCGGCCATCCTCTTCTTCATCAGCAAGAAGTACGGCTACGATATCGACCGCCTCGACAAGCTCGTGAACAAGGAATCCGGCCTGCTCGGCCTCTCCGGCCTCAGCAACGACATGCGCACCCTGACGCAGGCCGCAAGCGAAGGCCACGTTGGCGCACAGATTGCCCTCGAGACCTTCTGCTACAAGCTGACCCGTGAAATCGGCGGCATCGCCATGGCACTCCCCCGCATCGACGCGCTCGTGTTCACCGGCGGTATCGGCGAAAACAGCCGCGTGGTCCGCAAGACGGTGATGGAAAACCTCGCCCTGCTCGGCTACCAGATCGACGATGCCCGCAACGAGGACAACGGCAAGAACTCCGGCCACATCATCAGCAAGGACGGCACGCCGACCGCTATGGTTGTTGCCACCAACGAGGAGCTGCTCATCGCGCTCGACACCGAAGCTCTGGTGAAATAAGCATAGACCCTATCGAGCCTTTACAAGGCTCTCCAGGGTGACAATATGAAGAAAGCCCCGCGGAATGAAGCGGGGCCTTCTTTTTTATTCTTCTGGTCTGGATCCTTCGACGCGGCGTTTTACAACGCCTTGCTCAGGATGACACGCGAAGCGTGTCACTTAATGGTCCAGGTCTGCTTGTTGACCATCAGGATCTTGCGACCCTGCACCTTCGCGGCGGCATTACGCACGGCATCCTCGCTCACCGGGAGCCTGTGCTTCCACATCACGCGGCCCTGCATGTCGCACATCGCAGCCACGCCGCGATCGGCAAGTATTGCGGACTGCCAGCCAGCCTTCACGTTGCCGGCCACCTGCGGGATACCCGCATTGACATCGAGCATGAACACGAGCGTCTTCGCGATAGACGATGCACCGCTTTCATCGGTCGCCGACACCTTCATGACGTACGGCACGTGGTTCTGCAGGTACTGCGTCTCGTCGGAGAGCGATACGACCAGGCTGTCATCCTCGATAACCGGGTTCAGCATCTTGTGCGTTTCGGTCACCTTCATCACGAGCACGGTATCGTCCGGGTCTTCGAACAGGTCGAATGCACCGAAGGCCAGGCGCCAGCCAGCCGCGGGCACGAGGATGGTATCCGTCGCACCGCCAATGCGCATGGGCTTGTCGTTCACGCAGGCCACGTTTATAGGAATCTTGAGTGCAGTCGTCGCCTTGAGCGAGTCAGTAGCAACCACGTTGATGAACGTTTCGCCACAGGCTTCCTTCACCGCCTTGATGGTAATCGCGGCAGTCGCATTGATGGTCACCGAAACGAGGCTATCGGGATTCTCAACGGTAAACGTGAGCTTGGCGGTCGGGCCATCCGGGTCCTCGAACCAGGTCTTCACTTCGGTTCCCTTGTACACGACGCTTGTAGCAAAGTCTTCCTTGAGGGCGGCTACGCGGGTACCGACAGTATCCGCAACGCCGGCGACGATTGCGGGAGCCTTGTTCTTGTATTCCACATTCAGCACGACCTTCACAGGTTCGGATTCTTCGCCGTCCGCATTCTTGATAGTATAGGTGAACGAGTCCTCGCCCTCGAAGTCAGAGACCTCGTAGGTGAACGCACCCGTAGTATCCACGACAACCGTACCGTGCTCGGCAGGGGTGGCAAGGAACGCCAGGAGCACCGATTTGCCATCCGGGTTCACGTCGTTCACAAGCAGGCCCTTCGCAGCCGGGATAGAGTTCAGGGAATCCTGCACCACGTCGAAGGTATCGGCAACGGCCTTGGGCGGGTCAGGCAGGGCGGCTATCGTTATGGGGATTTCCACTGCGAGGGTATCCTTGCCCGAAACCGCGAACAGACGGATTGCATCCTTGCCGTTTGCATCAGGCACGGCAGACACGGTCATCACATGGTTAGCACCGAGCTTGGCGTATTCCACATTCACGCGACCGCTCTTGCTCTTTGCGCTAACTGCGAGGGTCGCAGAAGGAGCATCGGGGTCGACAAACGATAGATTCGCGATCGGGACAAACAGGTTAAATTCGGCAAAGTCCTCGTCCACGGCAATGCCGTCGGCAAAGTTGATCGCAGCTTCGTCTACGACATCGCCCACATAGATGGTGGAATCGTTAATGACCAAAGATGCCGGGTCATCCACGTTGTTCACCGTGATGGTAACCTTACCCTCACTGCTCAATTCGGTAATTTCATCGGTGATGGTATAGGTGAACGTGTCTACCCCGTGGAAGTCAGCATTGGGCGTATAGGTAAACGTACCCGTAGTCTTGTTGACCACGACCCCTCCGTTTTCCGGCTGGGTATAGGCGGTTATCTCGAATCCGTCGCCATCGTCATCGAAATCGTTTGCAAGCAGCCCCTTGAGGATAGAGGTGACCGTAAGTTCGGAATCCTCGTCTACCGTGTAGTTATCGTCAGTAGCCACCGGGGCGTTATCGCGGTCGTCAAGCGTAGCGGTAAGGTTGTACGTAACGGAGCCGGCGGCATCGCTTGCTTTGAAGGAAATCTTCGCAGTAGTACCATCTTCCGGATTCTGCATGCTCTTGATCCATGCAGTATCGCCCAGGGAGTAGCTCTCTTTGTTCTTGAGGTCAACAACCTCGCCAGTAGTCGGTATGGTCATCTCGATATTCAGTGCGTCGTCATCGGCATCCTCGAAGATATCACTGAAGGCGACCTTGAGCGTATCGCCTTCCGGGAGTGTAGCCACGTCGTCCGCCTCCACACCCGTCTTGAGGTTCGGGGCGTGATTCGAGCACGAGCTGCCGAGCGTCATTGCGGCAACCTTGATAACGGCGGTCGTAACTCCCGACTCTTTTGCCAGTGCCGTCTTGTAGCCGAACTGCAGGCCCGTCTGCTTTGAAGCGTCAAATTTCTTTTCGATAGTATCGTCGCCCCAGTCTTCCTGTTTGGCTTCGTCAAAAGCGATAAATAACGTATCGATGACGGTCTGTTTCGGCACGACAACGCCGTGGTAGTTGTAGTCAGTGACTGTCGACTGCTTGAAATCCAGGCGGAACGCAGTGTTAGAGGAATAGGTGAGGCAAATGCCCTTGTAGGCGCTAAGGTCAATGGCCTTATCGTTAGCCTTCCAGTTGAGGCTCACACCGGCAGAGCTTTCGGCTGTCTTGCTCACCATTGCCTCGATATACTTGTACGTCTTGGCCGTGGCGGTATCAATGGATGCCGTACTGCCCTTTTCCGGGGTCTTGTAGGGGTACCAGCCAAGCGGAGCGATTTCGCCCTTTACGTACTCGCCGCCTTCGAAACTCATTACGGTCGCCGACGCAGCGTAGGCGGAACCGACCAGGGCGCACAATACGCCCGCAACAGAAATCATCTTCTTCATAATCGACCTCTTATGATTTCCCTTATTTAACCACTTTAATAAATGTAATATAAATATATTAAAAGTGCAACACCTATCACACTTTTTTGCGGGCCTAAACTAACCGCCAAGCAGGTCGAGCTCTTCGTAGCGCTCGTAGGCCTTTTCTAGCTCGGATTCGCGGTCCGCAATCTCTTTTTGCAGTTCTACGATGCGTTTTGCGTCGGTATAGACTTCCGGCTTTGCAAGTTCGGCCTGAAAACCGGCAATTTCGGCCTCAAACTTCTCGATTTTGTCGGGGAGAGCGGCATATTCGCGTTCCTCGTTGTAGGAACGTTTCTTCTTTTTCGCAGTATTCTGCGAAATTTGAGTATTTTGAGCAGAAATTTGGGCTGCAGACGAAACAGATGCACGCAAATTCGCCTTTTCTTCAGCAATTCTCGCCGCATTGGCGGCTTCCTTGTCACGAACTTTGCGATTATTCTCGTAATCCGTGTACCCACCGGTAGCCTCAAATACGTTTCCGCCCTCCTCGATGGCGAAAATACCCGTAGCGAACGAGTCGAGGAAGGCACGGTCATGGCTAACGGCTATGACGGTGCCGTTGTATTCGGCGAGGAGGTCGGCCAGCAGGTCGAGGGTCTCCATGTCGAGGTCGTTCGTGGGCTCGTCGAGCACGAGCACGTTGCTCGGGTGGCTGAACAGGCAGGCGAGCATCAGGCGGGCGCGCTCGCCGCCACTCAGGGCACTGATGGGGCCGCGGGCGCGTTCGGCCGAAAACAAAAAGTTCTGCAGGTAGCTCAGCACGTGCTTGCGCACGCCGTTTATGGTGATATACGCCTGACCGTCGGCGATGTTTTCGACCAGGCTCTTGTCTTCGCGGAGGCCCTCGCGCATCTGGTCAAAGTAGGCCACTTGCAAGTTGGACCCGAGCCGCACCTCGCCCGATTCGGGAGCGAGTTCGCCGAGGATTAGCCGGAGCAGCGTAGTCTTGCCGGAACCGTTCGGGCCCACAATGCCGATGCGGTCGCCGCGCGAGACCTCGGTCGTAAAGTGCGATATGAGCGGGGCGCCGTCGTAGGAGTACGATACATCGGTGAGGCGTGCCACCATGCGGCCCGAGCGTTCGGCCTCCGTAATCTGCATGTTCACGTTGCCCGTGCGGGTGCGCCTCGCTGCGCGTTCCTCGCGCATGCGGATGAGGGCGCGCACGCGGCCCTCATTGCGGGTGCGCCGTGCCTGGATTCCCTTGCGTATCCAGACTTCTTCTTCGGCAAGGCGCTTGTCGAACAGCGCGTTTGCCTTCTCCTCTTCGGCGAGCGCCTGGTCCCTGAACTGCACGAACTTGTCGTACGGGAAGTCCCAGCCGCGCACACGGCCACGGTCAAGTTCAAAAATGCGGGTCGCCGTGCGCCTGACGAACGCGCGGTCATGGCTCACAAAAAGCACGGCGCACTCGAGGCGCGTCACGATGCCTTCCAGCCACTGGATGGCGGGAATGTCCAAATGGTTCGTGGGTTCGTCGAGCAAGAGCAGGTCCGGGTCGCTCGCGACTGCGCGGGCGAATAGCACGCGGCGCTTCTGCCCTCCGGACAAACTATCAAAACCCGCCTCGGGATCGATTCCCGTCTTGCCGAGAATCGCTTCTGCATGTGCGTTGCGGATTTCGGAGTCGGCTGTACTCTCTCTGGTTAAAGATGCGCCGCCCATCACCACATCGCGCACCGTCCCTTCCATGTGCGCAGGGATCTCCTGCACCATGCGCGAAACCTTCAGCCCCGACTTCTTCACGATATCGCCGGAGTTGTATTCCATCTCGCCCGTCAATATCTTGAGCAGAGTACTCTTGCCCTCGCCATTACGGCCCACCAGGCAAATGCGGTCACCGGCCTCGATATCGAACGACACGTTATCCAAAAGAGGCGGGCCGCCAAAGCGGAGCGTTATATTCTGTGCGGAAAGGATGGGCATATATTCCAATTTAGAAAATTCAGAACCGCGCCAAACCAAAAACACCCTTTACAAAAACGCGAAAATTTACTATATATGGAGTAGTGGCGCTCGAAAAAATTTTTCGTCACGATAATTATTAAAATTCTTTAAAAAATTTTCCTTAAAATTTCTTTTTAAAGCCCCAATGTGAAAAAAATTTTTGGGGATATTGTACCCTTTTCGAATGTTAAGGGTAAGGTGCCCCCGTTTTCCATGAGGTAAGCCATGAAAAAAGAATACTTCCAGAAAATCGCCAAGCAGCTGCAGGCCAACAAGCCCGCCACCTGCACAGATTCCAAGTTCACCCTGCTCAAGGTGCTAGAATACTGGGTGCGCTTCTTGCAGGTAAATCCCAACTACCTGAACCCCCAGGCA
>JAGAAW010000041.1 GCA_017615055.1 Fibrobacter sp.
GAATCCTTCCGGTGCGGCAAACGGCACGCGTGCTTCGTCATAGAGGTTTCCGATCATGGAATCGGCGAGCACGGAGGCTTCCTTTTCCAAGCCGTGGAACATCATGGCGGTCATGATGCTGTACTGAATACCGATCCAAACATCGTGAGCCTGGAAGTTGAATTCATCAAGCGGAGAACCGTCTTTACGGACAAGGTTTGCGGCACCGATGAGCGGGCTGTTGGCCTTATAGTTCGTATTGAAAATTCTGAGCAAGTTAGACTTTGCCTTTTTGCTGTCGGTAATCGGTTCGAGGTCGAGCAAGCGGAGGTAAGTGTCTGCAAGCATCGTGTCGGCGAACACATCGTCGCAGTCGTTTGCAATCTTTGCATTCCAGCTTTCGGTGAACGCATCCTTGCAGAGTGCCGTAATCCAAGCCTTCTTGTAGCCGCGAAGTTCGTTCTTCGAGAGTTCTTCGCCGTCCGGGATTTCGCCCGCGCAGAGCCATTCGTTGATGACCTTCACGCCTTCGTTCGGATTTTCCGGGAGTTCCAAAGCGACCTTCACGGCTTCGCGGAGTTCGGCATATTTTTCGACGTTCAAGTCCTTCATTTCCATCGGAGTGATGAAGAAACGGAAGTAGCCTTCGTTTTCGTCCCAGAGGGATTCGGTGAATTCCTTGTTGGCAGCTTCGGACTTTTCGTTCCACTTGGCGGCCTGTTCGTTATCGCCGAGGAGTTCGGCGATCTTCGCGGCAGCGCGGAGGCCTGCAATCCAGAGGGAACCGCAGTAAACGGAGATGCCGTAGCTGCAGAGGTTGTCGAACGTGTCGTCCGTACCGTGCGTGAGCGGGAAGTTTTCGCCCGGGTTCACCATCTTTTCGAGGTATTCCATAGCGGCGTAAACAGCTTCCTTGCAATCGGCGAGGCACTGCATGTCCTTCGTCTTGTGGTAGTGACGGTAGACCATGAGCACGTATTTCGGAGCGAGGTCCTTCCATTCCTTCACGTTGTGCCAGTCGTAAGCATCCGGTTCTGCGTCGAAGGGGCTACCGAGGTCGTGGATCACGGCGCCACGTACAGCGCGCGGGCCTTCGAGCTTCGGATCCGGGAGGTCGGCGTAGGGGAGGTTCACAAATTCGTGGTGGCGGCGACGGTTGTCGTTCACGGCGAGAATGGCATCGCCAAAGCGCTTCATCACGACACCGTCGAGACGCGGCATGAGGGCGAGCAAGCTAAAGCTGCCGTAGAAGTAAACGTCGAGCGAGTTGAAGAACGGATAGTCGGCGCATTCGCGAACGAGGAAGCGGTCTTCCTTGTCCCACACGGTGGCTTCGGCGAGGAAACTGAGCGTGTTGATGGCGAGGCTCTTGAATTCGTCCTGCTTGGCTGCCGTCTTGTAGAGCTTAGCCACGGCCTTCTTCGGCACGAGTGCTTCGAATGCCTTGAGGCGAGCGTCCATGTTCTTGTCGGCGGCGAGAGCTTCTTCTAGGATAGCGCCCACGCGGCCATAAGCTTCGGGGAAGAATGCGGTGTACTTCTTGGCGGAAGTAAGCTTGTTCAGCTTGATTTCGGGGAAGTCGAGCACCAGGTTGAACTGGAAGCTGACCTTCTGCTTCGGCTTGAGAACCGCAGTCACGGCGACGGCGCCGGCCATCGTTTCGCGGCCGCTGTAAACGTTCTTGACCCAGGCTTCGCAAACGCGACCGCTGCGGAGTGCGCCCTTCAAAACAGAGGCGGCGTCATCCTGGTAGAACATCGGCTTCACGGAAACGTTCAGGTTATCCTTCTTGTTCCAGGCGACAGACACGCCCATGCAACCGTTGAAGTCGCTTTCGGCGAGCGGCTTCTCGTTGTAGAATTCGAGACCGCGGACTTCGCGGCCGTCCTTGGCCTGCTTGCTGAACTTGACTCCCTTCGGGAAACGAGCGGACGGCACGAGCACGAAACTGGAGTCCTGAACGCCCTGGCGGTCCTTCTTGGCCATGTAACCGGCGATGCAGTCCTGCACCTGCACGATCGTAATTTCGCGGGTTTCCTTGGTGGTGTTTTCGAGAGTGAACACGGTAGCGTTCACGGGGAGGCTGGAGAGGCGTTCGTCACCCGGAGTCACGTAGCTGGACTGGGTCTTCACAATCTGCACACCCTTGCCTTCGTACTTGGTTTCGCTCACGGGGTAGAGGGCGGCGTACTGCATCTTGGCGACATCGTAACCGGCCTGGCCCAGGAATTCAGTGTCGTTTGCCCAGGCGGCGGTGAGGGCGCCCTGGCGCACGGCCTTTTCGCCCACGACACCGTTGAAGAAGTCGATGACGGCGCTGCGGTTGAGTTCGGCACCGGCCTTCTTGAGGAGGGCTGCGGTGCGGTCGCTCCATTCGATGTGCCAGCGTTCAAACGCGGACTTGTTGTTCTTGAAGAAATCCTTTTCGGCGATGGCCTTGTTCAGTTTGGCCTCGGCCTTCTTCTGGTTGGCAAGTTCTGCGGCGCTGAAGAGTGCTTCGCCCTTCGCGTCCACGAGCGGGTACTTGGCGAGCATCTGCGTGAAACCGGCAAAGTCGACGATTTCAAGTGCTGCCTTCGCGTCAATGACGGATTCGCGGAAGAAGAAGTTGTTGAAGCGGAGGTCAGCGGGCTTTTCGGTGCGGACCTGCACGCCCGGCATCACGTTTATCACGGGAGTGGTGCCTGCAGGCGTTGCGGTGAATGTCGAGCCGATACCGCCGACAGCAATACCCGTGGTAGAGGGGGTCGTAGAAAGCGGGGTGTACCAGGGCTGGATAAATTCCACGGCGAGGCCCGGGGTCATCAGCTTCTGGACGGAACCGGCCTGTTTGGCGCCGGCGAGGTAATCTTTAATGCTCATAGTCAATTCCATGAAATTAGGGTTAATTTACGGGAATAAAGTTACAAATTATAGGGAAGGTACGATAAGAGAATAGATGAAAAAGTGTTTACAAAACGGAACTCGTGCAAAAAAGTACTATCTTTTGAATCATGAACAAGTTGATGTCGTACCTTATTCCCGGCCTTCTGGTCATCGTGATTTTCGCACTGGCAAAGACTTTCCTCGTGCCGCCCGATGTGGCAGTCAAGGATTGGTTTGTGTACCTGACAGCGGCGGTGATGGTTCTCGGGGTACTCGTCCCGTGTGTCATTTACTACCTGCGCACGCCCCCTGGAATCGACCATAAATAACTATCTTTGGCCGCATGTTTAAAATTGGCGTGATGGCTTCTGGTGGCGGGAGCAATTTTAAGGCTATTATTGAAAGGATTGGCGAGGGAGACCTCGAAGCGCAGTGCAAGTTCCTGATTACGAACAACGGAACGTGCGGTGCGGTTGCGCATGCAGAGGAATACGGCATTCCCGTTTACCATATTTCGGGGAAGACCCATCCGGAGCAGGCTGCGTACGAGGCTGCGCTCCTTGAGGTCCTGGACCGCTACAATGTGGATTTGCTGGTCCTTGCGGGTTACATGAAGGCCTTGCCGGTGAGTTTTGTGCGGCGTATGGCGGGCAGGATACTGAACATTCACCCGTCGCTCCTGCCCAAGTACGGCGGGAAGGGGTTCTGGGGTATCCACGTGCACGAGGCTGTGATTGCCGCACACGAGAAGGAATCTGGCGCGACAGTTCACCTGGTGAGCGAGGAAATTGACCAGGGGAAGATTCTGGCGCAGGTGAAGGTGCCCGTGCTGGAAGGCGATACGCCGGAGGTGCTTGCCGCCCGCGTGCTCGAACAGGAACACGATTTATACTGGAAGACAATCCGCCGCTATGCTGCGGAACTCGGATTGGCGTGTCATCCTGAGCGAGTGTAACGAGTCGAAGGATCTTTTATGAAATTCAAACTGCCTGCATTCCTCGAAAATGTTGAAACTCCGGTAGAAGGGGAGACCCTCATGCGGAAGTTTGTCGCCGATCCCGAATCTGTCGGAGGGGTGGAGACGCTCGATCTGTTTTCGCTTGCGGATGTAGGCGCGAAGAAGAACGTCATCCTGGTCGGTATCGACGAGGTGGGGCGTGGCCCGATTGCCGGCCCCGTGGTGGCATGTGCCGCAGTGCTGAAGGCACCGGACATTATGCCTGAGCTGAACGACTCGAAGAAGCTCACCCGCAAGAAGCGCGAGGCCATGTTCGACGCGGTGAAGGACGCGTGTGCCTGCTATGCGATTGCGAGTGCGAGCGAGAAGGAAATTGACGAGATAAACATTCTCGAGGCCGACTTCCTTGCGATGCGGCGAGCGCTGCAGGCGCTCGGGATGCCCGGGATAAATGAGTCTGCGCCCGAAATCCCTGTGGAAGTGAAGGGCTCGTTCGCAGAGATTGCGGGAACGGCGAGGCCGAAAGTGTTTATCGCCGTGGATGGCAACCTAAAAATCCGTAATGTTCCTGCAGAATTGCAGATGCCTATCGTGAAGGGCGACGGCCGTATCGCGAGTATCTCTGCGGCATCAATCCTTGCAAAAGTGTTCCGTGACCGCTTTATGGACAAACTAGCAGAAAAGTATCCGGGATATGCGTTCGAGAAAAACGCGGGTTACCCCTCGCCGGAGCATCTCGATGGCATACGTAAACAAGGGTTTACTCCGGTGCATCGCAGGAGTTTCCACGTAAAAGGCCTTGATTAGTGAAATCCCCGCAAGGGTGTCATTTTCGGCTTTTTTTACGTTTTAACTTGGTTTGAAAATTATCTTTTTGCTACATTGTGGCAGGGCGAGCCTTTTTCGCCCGGAATTTATTCGAGGAGGTTCTTTTGAACAATTCCATCCCTCTTGTGCAAATGGTAGTGCAGTCCGATATCGCGACCATCGTGGTCCTCTGCATCCTTGCCATCATGTCGCTGGGTTCCTGGGGCATTATCATCGTGAAGTTCTTTGCCTACCGCAGGAGCAAGCACGCGAATGCCGAGTTTTTCCGCAAGTTCAGTACGGTTACGCAGTTCGTGCAGCTGCAGGGCCTTTGCGAGACCGCCGAGGACAGTGCGCTGCGCCGCCTTACGGCCGAGGTGCTGAAGGAAGCCTCCAAGTTCAGTAACTTCGTGAGTTATGACTCCATCCAGCACCGTGCATCGCTTTTGGAAGACACCATCCAGCGTTCCATCGAGGGCCTGCGCCTTACCGAAGACCGCTACCTGAGCTTCCTTGCCACGAGTTCTAACCTTGCCCCGTTCTTCGGCCTCTTGGGTACGGTGTGGGGCATCATGATTGCCTTTTTCCAGATTGGCCAGCACGGCTCTGCCGACCTCTCCGTCGTCGCTCCGGGTATCGCTATGGCCTTGATTACCACGGTGGGTGGCCTTGTGGTTGCTATCCCGGCATCTGCGGGCTATAACTACTTTACCAGTTGCAACGGCCAGAACGAAATCTCCTATTTCAACTTCGGTTCCCAGGTGTTGAGCCTCTTCAAGCGTGGCGACTTGCTCGCCCTCGAAGAAGTTGCCGGCTAGGAGGCCTAGGTGAAGCGTAGCCGCGGAAAAGAACTCAAGCAGGAGATGAACCTCACGAACATGATTGATATCGTGTTCTCGATCCTTATCGTGTTCATCATTTCTGCGCCGCTCATGAGTCAGGGTGTCAAGGTCGACCTCCCGAAGGCCGAAGCCCCGACCATGGAGCAGGAAAAACTCTTGAAGGTGTCCATCACCAAGAACGAGGAAATCTACATCGCAGACATGCAGGTGGATTTCGACGGTTTCAATAACGTGTTTAAGTCGCTCTGGAATGGCGAGATGGCTGTTGTCATCAATGCAGACGAGGACGTGAACTACGGGCTTGTGATGAAGGTTGTGACCAAGGTCCAAAAATTGGGCGTGACAAAACTCGGGTTCCTTACGATGAATCCTAAAGAAAAACCGGGTAAATGAGCAAGCAGGAAGAAAGAATAAAGTACTTCGGCTCGGACGTGGACTCCACGCTCGTGAAGATAATCGTTGTTGCGGTTGTCTTCCATTTCCTCGTTGTCGCATTCTTTATCGGGCTCCATTACGTGAACCTGAAGCCTGAGCCGGAACAGATCCCGGTGTTCGAGATGGTGCAGGTGGCCCAGCCGCCTCCGCCCCCCAAGCCTGTGCCGCCTAAGCCCCCTGAGCCCCCGAAGCCCAAGGAGCCGCCCAAGCCCAAGGTGAACAAGGAACTTCCGCCCGAGATTAAGCCCGAGCCGGAAGAAAAGCCCGAGGAAGTGCACGAGGATGTACCGCCAGAACCGGAACCGGAGCCCGAACCGGAGCCGCAGGAAGATTTCCCGGTCGATGACCTGGACTTGCCGAAGGCGGTAGAGGCTCCCAGTTTGAACCCGGTGGGTTCCGTGGACATGGACCCGCTGATGCAGGTGTACCTCGAGCAGTTGAAGAAGATTATCATGGGCAATTTCAAGCCGCCCAAGGACCTGAAGGTGGGCCGCGATGCCAAGACGACCGTCCAGTTCCAGGTGGACCGCGTTGGCGGGATTTCCGCGATTATCCTGAAGCGTTCTTCGGGCAACAAGGCGTGGGACCACCTCTCCGTACGTGCCATCCAGATTTCGAAGGTGCCGCCGCTCCCGCCCAACTACCGTGCGCCGAGCCTCGTGCTGCACTTTAACTTTACGCCGAACTAGGTTGAATGTTTATGAAACGAATTTTAGCGCTGATTGCATTCTTGATTCTCGCTGTGCCGAACGCATTTGCCTCGATCGATACGATTGCGGTGGATGTGGGAATTTCCGTGTTCAAGACCATGCCGCTGGGTGTTGTCCCGTTCGAGGAGAAGGGCAGCATTGAATGGATCGAGGAACGCCCGCACCAGATTATTACCCGCGATGCGAACCTTTCGGGCCGCTTTGACGTGGTGGCATCCGAAAAGTTCAACCTTGCGCTTTTCAGCCGCAGCCATGCGGAATACTACGTGACGGGGAAGGTGACGCCTCAGGGCGATGGAGCCCTGAAGGTGCAGTGCTTCCTGTACGTCTCGAAGTCGAAGGACCTGCTGCTCGGTGAAGCCTATACGGTAAAGCAGAAGGACTTGCGCAAGGCGATTCACGCCTTCTTTGACAAGGTGACGCTGCGCATTACTGGCGAGCGCGGGGTGGCGAGCACCAAGCTTGCCTACGTGTCCAAGATCGAGGGCGTGAAGCAGGTGGTGGTATCCGACTACGACGGATTCCACCGTAGCCAGGTGACCCGCGATTCGACCATCAGCATGATGCCCGTGTGGATGCGCGGGAATGCGGGGCTCGTGTACGTGAACTTCAAGACAAAGCGCCCGCACCTGTATGCCAAGAACTTCGGCGGTGCAGAACGTATGATTTTCCCGCAGTACGACCAGACGTACAGCCCCGCGGTGAACCCGAAGACGGGCGAACTCCTTTTCTCTTCGTCCTTTGATGGAAAGACGGACTTGTTCCTCGGCAACATGGAAACGGGCAAGGCGCGTAAGTTCGCCTACCTGAAGAGCAACCAGACGAGCCCGGCATGGAGCCCGTATGCGACTGAGGTGTTGTTCACGAGTGATCGTGGTGGTGGTCCGCAAATCTTTGTGATGGGCAAGGATGGCAGTGACCTGCGTCGGGTAACCTTCATGGGTCGCTACAACGAGCGTGCGAGCTGGTCCCCGAACGGTGACCGCATTGTCTATACCTCGATGGACAACGGCAAGATGAACATCTATACCTGCGCACTCGACGGGAGCGACATCGTGCAGCTCACGAACAACGCGGGCAACAATGAACACCCGACCTGGTCGCCCGATGGCAAGCTGATTGCCTTCTCGAGCAACCGTAGCGGTACCTACCAGATTTACATCATGCGGTTCGACGGCGCGAACGTGACCCGCATAACCCAGGGCGGCGAGAACACATCGCCTACGTGGTCCTGGTTCTACGAAGATAATGAACAACAAAAAACCAAAGAAGGTGCTAAATGAAATACATCGCTAAACTTTCCATTCTTTCTTTTGCCGCATGCCTCGCCATTGTAGGCTGCGCCAAGAATGAACCCCCGCAGACGGAACCGACGCCGGCCCCGGCCGCCGCTCCCGCACCTGCACCTGCTCCGGCAGCACAGCCCGCGGCTGCGCCCGCACCCGCGGTGAATGAGGATTCCCTCGCTGCAGAACGTGCACGCCTGGAGGCAGAACGCCTCGAAGCGGAACGTGCCCGCCTGGAAGCGCTCATCAACCAGATCATGAGCGAAGACGTGTACTTCGACTTCGACCGTTCGGAACTCACCGAGAAGGCTAAGGAGCTCCTGGCACAGGTGGGTGAACTCCTCCTGAAGGAAACCCGCTTCACGCTTACCATCGAGGGCCATACCGACGCCCGCGGTACCGAAGACTACAACTTCACTCTCGGTGCAAAGCGTGCTATGAAGGTGAAGGAATTCCTGAACGCCTACGGTATCGAAGGCAAGCGCATGGAATCCGTGAGTTACGGTAAGGAAGCTCCGAAGGCTCAGGGCGAAACCGAAGAGGCTTACTCCCAGAACCGTCGTGCCAACTTCCGCGTGAACATCCAGCAGCAGTAATTTTGTCATCCTGAGCAAGATGCCGCGAGGCATCGCGTTGAAGGATCTAGACCCGTGTTTAACTAAAAACAGCGATTGAAAATGAAAAAAATTGCTTTAGGTATTGTCTCGATTGCATTCGCCCTAGTCGGGTGCTCCCAGATGACGGTGCTCCGTACCGAGGAAATGCGTAATGTCGGTACGGACGTGCAGGTTGCTGTCCTCAGCAATCTCGATTCCGCCATGCATAAGCTTAGAGCCGATAACAAGAACCTCCGCAAGCGCGTTGACTCCCTGAAGGCGGAACTCCTTGCCCAGCAGGAAGCCTCTGCCTTGCTGCAGAAGCGCATGATGGCCGAACTGACCATGCTTTCGCGCCGGGTTAGCGATGAATCCGAAAGGAACGACTCGCGCCAGGAAGAGATCATCTACCGTCTCGACATGTTGCTCGGCAAGAGCGACAAGATTTTGGCGAAGAAGGTCGTGGTGAGCGGAGCCCCGCAGCAGCAGGTTTCAATGGACAGTGTTGAACGCGAGGCCGAACGCCTCGTGGAAGCGGAAGCGATGTTCAATACGGCCCGTTCGGACTACCACCGCGGCGAATACAAGCTTGCTTATACCGGCTTCAAGCAGGTTTACGAACAAATGAAGGAAGGGGAACTCGGCGAGAATTCCCTGTACTGGATGGGGCTTTGCCTTGTCGACGTGAACCAGGTGGAAAAGGCCAAGAAGGTGTTCGAGGCACTTGCACAGAGTTTCCCCGAGGGGCAGAAGATTTGCACGACGATGTTCAAGCTCTCGGCGATATACGCTGCCGAAGGGAATGTCGACATGCAGAAGCAGTACTTGCAGAAGATCCTTTCGAGCAAGTCCTGCGCTACCTCCGGCGAGTTTGAGCAGGCTGCAGAAATCCTGCAGGAACTGCTTGAAGGGAACGCCGTGGAGCCGCAACCGATTTCGGACAAGAAGCCCGAGGAAGCGGCGCCTGCACCGGCAACTGAATCTGCGCCTGTTGCACCCGCTGCGGAAGCACCTGCCGCAGACAAGCCCGCGGCTGCTGCTGAACCCGCTGCCGAAGCGAAGGCTCCCGAGGCAAAGGCCGCTGAAGCGCCTGCTGCAGAAGCGAAGCCTGCGGATGCATCGGCTACCGACAAGAAGCCCGCGAAAAAGAAGAAGATTCCTTCTGCCAAGAAGGACTAGTTAAAAGCGCTTTTCTTTGGTAAATGTTGAAGCCCGCGCACCGCGCGGGCTTTTTGCATTCTATACCCGAGGCACATAAACCCGAAGCATTTTATACCCGCTTATGTTAGAGTCTATGCGCCGTTAGGCGCCCACGCAAATAATCCGCTCAAACCAAAGGTAAAAGGCCTGAACGTAGCGGATTATTGAGTGTTGGGAGGGTTTTAGGGAGGGGGTGGACCCCCTCCCTTGTCTTAAAACGCGTCGTCGTCTTCGTCATCGCTGTGGCGAATGACGACACCGCCGATCTTGGCCATCTTGTTTTCGAAGTCCTCGTAACCGCGGTCCAGGTGGTACACGCGGCTCACGGTGCTTTCGCCCTCGGCCACGAGGGCCGCAAGCACGAGAGCGGCGGTCGCACGCAGGTCACTACCCATGATCTCGGTGCCTTCGAGCTTTGTGCCGCCCTTGATAGTCGCGGTATTGCCGTTCACCTGGATGTTTGCCCCCATGCGCTGCAATTCGGCGACATGCTTAAAGCGGTCGTTATAGACGGTATCCTGAATCAGGCTGTTGCCCGGCACCGAGACAAGCGTCGCCATGAGAGGTGCCTGCATGTCTGTCGGGAATCCCGGGAAGGGGAGGGTCGAGATGCTGATGGGCTTGAGTTCCATGCCGCGGGCATCGACCTGTGCCCAGTCGTTACCGACATCCACCTTGCAGCCCATTTCGCGGAAGGCGTCGAGGGTAGAGGCGATGTGTTCGGGAATAATCTTCGTGACCTTCACGCAGCCGCGGGTAATCGCCGCGCCGCAGAGGTACGTGCCGGCCTCGATACGGTCGGGAATGGTGTAGCCCTTGCCGGGGCGGAGACTTTCCACACCCTGCACGGTAAGCGTGCGGGTTCCGCGTCCCTGGATTTTTGCACCCATCGAGACGAGGTAGTCCACAAGGTTGTCAATTTCGGGTTCAAGTGCCGCATTCTGCAGCACGCTCGTGCCCTTCGCAAGCGTTGCCGCCATGAGCACGTTCACTGTTGCGCCCACGCTAGAAATCGGGAAGTTGAACGTGCCGCCCGGGAGTCGCCCGTCGCAGGTGGCTTCCACGTAGCCGCGGGTAAGGTTAATCTTTGCTCCGAGCGCTTCAAGCCCTTTCAGGTGCAGGTCGACCGGGCGCGGTCCCCAGGCGCATCCGCCGGGGAGCGACACGCGACAACGCCCGAAACGCGCTACCAGCGGGCCCAGCACGTAGAAACTTGCGCGCATGGTCTTCACCAACTCGTAGGGAGCCTCGAGATGGTCGGCCCCACGGGTGTCGATCTTGAGCTGGTGCGCTTCGCCGCTAATGCGGCAGCCGATAATGCGCAGCACGTCGCTCATCGTCTTCATGTCCTTGAGGTGCGGGACGTTCGTGATTTCGGAGACGCCTTCGGCGAGCAGTGCTGCCGCCATCACGGCGAGC
Organism: Fibrobacter sp.; assembly: GCA_017615055.1. GTDB lineage: Bacteria > Fibrobacterota > Fibrobacteria > Fibrobacterales > Fibrobacteraceae > Fibrobacter. The sequence goes on from JAGAAW010000041.1 coordinate 11,098, forward strand.
ACGGCGTTCTTTGCGCCCGAAATCTGGACTTCGCCTTCGAGGGGTTTCTTGACTTGGTGAACTTCAAAACGGTACATTACTGAATCTCCTTGTCGCCGGCGCTCTTGTTACCCGAATCCTTTGGACCTTTGGGCTCATCGTACACGACGAATGTCCTTGCAATCCAGTCGTGAAGCGCTCTGCGCTTGGGGTCGACGCATACGATTAGGTAGCCGAGGCCATAGATGGCGAGGGAAAGCTGCGTGAGGATACTGCACAGGTAGCGTGCAGTGGAAGAAAGCCATGTAAGTTTGTTCCCGTCGGCGGTCTCGACGTGTATGTGGCAGAGTTTTTTGCCGGGGGTTGCCGAGAGTATGGCGTGGAAAGCGATGAAGTATATGGTCTGTGCCACGCTCCATACCGAAATGAAGGTGCTCATGCCCGGCGTTTCGAGCAACTTGTTCATGCTTTCTGCCGACATCGGGTCGTTGATGTAGGCGCTTGTGGCTTCCTGGATGAGTTCAAAGTCGAGCATGCCCATGCAGGTGAGCACGTAGAGGGTGATTCCCCCGAAAAGACCGAGTATTACGTTGTCAACAATGAAGGCAAAGGCACGTACAAAGAACCCCGGGAACCGGCGTGCCCTGGACTTGCTTTCCTTGACAATCTGCTGGAGCGCCTCGATAGTGCTACGGAGTGTTTCCTCGTTGTCAGGGGGGAGGGGCGGCAGTTCTTCTTTGAGCGTCTGCGATGCCTCTTTCCAGGTTTTCCAGTCGCTTTCGCCGCTGTGCCACACGAGTGTATTGTCGGTGATTTTCCCCTGGTTTACAAATTCGTGGATTTCATCGATAGAATAGGGACCCTGGCGGCGTTCTCCGTCGGTAATGCTCTCATCAATAAAAAACCACTTCATACGCGGTAAAAGATAGAAAAATTCGGTCAGAAAACGCATTATTTATTAAATTTGGAGGCATGAAAATGTTTAAGCCGGGGCAACGTTACGTTAGCCAGTCGGAACCGGAATTGGGTCTTGGGGTCGTCTCCGAGGTTCAGGGCCGTACCGTCAAGTTTATGTTCCCGTTAGTGGGTCAGGTTCGTCTTTATCGTGTTGACAATGCTCCCGTGGAGCGCTTCGTTTTGCAGCCGGGTGAAACGGCGAAAAACGAGAAGGGAGTCTCGTTCTCTGTCGAGAGTGTCCGCGAGGATGCTGACCTTGTTGTTTACGTAGGCCGTGGTGGTCGCGAGATTAAAGAAGTGGACCTTGTTGCAAAGCAGATGGCCCGCCCGAGCGACCTGTTCCGTTCGCTCACCAAGATAGGTGCCGGCTCGAAGACCGACGGCCTTTCGGCTGACGTGTCCTCGGCGGCCTTTGAACGCCGTCGCCGTGCGATGGAACTTTCGTGCATGTGGAAATCTTCGCCGGTACGCGGCATGATTGGCCCGAGGCTCGATATGATTCCACACCAGTACTACCTTTGCCACCGCGCGTGCAGTTCCTCTACGCTCCCGCGACTTATGCTGAGTGACGAGGTGGGCCTCGGCAAGACTATCGAGGCGGGCATGATTTGGCATGCCCTGAATGCGCGTGGCCGCGTGAACCGTACGCTCATCATTGTTCCCGAGACGCTCAAGCACCAGTGGATGATCGAGATGAAGCGCAGGTTCAACCAGCTCTTTACGCTGGTCGATGAGGGCTATATCCGCGGGCTGTTTATTGGTGTCGAGAAGGGCGCCCCGAAGCCGAACCCCTTCCTGCAGAGCAACAACATCATCGTGGCGATTGACTTCTTGATGAGTCAGCCTGCCTTGATCGAGGACTTGCTCAAGACGCAGTGGGACATGACCATTATTGACGAGGCACACCACTTGGTTTGCGAGGACGGTTTCACGAGCCATGAATATATGCTTGCAAACGCGGTGCTTGCCCGCTCGAAGGGCGTGCTCCTGTTGACGGGTACACCCTTGCAGTTGCACCCCGAAAGCCAGTTCAACCGCCTGAAGATGCTCGACCCGGCACGCTTTGCCGACTATGGTGCGTTCATCAAGGACCAGGAGGAATACCGCAAGCTGGTGAATGACCTTGCGAAACTCCCGACTGACCCGAACCATCACATGAGCTGGGACGACCTGTACGAATGCGTCCCCAAGAATTCGAAGATTCGCCCGTGGCTCGAGCAGGAAAACTCGAAGTCCATGACCGCAGGCGAATGGATGCGCCGCATCGTGGATGCGATGGGTACGGGCTCCGTGGTGTTCCGTAACACGCGTAAGGGCGTGGGCGGGTTCCCCAAGCGCAAACTTGACGAGATATGCCTGGAGCCGAACCCCAGGTACCGCGAGATGGTGGAACTTGCCGCCGAGAAGGACTTGGATGCATCGACCGACATTCAGGAAAACGGCCTCCTGTGCACGCGCTACTCCGATGGCTGGGAACTTGACGAGCGCATTGTCTGGCTCAAGAAGTTCCTCAAGGAACACAATGACGACAAGATTCTCCTCATCTGTGAATCGATTGAGGTCGTGCTCGCGCTGGAATCCATTTTGACGGATTACCTAGGCGAGGGCGCCTTCTCGATGTTCCATGAGGACATGTCCATTATGGCACGAGACAAGGCTGCGGCGAACTTCAGCAAGGAAGATGGCGCGAACTTGCTCATCGCCTCTGAGATTGGTTCCGAGGGCCGTAACTTCCAGTTCTCGCACCACCTTATCCTGTTTGACCTGCCGCTCGATGCAGCCCTTGTGGAACAGCGTATTGGACGCCTGGACCGCATTGGCCAGACGCAGGATATCATCGTGCATGTACCTTACGTGAAGGGGTCCGGCCAGGAAGTGATGTTCCGCTGGTACAACGATGGCCTGAACGCGTTTGGCGCGCCCCTCATGAGCGGTGGCGAACTCTTCCTCAAGTATACGGATAGTCTGATCGAGGCTCTTGCAAACCCGCTTGGCTGCCTGGACGACTTTGTGAAGGATGTTATCCCGCAGGTGAAGAAGGATTGCGAGACCATGCGCAAGAATATCGAGAAGGGGCGCGACCGCCTGCTCGAATACAACTCCCGTAACCCTGAGAAGGCGAAGGAGATTACCGACGAGATTCTGCGCATCGATGCCCAGCACGAACTGAAGGACCTGCTTTTGGATTCGCTCCATGCCCGCGGGCTCGATGTGGACAACAGCGCTATCGAGGGCTGTTGCGTGATTACGCAGGGCCCGCAGATTGAGGACGGTTCCGTTGCCGGTATGCCGAGCCGCGGCATGATTGCCGCCCAGAGCGAGGAAGACGAGCAGGGCACCGACAACATCTGCCTTACGGCGACGTTCGAGCGCGGCGTGGCGATGCTCCACGACGAGGTGGACTTCCTAAGCCTCGAGCACCCGCTGGCACAGGGCACCATAGATTTCGAGACTGGCGTGAACCACGGGACCGTCGCCTGCAGCATCTGGAACGGTTCTGGACTGCGCGGGCTCATGATGCAGTACAGCTTTGTGGTGGAACTGCCCGTACCTGAGGAATGGGGCGTTTCCGATATCGTTGGACCGCGCTACGTGACGACGATTGTGGATGCCACCGGGCAGGATATGTCCGAGCACCTGAAGGCGCTCGAGAAGGCTGAACTGCGTGACGTGAATGTTCCGCAGGGGAACGCTGCGGTGGATACCACACTGCGTTACTTTGCGAAGGAAGGCCTTGCGATTGCAAAACGCAACGTCTCGGGCTTTGCGAAGGAATACGCCGACAAGGCGGCCTCTGCGGTAGAGGCGCGTTCCGAGCAGGAATACCAGCGCATGAACCACCTGCTTACCATGCGTGGCAAGGCGGGTAACAATGCAGAACTGGCACAGCTCCGCAAGAACGTGAGCGAAAGGAAGAAGATGGTTGCTAACCCGCAGCTCCGCCTCGATGCGATTAGGCTGCTTGTTTGCAGGTAGAGATAGTAAAGGTGAACGTTGTGGTTTTGAAATGAATTAAAATGTCATCCTGAGCGGAGGGCGTAGCCCGAAGTCGAAGGATCTCCTTGCTTGTAGATTCTTCGACTACGAACCTTCGGTTCTTCGCTCAGAATGACACATGCTGATGAAAAAAGAATATGAGTGAATTACGTAAGAATATTTTAGACGAAGCGCGTCGCATTGTTGTGAAGATCGGTTCCCGCATCCTGGTGGATTCCGATAAGGGCGGCGTGCGTACCCGCTATATCCAGAAACTCGCCGACTCCGTCGCCCGCCTCATGGAAGCGGGGAAGGAAGTCGTGATTGTGACAAGCGGTGCCGTGGGTACCGGCATGGCGGAACTCGGCTACAAGCAGAAGCCGACAGTCATCGCCGAGAAGCAGGCCTGTGCTGCCGTGGGCCAGATCGACCTCATGTACACCTACCGCGAGATGTTCCGCTGGGTGGACCTTGCTGTGGGCCAGATTCTCCTTTCGGCAGATGACTTCCGTGACCGCGGTCGCTACAAGAACCTGCAGAATACCATCAAGGCGATGCTTGCGCGTAAGATTGTCCCCATCATTAACGAGAACGACTCGCTTGCGGTTGCAGAAATCAAGGTGGGCGACAACGATAAGCTTTCGAGCGACGTGGCGCTCTTCCTGGATGCCGACCTGCTCCTGATATTTACGGACGAAGACGGCCTGTTCGATGACAATCCGAAGAAGAATCCGAATGCGCGCCTGCTCCGGTTTGTGCCCGAGATTACGCCCGCGATTCTCGCGCTTGCGGGTAAGCCCGGCGAGGCCGGCTCTGCGGTAAGTACCGGCGGTATGCGTAGCAAACTTGAGGCCATCCGGAACGTGACCAAGAGCGGGGCGAACGCCTTCCTTGCGAACGGCATGAAAGTCTTGCCGCACCAGGTGATTTTCGAGAATGCGAACGGCACGCTGTTCGCGGGCTCCAAGAAGAAGTTGAACAGTCGCCAGCGCTGGCTGAGCTTTATTACCACGCCGCGTGGCAGTGTGGTGGTCGATGCCGGTGGGGCAAATGCCCTTCGTAAAAAGCACTCGAGCCTGTTGCCCGTGGGGGTAATCGCCGTGCAGAGGCACTTTGACAAGGGCGACCTTATCGAGGTTCTGGACGAGGAGAAGAATCCGGTGGCCCGCGGGGTGGCCGGCTTCGATAGCGAAACCCTGAAGCTCGTGCTCCGCAAGAAGACTGCCCAGGTACACGAGATTCTCGGCAATCACGTGCCCGATGAACTTATACACAAGAACGACCTGGTTGTTTTTTAACTTGTCTTTTATATATTTAAAACCATGAGCCTATTCCGTTCCATAAAGATTGCCCTGGTCGCGATTCCGCTCGCGCTCACGTCGGCCCTGGCAGATGCCGTCGATGTGGATGCGGTTGCCTCTGGCGGCTACTGGACCCGTGACGAGCAGTTGCGCGATGTTGGCGACCTTCTCCTGTTCGGAAAGATGTCGTTTGTCGATATCGGCATGAACTACGCTCCGCTGCCGACCCAGATTCCGCTGAAGAGCAAGTTTGGTGAGCACAATGGTTTTGCCGTGCGTCATCACTTTTCTCTGATGGCGTCGCACCAGATTTCGCAGAATAACTACCTATCGGCGCTCCTTCTGTTCGAGCGTTCCGGCTGGGATGGCGAGGACTTCCTTTTCTTCCCGAAGTACACGGATTTCGGGCTTATCCGTTCCGTGACAACGTGGGGCCTTGGCTATACCAACACTACGGTAGACTACTCCGTTGCCGCCGGTATGCAACACCAGAATGTGGAATTCGTGGGTGATGTTTTCCCTGCGGAGAATGACTCGCTCCTGTACACCTGGGCGAACCTTCGCTTTGGCCGCATCAGTGCCCAGACGGAATTCCACCGCACGCATTTCCGCATGCTCAGGCTTTCCGTTGACCTTGAGGACCGCGAACTGTTTGGCGGTGCCTCCTCGGGGCTCTGGACATACATGCCGAACATCGATGCTACCATCTACAAGCGTGAACTGGAAGGCTTTGACGAGGACTTTGTCCGCGTGAACTGGGAACAGAACCTGTTCGCCCAGATACTCTATGCGGAAGTCTCTTTCGACTTCCCGGATGACGGTTTCCATTCTGCAGCATTGAAGCTCTACCCGGAACCCTCGCGCCTGTTCTCTGTCGAGTTTACCTGCCTCCGCCGCCGTGCCATGGCGGACAACTGGGACGACCTGATGTTCGGCTGGGCATTCGAGATGCCGCTTGTGCGCGTTGGCTACAATTCCGCCTATGAGTATGACCACCTGTTCCATGCGAAGGGAACCTGGTTCGTGGAACTCCAGTTTAACATGGGTTCCTTCGGGGATGCCCTGTTTGCCAAGAACGGCCGCAAGTCTACTCCGCTCCAGACGCGGGATGTCAAGAGGAAGAATACGCCGGATAAGAAATCGGAGCTGATTCCGCTCGATTCCCAGAGTGCGAACGCACCGAAGACAATCACCGCAAAGGGTATTCGCTACGAGAAATCGGGCAGTGAAGGAGGCAAGTAATGAAGGCTTTTAAGAACTTGTCTGTACTGTGCGCCTTGCTTGCCTGCTGTGTGGTGCTTTCGGGCTGCCTTAGCCACTGGTTTGTCGATTCCTCGACCCGCCTGCAGATAGAGAACAAGTCAAGCAAGACCATTACCGGCGTTGATATTGTTTCTGATGATGGTACGGAATATATTCCCTGGGTCCAGGACACGATTCGTCCGGGCGAAAAGAGCCGCGTCTATGAAGAGGACTGGGTCGGAACGTTCAATATCCGTGTCAGGACTATAGAAAGATCCACCATGGGGTGTGCCTGTGACCACCTTGAAGCCAAGGAAGAAATTTTTTCAACTTGTTTCTGCAGCGTTTACATAAATGATGCGTACACTGTTGAAGATTTGGAGTTCAGCGGTGGTAGCGAGTACGTTGTCTTTTCCGATTCTGAAAATGGACACGGGCTGCACTACGAATTCAAGTAGGGAGGAACTATGAAAAAGATTCTAGGACTGTTTCTCATCGGAATGGTGATGGTCGCGTGCAATGACAGTGGTGTCGATGCCGCTGGTGAGCGTCATCCCTCTATCAAGCTGGAAGACGGCAAGTTTACCGACAAGCGCGACGGAAACAAGTACGCCGTGGTGGAAATTGGCGATAAGATTTGGATGGCCGAGAACCTCCGCTATATGGACAGCTCCAAGACAAAGAACCTCAAGGGTAACGTCTGGTGCTACGACAACAAGGCGGACAGCTGCAGCAAGTATGGTGCTCTTTATTCTTGGACTGCCGCGATGGATTTTGAATCCAAGTACAATACGTCTATGAAGAATCTGGTTTCGTACCATGTGTACGATGGCATTTGCCCCGAGGGGTGGCATATCCCGTCCTATTCGGAATGGGTGGACCTTAAGACGGCACTGCAAAATATGAGCGTCGATGATGTTGCTGTCGGTACGAACATGAAGTCCATTGAGGGGTGGATCCAGGGCGATACAGCATCGAAGGCCATGAACCGCTTTGGTTTTAACGCCATGCCTGCTGGTCGCAGAAATAGCGAGAACGGAGAATTCATGAGTACGGGCAAGTACGCCTTCTTCTGGGCGGCTGGTGAAATTGACGAAGGGACCAGCATCGGTTGGGGCTTACGCTACGACTGGGACAGGCTTGAAAACGGTACTTACTACAAGGACCATGGAATGTCCGTGCGCTGTGTGATTGCAGCCGGTGTCAAGCGCGAGGGCGATATCGATTCCTCGTACCTGGACAAGATTCCGTTCGATTACGGCGAGTTGGAATTTGAAGGCACGAAGTACAAGACAATCAAGATTGGCAACCAGAACTGGATGGCCGAAAACATGAATTTCAAGACTGACGATAGTTGGTGCTACAACGACGATTCCGAAAAGTGCGAAAAGTACGGTAGGCTCTATTCCTTCGAGCAGGCGAAGGCGATTTGCCCCGAGGGGTGGCATTTGCCGACCTCGACCGATGTGAGACTTCTCGCGAATAGCGTCAAGAATTACGCCAGTTCCCTGCGTTCTCGCGAGGGCTGGACGGACAAGGGCGGGAAGGGCTGGAACCTTTGGGGTTTCAATATGCTGCCTGCCGGTGGTCGTGAGTCCGGGGATTACTTCGATTCCGCGGTGAGCGCCTACATGTGGGTAGATGGCCAGATGGTAATGTGGCTGCGCTACTACAACGAAGACATCGAGATCATGACGAAGGGAACGGGCACGGCATTCCCGGTCCGCTGCGTTGAGGACTAGCTTTTTTACTACATTAATCGACAGTGCAGATAACTAAGTTAAAGATTTTCGGTTTCAAGTCCTTCGCCCAGAGGACTGAAATTAACTTCCCCACGAAGGGACTTACTGCCGTCGTGGGTCCGAACGGTTGCGGAAAGTCGAACATTACCGACGCCATCCGTTGGGTGCTTGGCGAGCAGAAGGCCGCCCTCCTGCGCATGAGCAAGATGCAGGACGTGATTTTCAGCGGTACCGAGGAACGTGCCGCGATGAGCCTTGCCGAGGTTTCCATTGTCATCGACAACAGTGATGGAACGCTGGCCTCTGAATATTCCGAAGTGATTGTAACCCGCCGCGTCCACCGCGACGGTTCGGGCGAATACCTGATTAACAACCAGGAATGCCGGTTAAGGGATGTCCACGCCCTGCTGTTTGACTCGGGCCTTGGCTCCAGTACCTACTCGCAGATGAACGCCGACATGATCAAGGCGGTTCTCTCCGATAAGGCGGACGACCGCCGTGTATTGTTTGAAGAGGCTGCGGGTGTGAGCAAGTACCGTCAGCAGCGCAAAGAAGCCGTGCGTCAGATGGAGCGCGTGCAGATGGACATGGCCCGCGTGGAAGATAACCTGCGTGCGACTCGCCGTTCCGTGCGCCAGTACGAGACCCAGGCGGAGAAGGTCGAGGAATACAAGAACCTGACCAAGCGCCTGCGCGAACTGGACCTCTCCGTGAGTATCGACAAGTTTGAGGACTTTAGGGAAGGTTTGAATACGCTCGATACGTCTTCCCGCCGTATGGAACACGAGGTGGAAACCTCCAAGACCCGCGCGACGGAACTTCAGACCAAGATCGAGGAAAAGAAGCTCGATATCAGCGAGGACGAGAACGCCTACCGTGAGCTGGAACGTCAGGTCCAGGCGGCGACCATCGAACTCAACAACCTGAATAACGATATTGTACGCCTGCGCGATTCCATTTCTGCGACCGAGGCCGCAAGTGCGAAGGCCCAGGACGAGATTGAACGTAGCGAGCAGAAGGTGGGCGAGCTTACCGCCGAGAAGGAACGCCTCGAAAAGGAAAACGAGGCTCTCGGCAACGATTCCGAGATGGACCAGATGAGTGCCATCCTGGAACGCGAACGCGAGACCCTCCAGGTGATGCGCGACAAGGTGGATGACCTGCGCACAAGGTCGAGGGAACTTTCGAACGAGCGCCTGCAGGCGGCAAACACCCTGAACGGCCTCAAGTCGCGTTTTGAACGTGCCGATGCCGAGACGGATATGCTCCAGTCCAATCTGGAAGGCTGGAATGGTGAGATTGAAACCCTCCGTACCCAGCGTGATGATGCGTCTCGTGCCGTGGAAGAAATCCAGCAGGGCATGGATAACGCCCGCAACGAAATTGAAGGCCTCGAAGAGCAGAAGTCCGTACGCGAGGAACGCATTGAATCCCTCAAGGCGGAACTGAACGAGATTACGGCCCGCGTGGCGGAACTGAAGAACGAGGAAGCGCGCCTGCAGGCACGAATCGACGTACTCGAGAGCGTTTCTAACGAAGGGACGGAAGCGAGCCGTTGGCTTGCCGAGAACAAGGCGAACCTTACGCAGGGCCTGCTTTCCGAACGCATTACCGCGACACCCGAATATGCCCATCTGGTCGAGACGGCCCTGGGCGATATCCTCGATTCTGTGGTTGTCGAGAATGCAGGTAACCTGGGCGAGATTGTTAATTCCCTCAAGAACGAGAACGTGGGCCAGGCGCTGATGGCGCTCATGGCAAAGCCGCGCCCCGCCTTTGCGGGCGGCAACATCGAGGGTAACGGCGTGATTGGCCCGATGGCGAATTACGTGACGGCAGACGATGCCACCATGGCATGGCTCCGCGGAATCCTTTCGCGTTACATTCTGGTTGAATCGCTCGATGCGGCGCTGGAACTTGCCGAACGTTACGGTAACGACGACCTCTGCTTTGTCTCGCCCGATGCGACGGTTCGCACGGCGGGGCTTGTATCTACGGGCACGCCGACGGCAGGGTCGCTCAGCCGCAAGAACGAGATTGTAAATGCACAGCAGTCCCTTGCCGATGTGCAGGGTGAACTCTCGCAGAAAGAATCCGAAATGGCGCGGGTGCAGGACACCCTTGCCGAGGAATCCCAGATGCTTGAGTCGATGGTGGATGATATCCGCGAGAAGCAGAATTCCCTCCATGGGGGAGATGCCGCCATTGCTATTCAGAAGAATACGGTTGCCTCTTGCGAGTCCCGCATGGCGACGCTTGAAGCCAACTGCAACAGCGCGCGTGCCCGCATTGAAGAAGCAGCACAGCGCAAGAATTCCGATGTGGAACTTGCCGAGGCGGCGCAGGCTGCGGAACGTGCCGAAGCGGAATACGACCGCGTGAACGATGAACTCGGTGAGCAGGAACAGCTGTTCCGCGACAAGGACGAGGAAGTTCGCGAACTCGAGCGCAGCGTGCTGGACAAGAATGCGAAACTCGCGCAGAACACCAGCCGCCTCAAGGACATTGCCGACCAGATGGATTTCCTCGGGAACTCGATTGTTACCCGCAGGGACGAAATCTCGAAGAATGCGACTGCAATTGACAACTTGCGTCGCGATGTTGACGGGATTGCGGACCAGGTTCAGGCGAAGGATTCTGCCCTGCGTGAAATCGAGAGCAGGCGAGACCTTGCCCGCGAAAAGTACGAGCTTGTTTCAGGCGATATCGATGAATGGCAGAAGGAAGTGAACAGCCTTCGCGATGACATGATCGACAAGATGCACGACCTGAACGACATCGTGCGCCGCCGCGAGGCATTGCAGGCGAATGTGGACCGCCTCAAGGAACGTATCCAGGGCGACTGGGACGTGAACCTCGAGGAACCCGGCGATATTGAACGCGTGGAATACAGCCAGCCCGAAGCTGACCGCGAAATCCGTGAACTCCGCGGAAAGATTAAGGACCTGGGCCCCATCAACGTGAATGTGATGGAGGATTACGAGGACGAGAAGAAGCGCCTCGAGGAAGTCGAGAAGCAGTTCGACGACCTGGACCGTGCCCGCGCATCGCTCGACCGTACCATCACCAAGCTCGACGACATTGCCCGTAAGCGCTATCTTGAGACGTTCGAACGCATCCAGAAGAATTTCCAGTTCGTGTTCAGTAAGTTGTTCCTGAATGGCGAAACCAAGATGAGCCTCGTAGAGAAACTCGACGAGAACGGCAAGCCGCTCGATATTCTTGACGCGGACATCGAAATCAACGTGCGGCCGACCGGCAAGAAGATGCGCGGCATCAAGGCGCTCTCCGGCGGTGAACACGCCCTGACCGCGACGGCACTGCTCTTTGCCATCTACATGGAAAAGCCCTCGCCGTACTGTGTGCTGGACGAAGTCGACGGCCCGCTGGACGATGCGAACGTGGGCCGATTCATGGCGCTTCTCCGCGAATTCAGCAAGCAGACCTTGTTCATCGTGGTGACGCACAACAAGCGTACCATGGCCGAAGCCGACATGCTCTACGGCGTGACGCAGGAAATCAAGGGTATTTCCCGCATCGCGAGCGTGCAACTTGCCGACGCTACCAAGTTCGCGATATAAGACCGCTCGGACTAGAATAAGGCTGTCAGGTTCAGGGCTGGTCCTCGCTCTCGCATACACGCCTCGTTGATACGAGGCGCTTTATGCTCACGGAAGACCGCTCGGACTAGAATAAGGCTGTCAGGTTCAGGGCTGGTCCTCGCTCTCGCAACCACGCCTCATTAATATGAGGCGCTTGTTGCTCACGGAATACCGCTAGATTCCATTATGGAGAAAAGAATTAGTTTATTACTTTGTAATTTCAAAACGTTAAAGGGTTTCCTCTTTGCAGCCCTTTCTGCCATATGCTATGGAACGAACCCGCTGGGTGCTTTGCATTTATATGCACAGAATTACTCGCCAGAGACCGTCCTTTTTTACCGATTCTTTACGGCGGCGCTCCTCCTTTTTGTGGTAATCCTCGCGAAGGGTTCGCACTTTAAAATTTCGTTCCGCGAATTCGGGGCGCTTGTCGCGTTCGGGTTCCTGTTCGCAGCTTCGTCCTTGACGTATTACGCTTCGTTCAAGCACATGGACGCGGGGCTTGCCTCCACGCTCCTCTTCCTTTACCCGCTCGAAGTCTCGGTGCTCATGGCGGTCTTTTTCAAGGAGAAAATCAGGCGTTGGACCGTCATTTCTATCGCGGTCTCGATGTCGGGCGTGGCGCTCCTCTACCGCGGTGGCGACGGCGTGCCGCTCAGTACGGCCGGCCTTGTGCTCGTATTTGCTTCTTCGATTTCATATGCGATTTACATGGTGATGGCAAACCGCATCAACCTCCAGATGGGGGCGGTGAAGATGACTTTCTATGCCATCTGCTTCTGTCTCGTGTTTTTATTGCTTTATTCGGTAACGCTAGGTTCGGGGCTCCCGCCGCTCTTTACGCAGGCAAGTTCGTGGGGTTGGGGCTTTATGCTGGGTCTCGTGCCGACGGTGCTTTCGCTCATATTCATGGTGAAAGCGGTCAAGATTATCGGGTCTACGCCCACGGCGATTCTTGGCGCGCTCGAACCTGTAACCGCCGTGACGATAGGCGTGACGGTTTTCGGCGAAATCCTTACGGGCAGGCTCATTCTGGGCATACTCCTGATTCTCGGTTCTACCGTGCTTATCGCCGCCAAGCGGAAATAACCTACCTTCAGCCCTCTGTCTACTGCATTCTGCCGATGAATTACTATATTCACGGACATGCAGGCAATTTGTTCTAAATGCAATAAAGAATTCAACGACAAGGTGGGTATGACCCCCTTGCAGAGCAATATGGCTATCCGCGTGCGCAACAGGGTGGGGAACATTTGCCCCGAGTGTCGCGCCGAAATTAGCAAGACCCGTCGCGGATGGTGGAAAATGTTCTTCTACGACCTGAAAATAGGTTTTTATTGCTTCTGGTTCCTGGTGCCCGTGGTGCTGTTCTTTGCTGCATTTACGGTGTTCCTTGCCTTGTACGTTCTTTAATATAAGGGGTTGATATGTTATCTAGGATTACGCTAGTTTATCTGTTCCTGCTGGCAATGCTCGCGGGCTGCGCCTCATCCGAGAAAACTCATTCTAACAAGGATGCTTCTGCGGGGGGAGTGAACGAAAATGCCGTTTCTGAAGAAGCGGGTTCCGAAGAAGAATCTTCCACGAGATCCCAGCGTGAAAAACACATGCTCTGGCAGGTTTCTGATTCCAATTCCAGCGTTTACCTGCTGGGGAGCGTCCATTTTGCGGATCCTACGTTCTACCCGCTCGATACGGCGATTACGAATGCGTTCGACCGCTCCGATGAACTTGCGGTGGAACTCGACATGAGCGACACGGCTGTGTTTATGGAAATTGCAAAGCAATCCGAGTTGCGGGGCAAACTGCCGGCGGGGCAATCTTTGGCGCAGGTCTTGCCCAAGGATGTCAAGAAGCAGCTCGATAGCGTCTGCGCTTCGTGGTCTCTTGCCCCGGAAGTCCTCTATGGCTTCAAGCCCTGGTCTGCGGCAATGACGCTCAGTTCCGTTGCCATAATGCGGCTCGGCTTCGATCCGAATCTCGGGATAGATTTTTACTTCTTGCGTAGTGCGCAAGAATCCAAGAAGAAGGTTGTTTCTCTCGAGTCGGCAGAAGACCAGATTGCCGTGCTTGTGGGTGAGGGCCTCCCGGATTCGCTCGGCATTTACTACCTCAAGAGCACGCTGAACCAGATGCAGTTGATGGATTCCTCCGTCACGCTGATGATGGAAGCCTGGGTAAAGGGTAATGATTCGCTGTTCCGGGAAGCCATGTACATGGAACCCGAAGGTAGCGCTACCGATTCCCTGCTTGAAGCGCAAATCGAGGAACTCGTCTACATTGCCCGTAACAGGACGATGGCGGATTCCGTTGCATCCTTCCTTGCGCAGGACCGTAAGGTATTTGTCGTAGTGGGTGCTGCCCACATGGCGGGTAAGGGCGATAACGTGCTCAAACTCTTGCGCGACAAGGGTTATACCGTCGAACAGAAGTAAGCCTTCAAAAACGCGTTGTCCGTGGACAACTTGTAAAAGCTTTTTTATGCCTTGAACGCCTTTTTTGCGCGAAAAAAGGGTAGATTTATAAAAAAGCGTTGGTGACGCAAGGAGTATGCGGGATGTTTGAAGTACCTTCCAAAATTATTGCCGTCTTGTGCGGGCTCGCGGTTTGCGCGTCCGCCGCGGTGGACCAGTGTAAGCCCATCGGCTGGGCGACTCGTTCGGGCCGTACGTCGACTGCGTTCGAGGTGACGGGCGGCGGTAACGTGGCCCCCATTACGGTTACGACATTCGCCGACCTGCAAAAGTACGCGAAGGATTCCTCGCCGCGGGTCATCTACATCGACGGCACGCTCGGTAGCGGCTGGAGCGGCACATCCGGCGACCGCCTGAACATCACCGGCTCCAACAAGACGATTATCGGGCTCAGGCCGGGAACGCTCCTGAAGGCTCCCATCCACATCAGCAAGGCCTCGAACATCATCGTGCGCAACATCGTCATCCAGGGCCCGGGCAGCAATGCCGACCAGGCGTGGGACAACCTTACCATCGAAAACGACGGCTCCAAGAACATCTGGATTGACCACTGCGAATTCTGGGACGGCCAGGACGGCAACGCCGACGTGGTGAAGGGTGCAGACAACGTAACGTTTACCTGGTGCATCTTCGGCTACAAGAAAAAGAGCACGCACAACCTTTCGAATCTTATCGGCAGCTCCGACAACGAGCCCGTGAGCGAAGGCAAGTTGAACGTGACCTACATGTTCAACTGGTGGAAGGCCGCTAACCAGCGAAAGCCCCGCTGCCGTTACGGCAACGTGCACGTGGTGAATAATCTTTTGACCGGCGATGCGAGTGTTACAGGCGGTACCGATGTGCTGGGCGTCTCGGCGGGCCACATGTGCACGGTGCGTACCGAGCGTAACGTATTCATCAACGAGGCTAACCCGATTTACACCGGCAACGCGAACGGCACCGGCGTGAACGAGGTAATCGACAACATCTTTACGAACTGCTCGGGCAACACGAAGGGCACGGGAACGTCGTTTACGCCGCCCTACGACTATACGGGCTTCATGCTACCGGCAAGCGAGGTGGAAGCCGCCGTGAAGGCGAATGCGGGCGCGACACTCAAGAGCCCCACGGAATGCGACGCGAACTATGTGGAGCCGCCGCCCCCGACTCCCGACAGGCAATACCAGGCGGACAAGGGTACGGCGACGAACAGCTTTATCGAAACTTCGAATGCTGGCTACCACGGCGATGCCTACGTGAACTTTGACAAGGGCGGAAGCGTGGTCGTGCCCGTGAAGGTCGGCGTGGCGGGCGAATACAAGTTCGAAATCGATTTCGCGAACGGTTCTAGCGAGGACCGCAGCCTGGTGATTTCTTCTGCAATAGACACGGCAACGAGCGTGTTCGAGAAGACGGGTGCGTGGAGCACCTGGAAAACGCAGGAAGTCTCGCTCAAGCTTACTGCGGGCGAGAACAGCGTGAAGTTTGCGACGCTTGATGGCAAGGACGGCCCGAATATCGACCAGTTCGACGTGACGCTCGTGAAGGAGATTGCTGCACCGGATACCTCGAAGAAGGACTCTGCAAAGAAGGATACGGCTGTCGGCGACACGAGCTCGGGCGATTCATCGAAGCCGGATGCAATTCCGCTACTTTCGGGCTTGTCGCTCCAGCAGGGTGTATACAGCGTGAGCGTCTATGCGACCGACGGCAGGTTTATCCGCAAGGTGGAAAATGTTCCGCAGGCGATGCTCCGCGACACGCGTGGACTGACCGCAGGTCTCCCCGCGGGCGTGTACCTGGTTCGCGTTTCTGCTCCGGGCGCAAGCAGGAGCTACTTTACCGCAGTGAAATAGACGCGAGTTGTTTCAGTACGTAAAAGAAACAGCCCCGAAATCTCGGGGCCGTTTTCATATCTTGCGCTTGGCTTGCGCCGTTTAAAACGAGCGGTTTTAAACGAGCGGTCGCTTCTGTGAGCAACAAAGCCCCTAGTATTAACTAGGGGCGGTTGCGAGAGCGAGTGAGGAACCGGAGGTTTCGCACCCGAGACGACGAACGAGCGGTCGTTATATTTTTGCGGCTTAAATTTTCGCTGCTTTTTTCAACGCATTTGCCTTGTCGGTCTTTTCCCACGTGAAGCGTGCACCCGTGCGGCCAAAATGGCCGAGCGCGGCGGTCGCTACGTAGCCCGGCTTCCTCAGGTCGAGCATCTTCTCGATGCCTGCCGGGGAGAGGTCGAAGTTTTTCGCGACGATTTCTTCAATCTTGCGGTCATTGATCTTGCCGGTACCGAAGGTGTTCACGAGGACGGACACGGGCTTGCTGTAGCCGATGGCGTAGGCGAGCTGGACTTCGCAGCGGTAGGCGAGGCCTGCAGCCACGATGTTCTTGGCTACGTAGCGGGCAGCGTATGCTGCACTGCGGTCCACCTTGGAGGGGTCCTTGCCGCTGAACGCGCCACCGCCATGGCGACCCATGCCGCCGTAGGTGTCCACGATAATCTTGCGCCCGGTGAGACCGCAGTCGCCGTGCGGCCCGCCGACCACGAACTTGCCGGTCGGGTTCACGAGGTAGCGAGTCTTCTTGTCCAGGAGCTTGGCCGGGATGACCTTCTTGATGAGCTTGGAGATGATTTCCTTTTCGATTTGGGCATGCTCCAGTTCCTTGCCGTTCACGAACTCGTCATGCTGGGTGGAGATGACCACGGTGTCCACGCGTACAGGCTTGTCGTTCTCATCGTATTCCACGGTCACTTGGGACTTGGCGTCCGGGCGGAGCCACTTGATCTTGCCCTGTTCACGGAGGTTCTGGATTTCTTCCATGAGCTTGTGGGCGAGGCTGATGGGCAGCGGCATCAGTTCCGGGGTCTCGTTTACGGCATAGCCGAACATCATACCCTGGTCGCCGGCACCCTGCTTGTCGTCTTTCTTGCCCTTGGCTGCCTTGGCGTCCACGCCCTGGGCAATGTCGGGGGACTGCTTGTCCATGGCAACGAGCACGGCACAGCCCTTGTAGTCGAACTGCAGGTCGGGGTTCACGTAGCCGATGTTCTTGATGGTGTTGCGGGCGACTTCCTGGAAGTCGACGTTCGCCTTGGTGGTGATTTCGCCGGAAATCACGACGAGACCGGTATTCACGAGCGTTTCGCATGCGACGCGGCTCTTCGGGTCCTGCGCGAGGCAGGCGTCGAGGATGGAGTCGGAAATCTGGTCTGCGACCTTGTCCGGATGTCCCTTGGACACGGATTCAGAAGTAAAGAGATAATGTGCCATGTAGGCTCCTTAATGTTTCCAGTACCAAAAAGAATGTCGCATTTTTGAGCATTCCCAAGTGCTGAAAAAACGGGTTTGTGTTTTTCTATGCATAAATCTAAAAAAACGCATAAATGCGGACAACTCCAAAAAGTTTATCTAGCGTCTTTTTTTCGCGCATTATCAGCCAATTATGAATTTGACTTGTTTTTGGGCCTATAAAATTGCCTTTTTTTATATTTTTCGGTCAATGGAAGAGAACTTGTTCAAAATATTCTTTGCGCGCTTGTCACTTGTGACCGCCTTGCTTTTTGTCTTGGCTTTAATGGTTGCCTGTAGCGATGATGGTTCTACAGGCGGGGGCGAACTTCCGGGGAGCGTTCCGGAAGGAGTCGAATTTGGTTCGTTTGTCGATAACCGAGACGGGGAATTCTATGCAACCGTCGTTATAGGTGACCAGGAATGGATGGCCGAGAACCTCCGCTATATCCCGCCGAAGGGAGGGAGTTTCTGTTACGATGACGACCCGAAGAACTGCAAGAAGTACGGCCGTCTTTACACTTGGGGCGCCGTCATGGATACCACCGGGGTCACCTGCGACAGCGATGACCCGGAGTGCTTCAACTGTGCGGCGAACCGCCGTTGCTACCAGTGCGGCATGGGGACCCTCTGCTTTGTCCATAC
The DNA here is from genome assembly GCA_017615055.1 of Fibrobacter sp. Classification (GTDB taxonomy): domain Bacteria; phylum Fibrobacterota; class Fibrobacteria; order Fibrobacterales; family Fibrobacteraceae; genus Fibrobacter. The sequence continues at coordinate 29,285 of JAGAAW010000041.1, forward strand.
GACGTTCCGGGGAATCTGTCCGGAACACTGGCACGTTCCCTCGCGTGAGGAGTGGCAGCGCCTGCTCGGCCTTTACGCAACCCAGGTAAAGACGAACTATAGCGAATATATGGATTACGAAGGGGTTAGCAATAGTTTCAAGGATATCCGTTCCTGGGACAAAGGGACAAACCTGTACGGATTCTCCGTGAGGCCTGCGGGAGTCTGGATCCAGCGCAGGGTCTTTGACGATACTGACGACCCTAACGGCTACATAAAGTGGGATTATTTCGACAAGGGGTCCGAAACCTATTTCTGGACATCCAGCGAAAGGCATTTCGAGTATGCAAATGCGGTACGCTTCTACGAGTACGATGTTGTCAATCTCCTTTACGCGGACAAGTACAACGGTTACTCCCTGCGTTGCGTGCGCGATGTGGAACCGGGGAGGGTCTATTCCCTGGATTCTTCCGCTTATAGCGATTTTGATGAGAATGCAGCAAAACTGGTCGATCCGCGTGATTCATCCGAATATAGGGTGACCACTATCGGGCCGCAGCTGTGGCTGGCACGAAATGTAGATATAGAGCCTTCGGTGGGCGAGAGCTCGTGCTACGGGGACAGTACTGAAAATTGTGAAATCTATGGAAAGCTTTACGACTGGGAGGCTGCCCAGACGGTCTGCCCGCCAGGGACGCACCTGCCGTCTTCTGATGAATGGAACTCCATGCGCGATTATCTTGAAAAGCTCAAGGAAAACTCAAGCTACGTTGCATCCTGGCTCCGCTCCAGGGATTCCCTCTGGTCAAATTCCAGTTCCGCGCGCGATGACTTTTTCCGCTTTGCGGCGAAGCCCGCAGGCTACATGAACGAGGAAGGCGTGTACAAGGATAAGGGTGCGGGCGCCTATTTCTGGAGTTCTACGTTGACAGATGGTGCTGTCGGTATGTATCATTTAGGTGATGGCTGCTGTGTTGACATGGGCCAGAAATTTTCTCCCACGGCTCAGGCTTCCGTCCGGTGTGTCGTGGATGCTTACAAGGACGATTAGCAGGGTATCATGCGAATTTCTGACTTTTCTGGCTGGCTGAACGACCTTCTTGAACCGCAGATGTTCAAGGACTACTGTGTGGATGGCCTCTGCGTGGAGGCTTCCGACAAGGTGACCAAAATCGTGACGGGAGTATCCTTCCGCGATAGGCTTATCGATGCCGCTATTGAGGAGCATGCGGACTGCATTATCGTCCACCACCCGAACGGCTTTTGGCAGGGTGAGAACCGCGTGCTCGTAGGCAAGTTCGGTGAACGCATGCGCCGCCTGATGCAGAACGGCATCTCGCTTTACGGGTTCCACCTGCCGCTTGACGGCCACATGGAAATCGGAAACAACGTGCAGATTGCCCGTGCGCTCGGCCTCCAAAAGATCGATGGGTTCATGCGCGAGGGCGAGCGTACCGTGGGCGTCGTGGGGGAGTTTGCCGAGCCTGTTTCGCGTGAAGGTTTTGTGGACCTTGCCTGTGGCGTTTTCGAGCACGGGGTTCAGCACTCGCTTATGTACGGTAGCGAGACTGTCCGGAAAGTTGCCATCTGCAGCGGTTCCGGGGCTAGCGGTATCGAGGAGGCAAAACTCCTCGGGTGCGACACGTTTATCACCGGCGAAATCAAGGAGGCGGTGCCCATAGCCGTGGAGGAACTCGGGTTCAACCTCGTTTCCGCAGGTCACCACCGCACCGAGATTTTCGGCGTGCGCGCGCTGGCTGCGAAAATCGAAAACGAGCTCAAGATTCCCGCCAAGTTCGTGGATATCGACAACCCGGTCTAGTGAACTATGCCGCCCGCGTGGCGGCCTCTTACTTTTTTCTTATTTCGGTGCCGTTTTTTGCGAAATTTAAGCAAAAATGCGGATTTTACAATATAATAGAGGTTTTTACTTTTCTTTTTAGGGGTGTTTTTCTATCTTCTTGCCCGTGAAATTCGTAAAGGCCAACATCCATTACCAGAATTCATCGAAGTCGGTGACCCTCAACTTGCCGGAATTCCTTTTCCGCGGGCACTGGGCGGTCCGCGCCTTCGTCGTCGTTGGCCTCCTCCTCCTGATAGTCCAGTTCTCTGCCACCTTCGTGCACGATGCCGTGCTGAAGCATGTCATCAAGTCGCGCCAGTACCTTGACCGCCAGATGGTGCAGATCGAGGGTACGCTCGACTATCTGGACGGGACTTCCGGCGTGTTTTTCAAGGACGAACAGCGTGTGCATTCCAAGTTCGCGCTTACCCCGCCCGATGCTCAGGCCCGTGAACTGGGAACCGGTGGCTTTATCGGCCCCGAGTCGCTCCTGGTGCGCGGAACCTCCCCGGTATTTGAACGCATGGCGCTTCTTCGCGAGAATGCAGCGCGCATCCAGAACAAGCTCGACATGAACAATGCCGCGTTCTCCTCGCTCTCCGAATACGTGGGGCAGCAGCAGTCCCGCTGGCGTTATATACCTTCTATCGCTCCCACGCGAGGCAGGCTCGGTTCCGGGTTCGGCCCGCGCGTCCACCCGGTAACCGGCGAAATCGGCCGCATGCACCAGGGTGTGGATATTGCGAACGAGCGCTGGACCCCGATTTTTGCGACGGCGGACGGCGTGGTGGAAAACGCCATGTACAATCCGTCGTTCGGTAACTTTGTGGCGATAAGCCACGGAAACGGGATTCGTACCCGTTATGGTCACATGCAGATGCTCCTCGTCAAGCCTGGACAGCTGGTCCACCGCTACGAGACCATCGGCTATATGGGTTCTACCGGCATGTCTACCGGCTCGCATCTCCACTACGAGGTCTGGGTCGGCGACCGTCCTGTAAACCCCGTTGCCTATATTCTTCCAGGCGACTACTCGGTCGACTGATATCCTGGCTTGCTCCAGTTAGGCGGCGTTCCTTCGGGACGGCGGGCGGGATAAACCCCTTCGGGGGACTACATGAAATTATTGCCCTGGCTTGCGGTAACCATTCCCGCATGCCCATTGCTCGTGGAGGTGTTTCCGGACCCGACGGACGTGCCTGACCAGGACGGGGAGTTTGTCGAGGTGCGCCTGGATGCTACGTTCCGGGCGGACACGTTAACGCTGCTCATGGACGGGAAGGCGGCTGTCCGGGTGCCGTACCCGGAGGGAAACCGCCTGGTGCTGGTACACGACAGCGCATTTTGCCCCGTGCGGGAGAATGTCGCCTGCGCGGTTTTCAAGGAATCGCTCCCGAACTCACGTGAAAGTATATGGCGGCTAGAGGCGGGCACATGCATGGATTCCGTGCTGGTGCCGGCCTCGAAGGCGGGGAAGGCGTACCAGCGGCGGAGCGAGACCGACGACTGGGAGTTTACTGCCGCCACGCCAGGTTTCGCGAACGCCGGGTACGAGCTGGGGATAGCGGATTGTGGGGTTGGCATCCTGAGGGTTGTGCCCGAGGAGACGTCCACGGAGGTCGTGAACTTCCGTGTGGATGGGCAACTCGAGGGCTGCGACAGCACCCGAGTTTATGTCGGGTGGCAGGACCTCTCTGCAGGGACGGAGGCCAGCGATACGCTCGCGGTTTCGGGCAATTTCGACTTCGAGATTGCCTCCCGCGGGAGCGTGCACCTGAACGTGTTGCTCCCGGAGGACGAGTACCCGCTGAACAACGAAATCGATACGCTTCTCGTGGTACCGGGGAAGTCCCCGCTCGTGATATCGGAGGTACACCACTGCCCGCAGGAGCCCGTGCCGGAGTGGGTGGAGGTATTCAACGCGTCCCGGGTGGCGGTGCCGCTGTCGCAGGTGCGTCTCTGCGGCAGGGGCGGCGCGCTGGGCGGGAGCGGGGATAGCATATTCCCCCTGCAGGCGATTCTCCTGACCCGGGATTCGCTCGAGTTGAGGAGGCAGGTCGGGTTCCCCGACGTGCGGATTGTGCAGGTGGCGCTCGGGTACCTGAACAACACCGGCGGGTCGCTCGCCCTGTGTTACGGAGGGCAGGTCATCGACTCGGTTACCTGGGACAAGGGGACCGCGGTTTGCCCCGCGGGTTTTAGCCCGCTTACGGGTTCGTCGGAAAATACGCCCGGGTTTGTGCGCAAGGCGGGCGACAAGACGGAGGCCCCCTTCACGGTTACGCTTTCCAGCCGGGTCGTGCGTGCGAGGGGCGTGCCCCTTCGTGTACGCGTAGAGGGGGAGGGCGAGGTGCAGGTGCGCCTGCTCGATTCGGCCAGCAGGGAGGTGTGGAACGCCGTCGTGCAGGCGAGTTCCCCGCAGTGGATTGATGTACCCGTGCAGCGCCTGGGGAGCCGCGGCGTGAACTACGTGGCGGCGAGGCAGGGCGATTACGAAAAGGTGGTGGGAATTGTACTGCGTCCTTAGTTTATCTGAAATCGTGCGCCGTTTAACGCTGCAATGCTTGAAGCCTTGTCTTAAACTGCGCCGCCTTGCCGCAATCCTTCTTTTTGCGGGCTTTCTCTCGCAGGCCTTCTGCTTCGATGCTCCTGTCGCTTTTGTCGGCGACTTCGGTTGCGCCCCCGAGGGCCTACCGGGCTGGAATTCCACGCCTGCACGCAGGGCAATCCCTGCCTTCGGCATTTCGGGCTACATGCGCTCGGACGCTCCCGAGGAATGGGTGCTCTCCGCCGCGGGGGAATGGGGCAACCCGCATTACCGAGTCGCGTTTCTCTATGGTTACTACGCGCTCGATTCCCTGTTCCGCGAGTCGGGCGCCTCGCTCGAGGCGTCGTTCTCCCGCTGGTTCTTTGTGGCAGGCCTCGGGTTTGGCGGTATAACGCAGTGGGTTCCGGGTGACGACGCCTGGCTCCGTTATAGGCTCAAGTTCGGGCTCTCCGCGCAGTTCAGGTCGTTCACGTTTGCCGCCTGGTGGTCTGCCTTTACCGACGAGTTGCGGGAGTATCCCCGGGCAGGCGTGTTCTGGGGTGCGTCTCGGGCCTTTACCGCTTATGTCGGGACGGACATGCAGACCGTTACCGTCGGGACAAGCCTTCGCTTTACGTGGGGGAGTATAGAAACCTCCTACGGGTTCCCGGGATTCGCGCTTACGTTCGGGGTCTCGCTCGGTCTTTCCGGCTATGAACTTGGTGCAAGGCATGGTACGGGCGGGGCTCTGCCGGCATATAATGGCTTCTGGGCTTCCAAATCGTTCAAAAAGTGAGCGGAATTTCGCCATGAGGTGTTCTCTGCACGTTATTTTGTTTATCTTGTAGGTATGGATCCTACGATTCCTGCGGCAAATCTCGGCGTGAACTGGCTAATCGTTCTCGCCTTCGTGAGCGTCATCCTCCTGGTGGCGTGTATTATCTTCATATTCCTGCTTCGCGAGAACGTGAACAGGCAAAAGCTCTATGACAAGTTCACGGGCAACGTGAACGAGTTTATTGTCGTATTTTCGCGTAGGCTCGAGTTCCTCTACGGGTTGCCGATGTACATCTCCGACCCTCTTTTTGGCAGGCTTTCTTCCGGGAGCATTTTCCAGGACTTGCTGCACTCGAAGGACTGGGCCCGAATGAGGCTCTACTTTGACGAGGTGGAAAAGCACCAGAACATGTCGTTCGTGTTTTCGGTGGAACTTGACCCGACCACATCGAATACTGACCAGAGTCGCGTGCAGTGGTACGAGATGAAGACCGTGCTGGAGTATGTTTCGGTACAGGAATTCCGCTACATTTGCTTTATCAGGAATTTTACCCGTGAAAACGAGAATCGCAAGGAGCGCGAGCGCATTCAGGTGCGGCTCGATAACCTCTTGCAGAATACGGGCGACTTCCTCTGGAATTTCGAGGTCGATGAACGCCGGTTTAGGCTCCTTACGCCGCTGATGGACGAGGAGCATCGTGTTATTCCGCAGTCGACGGGCTACGTGGATATTCGCAAGATGATGCCGGAATCCGACTACAACCTGCTCGATTCGATTGTGAACGAGCGCGTGAAGGATTTCCATTCCTACGGTTCGAGGGGCGACCCGTTCGAGACTATCAAGGTGCGCCTGTATGGTGCCGACAAGACGATGGTCTGGTACTGCTTCCGCTGCAGGCTCGTGAACGACGAGGATAACCGTCTTGTGCTGCAGGGCTCTGCGCGTAGGATGGATATGGTGCTTGATAACCCGGCTGCGGGTGAGGACGACAAGGAGGCAATGCTTTCGGCAGCACTCTCGTTCCCGGATGTGCGCGTGCTCTGGGTTGACAGGAACTTTACCATCCAGGGATGCAACCAGGCCTTTGCGACGGACTTCCAGATACTGAACCCCAAGGAGATTGAAGGGAAGAACCTCGATGCGGTTGTTACGAGCAGAATCCTGCCGTACATGTCGAAGACGCTCTCGGAGGTGTTCGATACCGGGAGGAGCATTTCGTGGAAGGGCGGGTTCATGAAGGAAAACACCCTGCTCATGTTCAATGCGGTGCCTTTGAAGTCGAAGGACAATGTGTTGCATTCCGTGCTCGGTGTCTACATGGTTCTTGACAAGGGCGACTTTGGCGAGGATGTTGAAACGGTTTAATAACAAATAGGAGTAAAAAAATGAAAAAGTTAATCGGTTTAGTGATTTGTTCTGCGTTCATGCTTTGTGCATGCAACGAGGCTAAGGCAGAAAAGAAGGTGGAGGCCCCCGCAAAGGCCGCCCCGGCAGCACCCGCACAGGCGAAGGCTGCTGAACCTGCTCCGGCACCGGAAGCCCCGAAGGCGCAGATTACGAACATCGACTGGCCGAAGGCTCTCGAAATGCAGAAGGCCGGTGGCGTGCTGATTGACGTGCGCACTCCGGGCGAAGTTGCCGAAGGCACGGCCCCGGGTTCCATCAACATCCCGCTCCAGGAAGCCGAACAGCGTCTTGGCGAGTTCCCGAAGGACAAGGACCTGCTCATCTTCTGCCGTAGCGGCAAGCGCAGTATGGCGGTTTCGAACTTCCTTATCCAGAACGGGTACGAGCGCGTGTTCAACGTGGTCGGCGGCTTCATGGCCTTCCCGAAGAACTAGTCAGTTGTCATCCTGAGCCCTTCGACAGGCTCAGGGTAAACTGCGTCGAAAATCCAGTCTTGCAATACAGTGAACTACCTACAGCTCGCGCTTGAAGAATCATTCCTTTCGATAGGAATAAGCCGGCCGAACCCGGCTGTGGGGGCTGTTGTCGTCAAGGACGGGATTATCGTGGGGAAGGGGCGTACGCAGCGCCCCGGGAGTGCCCATGCCGAAGTGATGGCGCTGCGTGACGCGGGCGAATGCGCCCGCGGCGCGGCTATTTACGTGACGCTCGAGCCCTGCTGCCACTATGGCCGCACGCCCCCCTGCACCAAGGCCATCATCGATGCGGGTGTCAAGGAGGTTTATTTCGCGCATGCGGACCCGAATCCGGTGGTGCGCGGGAATAGTCGCAAGATTCTTGAGGAGGCGGGCATCCGCGTTTTCGAGGGTGTAGAGGCCTGCATTGCCGCTTCTTTCGAGGAGGCTGATGACGGCGATTGCGGTAGCGGTTGCCGCGTCTTCGGGTACGATGCTTCCGGACGAACTGCCGGCAATCCTGAGCCTCGCGCGGGTGTCGGGATGCGTCCGCAGTCGGAACTTGAAATCGAGGGCCGGAGCGTCTTTGCTGAAATAGAACGCTACTTCGAAGCCTACGATTATTTCGTGCGCAACAAGGTGACGTTTGTCGAAGTGAAGTGCGCCGTGTCGGAATCGGGATGCATGGGTGTTGCGCGGCCCGATGGCTCGCATGCACCGCTCCGCATAACGGGCCAGGGCGCGAACTGCTGGAACCATGAACTGCGGGCGATGAGCGATGCGGTTCTCGTGGGTGCGGGGACGCTCCTTGCGGACAATCCCTCGCTCGATGTGCGGTATGCCCGCGGGAACAATCCTGTGAAGGTCCTCTGGGCGGGGCACCGCGAGTTTACGCCTGAGGAAGCGCGCGGATTGAAGATGTTCCAGGCGGGAGCGACGCTCGTGTTTTCGTATGTCCCGCAGCAGGCTTTTGCGGCTTGTGACGGGATTGAGGTTGTTGTGCTCACTTCCGGCGATTTTTCTTCGGGATGGCGCGAGATGCTTGCGGATCTTTCCCGCCGGGGAATGCACCGCCTGATGGTCGAACCCGGCGCAACCCTCGCGCACCTCCTGTTTGAAAATCCTGCCGGCGACGCGCGCGATGTTATTGGCGATGCGCCCGAAAATCGTCCCCTCTGGAACCGCCTGGACCTGTGGCATTCCACGGACGGGCGAGTCGAAGATGTTATTGATGGCGGGGAAGGCGGGCCTTCGCTTACTCCGCTTGCTTTTCCCGGAGTCCCTTCGGGTGCCGTTGCCCGCGAGTCGGCAATGCTCGGCCACGACGTGCTTACTGTTTATTACCCTTCGTAACTGCTATCACGGGCGCCTGCGCGCTTCAATTTCACCCGAAAAACCATTTTTTGCCAGAAATACAGACTAAATGCAGTTTTATTGCGTGTTTAGTCTGTATTTTATTAACTTGTTTGTAAAGAAACGCCCGAAAAATCGCCTTCACGTTTGAAAAAGGGGGCTTAATTTCAGCAAAATGCCTTCTTGGACAGGAAAAGGCGTTTAATTTGTTCTAAAAATACAGACCAAATGGCTCACATAAGCCGTTTTGGTCTGTATTTTCCCCGAAAAAGGCCGCTCGATACCCGAATTTCAACCCGCGGGCATCTCGCCTGCGGGCATCTCGCCTGCGGACATCTCGCCATCTATTTCACAATCACCATCGGGCTTGTTTCGCTCAGCAGGTAGTCCCATTCCTCGCGGATCTTGTTGTATTCGTTCGGGTCGGCATACAGCGCGAACGTGGTCCAGTTGATGGATGCCTGCGTCCCTTCGGTCACGCCCTTCTCGTAACTCACGTAGTCCACGTCGCGCGGGAACGGCTTCACTCCGGTAACGTTCACTTCACGCCCGTCGGCAGCCTTCACGGATAAGCTGTAGTGGAACTGCGTCTCGTGCGGCATGCGGATGGGGTGGTGGCGCTTTGCTACCTTCGGGAGCTTGAACAGGCTCCTTTCCCATACGTTGGGGAACCGCCCCTTCATTTCGCCGCCCTGCCCGAAGTAGCTCTTGGAGCCGTAGGTGGTCACGAGCACGAGAGGCTTATTGAACTCGTCGAGGTTCTTGATTTCGACCTTGGAGATGTTCACGTCCGGGATACCTTGCGACATGAAGTCTTCCATGAGTTTTTCCTGTTCCTTGACTTCGCGGCCGTAGAACTTGTTGCGGATTGCGGAGGCGAACTTGCCTTGCAGCGTCACGGAGTCGCGGAATTCGCTCACGCCGTCGCGCCCGATAAAGAGCCTGTGGTCAATAGAAATCTTGTGTTCCTGGTTGTCCTCGAGGATGGGCGTCTGTGTTACGCGGCTGTTCTCGCCGTCGATGATGAGGGCGACTTTCCCTTCCATGTCGAGCGGTACGGGGCGGTCGTTGCCCGTCTTGTCGGTCGCGTCAATCCACATCTCGCTTATGCGGTCCTGCTTGGGCACGTAGAGAATCATGTGGTTGAACTGCTGGATGGTCGGCAGTTGCGAGAAGCCTTCTTCCGTCAGGTGGATTGCGGTAAGGTAGCTCTTGACGCCGATGGTCGCGAGCATTTCCTTGAGCAGGAGCGCCATGTCCTTGCAGTCGCCACGACGCTCCTTGAGCGTCACTTCGGCGGTCTGCGGGATAAGGCTGTGGCCGCCGAAGCGGATATCGCGGTAGCGGATATCGTGGCGCACGAAGTTCGCGATTGCCTTGACGGCCTCGTTCCCGATCTTGTTGCCCTTCACCTCGAACGCCTTCTCGCGCACGCTCACAGCCTGCTTGAACTGGTGCTTGATGAGGTTCTGGTAGTCTTCGCCGACTTCCTTCCACTGCTGCTTGCCGGTGAGCATCAGGCCTGCGCCAAAATCGCGGTACACGGGCATGTAGAGTTCCTTGCGCGTCACGACGGGGCTTTCGATTTTCCATTCGCGCCCGCCCTTGATGTTCTCGCGCTCGAGCGGCCCGTATTCCTCGGTGGTGAACGCGTTCGTGTCGGCGTACACGCGGAAGATGGACTGGCCCACGGGTACGTCCTTGCTGCTCACGAAGTCGGTGTAGGGGATCATGCCCTTAGCCTCGATGGCGGTGCGGCTGAACTGCAGATAAATGAAGTCGCCCGGCGCGAGTTCCGAGAGCGGGAAGTGCGCCATCTGGCTTTCGTTCTTGCCGCCGATTTCGGTCGCGTAGGTGATGTAGGCGCCGTTCAGGCTAGCCTTCTGCTTCAGGTTCCAGTTGCTGTCGTACACTTCGAGCGCGTTGAGGAATATGCGGTCGTAACCCGGCAAAAAGTCGAAGGTGAACTCGCGGTAGATGGCGGCACCGCGCACGTCGAGGATTTCCATGAGCATTTCCTCGCTCCTGCTCCACGGCTGGTTCTTTTCGGCCTTCAGGCATTCCTTGCGGTAGTGCACCACGGCGGGGAAGTCTCCCTCGACGGCTTCCTGCTTCGCCTTGCTGTTGACGAGGCTCTTGATGTTGCCGGTACGTTCTTCCACGGGCGTGATGGGCTTCTGCAACGTGCGGTTGTCTGCCTTCCCGAGGAAAGCCTTGGTGGCGCTGAGGAAACTCTTCGCGTCTTCGTTGTCGGCCTTGAGTGAAAGCGCCTTGGTGAGCGCCTTTTCGGCGTCGCGGTAATTGTGGCTGTAGAAGAGAATCTTCCCGTGCATGGTCCAGAGTTTGTAATCGTTCTTTTCCTTCTGGAGTGTTTCTTCGCTGATGGCACGGGCTTCCTCGTAGCGGCCCAAGAACATAAGGGCGTCCATGAGGGTTTCGCCCAAATCCTTGCTCATCCCGAACCGGCCTCGTACCCCATACAATATTTCAACGGCTTCGGCGTACTGGTCCAGGCCCATGTAGGTCTTTGCGAGGTACACGCCCAGGCGGCTGCTCGGCTGCGTGTCATAGAGGCGCTGCACCACAACAAGCGACTGGTGGCGCTGTCCGAGTCCCCAGAGGGCGTCGGAGAGGTTGATGACGTATTCGGGGTTGTTCGGCGTGAACTGGAGCGCCGCTTCCGCACACTCGCGGGCGTGGCTGTAGTCGAACAGAACCTCGTACATTTCGCCCAGGATGGAGAGGAGTTTCCCGTTCTTGCGCACCAGCGGCATCTGGCTCGTGAAGTAGGCGATACCCGGGCCGTAGAGTTCCTTCATCTGGTAGATAAACCCGCAGTTGATGAGGTACAGCGGTTCGTCCGGGTCCATCTTGTTCGCACGCTCGAAGTAGCTGAGTGCTACGAGCGGCTGGTCTTCCACCAGGCGGAGGATGCCCACCTGGTTCATTACGGCGGCGTTGAACTTGTTCTGCTTCTTGTCGTTCTTGATTTCGGGCACGGCTCCGGTCTTTAGGCCTTCGACCGCGTTGTCGATAACTTTAGCGTATTTCTTCTGCGTAGCCCCCTGTGTCCAGGTGGCGATAAGGATGCCGCGGCCGTTCTCGTAGAAGAACCGTCCCTTGTAGGCGAAGTCGAACTTGCCGACCATGTGGGTGAGGGTGAATTCCTGGGCGTAGCGGTCGCCGACCTTCACGCGGCGGGAGTCTAGGGTCCTGTTGTTCGGGTCGACACCCAGGCGGGTGAGGAGCACCTTGAACATATCCTGCTGGTTAATCACGTCGGGCGGGAGGATGGCGCCATATACGAAAAGCGAGATCTCCTCGGACTTGTCGGTGAGCACCAGGTCGGGGTCGTTGTTCTGCTTGGCGATGCCGTTCCAGAAGTGCCAAAGCGTGTCCTTCGTGCTCCAGGTGTAGCCGAGCGCTGCGGAAGAGTGGCTCTGGATGCGTTCGGGCGAAAGTTCCGGCCCCTGCTCTACGGAGATTTCCTTGAGCGTGAATCCCTTGAAGAATTCCTGCCATTCTTCCTTCAGTGCGCCTTTTGCGGGCACGTTGTCGGTGGCCGCGAGCGTGAGGGTATAGACGCTGCTCCCGTTGCCGGTAACAAGCCCGCATGCCTCGTAGGGGGTCTCGTAGCGCTTGCCCGCGATGTCGAAGAACGCACCGGTCGTCCCGAACGCCTCCTCGGGATTGAGCTCGCTGAAGGCCGCCTTCTTGCCGCTAGCCTCCAGACTCTGCATTTCCATCTGGGCGCGGTCCATCAGGTTCATCGGCTCGCCTTCGTCGAGGGCGACCTCGCGCAGCACCGCCCTGCGGCCTGTCGTCGCGTTGTAGAATTCGTAGGGGGCTCCGTCTTCGCCGCCGATCATGGTCCAGTCGCCGCCCGGGAACTTGAAGCTGAAGCCCGCGTTGCCGATGGTGCCGTCCGGGTTGCGGACCGCGCTAACATTCGTGCGCGAGCCCGCCGAAGCGCCCTGGTCGCTATAGTCGTAATAGTTCTGGGCCGCGGTGGCGGGGGAGTCTCCTGCAGCCTTCGGTTCCGGGTTGGTCAACGGGTCGCCGTTTCCGGCACAAGAAACCAGTGATGCGAAAAGGAACAGCGCAAACAGGCCCGCACTCTGCTGTGCGAGGCGGCCGCGAAAACCGGCTACACGGGTAAATCTTTTGAGCATGGAGTTGTTCATGAGAGCAAAGATACAAAAACGATTTGCGCCCGCCCTGCATTTTTTATTCCCGGGTGGAATATGGTATTTTGATGGTAAAAAATTATTTAAGAAATGCCGCGCGGCATTCATCTACAATTTTTTAATGCTTTAATTTTTTTGAGTTTATTTATTATATTTTCTCTTGGATGTGTGAAGGAGTACGATATGAAACATTTGGGATTTTTGGTCCTAGCCTTCACGGTATTTCTCGCTGCATGCGGCGACGATACATCTTCTAGCCCGGTTGACGATCCGGATTCTTCTGCCGTAGAATCGAGCGCGCAGTCTAGTTCCTGCGATGATGCTCAGTCCAGTTCCAGCGACAAACAGGGAAATTCTTCTAGCGATAAACAGAATGCATCCTCGTCCAGCGAGTCGGCGCAGTCCAGTTCCGGCGATAAGCCGAGCAGTTCTTCCGGCGAGGGAACTGTGTCCAGCAGCAGCCAGATGCTCACGCCCTCGGTAGAAATTGTCTATGGCACCCTCATGGACGAGCGCGATGGCAAGACCTACAAGACGGTTGTCATCGGGAAACAGACCTGGATGGCCGAGAACATCAACTACGAGACGAGATACAGTTTTTGCTACGATAACAAGGCGGAGAATTGCGCCAAGTACGGGCGCCTCTACATATGGGAATTTGCAATGCAAGCGTGCCCTGCGGGCTGGGGCCTGCCATCGCTGGAGGAATTCCAGGCGTTGGTCGCTGCGGTAGGTGGGGATGCGATTGCAGGGAAGGCCCTCAAGTCCACCGAAGGCTGGAAGGACGGCGGTAACGGCACGGACGATTACGGTTTTGCCGCACTCCCGGCGGGCTACATGAAAGAAGACAGCACGTTCCATTTTGTGGGCGAATTCGCCAAGTTCTGGAGCACTTCGGGAACAACCTGGAAGAGCCAGTTGGAAATGTCTTACGACAGGGATAGTTTGTTCTTGTCCACTGCCTACACCGAATTTGCGCTTAGCGTCCGTTGCCTCAAGGGTGCCGGCGCCGCAAACGAGACAAAGGCGTTGCCCTGCAAGACGGACAGCACCGACACCTGCGAATACGGCTCGGTGAAGGACGATCGCGACGGGCGGACATACAAGACCGTGAAAATCGGTGACCAGTGGTGGATGGCGCAAAACCTCAATTACGAGACGGAAAACAGTTTTTGCGCCGACGATTCTGCTTGCGCCAAGAATGGACGCTTCTACACCTGGGCGGCCGCCATGGACAGTGCCGCCAAATGGTCCGAGGGAGGCAAGGGTTGCGGTCTTGGCTCTAGCTGCTCGCCTAAATACCCGGTGCGGGGCGTTTGTCCCTCCGGCTGGCATGTGCCCAGCAAGGACGAGTGGACCTACTTGCGGACCGCGGTTAAGGAATCCGGCCCCGACGGGAAAATGCTGAAGTCCGTTGACGGCTGGATTGGCGGCTTTGTCGAGAAGGGGGGAGGCCTGATTGAGTATGATAGCCTCGCCGTTAACGGCAAGGGTACCGACGCGTTCGGGTTTACGGCCTTGCCGGTCGGCATCTGGGACAAGGGTGCCTTGCGGAACGAAGGCTTCGAAACGTCCTTCTGGAGCTCTTCGGAATATGAATACGACGGCAGGGCGCATCATTTCTATTTGTCCGCTTTAATGGACAATGCGATGATGGACAGCCGCACCAAGAATTACGGCCACTCCGTCCGCTGCGTAAAGGACGCCGATTAGCGAGAGTCCTCGCTGGTGCCGAACCGCCCCTGCCGGTCGGGGAGGGGACAAGCGGGGGAGTCCGTGCTCCCTTAATCACTAAATATCGGTCTTTTGTCTTTTTTTTACTCCAGAACTACACAAAGACCGCCTTTTTTTGTATCTTTGACGCCAGCAAAGCACCACCCTAAAGGTGGCTAGCAATTTCAACAATAAACAAAAGGATCCAATAATGGCTCTCAAACTCGGTATCAATGGTTTCGGCCGCATCGGCCGTATGGTGTTCCGCGCTGCTGTGGAAAACTTCTCCAAGGACATTCAGGTTGTCGGTATCAACGACCTCCTCGACGTCGACTACCTCGCTTACATGCTGAAGTACGACTCCGTGCACGGCGCTTTCAAGCACGACGTGTCTTTCGAAGGCAACTTCCTCATCGTCGATGGCAACAAGATTCAGGTGTTCGCCGAAAAGGATCCGACCAACATCACTTGGGGTGCCCTCGGTGTTGACGTTGTCGTGGAATCCACTGGCTTCTTCCTGAC
>JAGAAW010000042.1 GCA_017615055.1 Fibrobacter sp.
GGGTAGCGGTTCGAACCCTCGCAGAGGGTTCGATTGACTGCGGGTGAGCGAAGCGAACCAGACGCAGTCAAGGATTACGGCCAAAGGCCGTAACCTGGAAGGCTACAAACGAATGTAATGAGTTTGTAGTCCAATCCCTCTCTCTCCTTGAAACGAAAACGAGGCTGAAAAGCCTCGTTTTTGTTTCAATAGGCAAGGAAGGGTATGAGAACCCTCGCAATCATACCTCACGTTGCTACCCATTCAACATTTAATTCTTACACGCTCTTGTAAAGAAATGTTTAAATAACTAAATTTGTTCCCAAAATTCTAAAAACTAGGAGTAATCCATGAAAAACTACATATCTCTCGCTATCGTAGCCCTCGTTGCCGCAGTCCTCTACGGCTGCGCCATCCCTGTCGTCCAGGCTCAGCCTGCTCCCAAGAAGGATACTGCTATCCGTACCGAAAAGTATGGCTACGTAGACAAGCAGAGTGCCACCATGAGGGTCTATGGGGCCAGCACCTACGAAATCGTCACTCCTGTAGCCTGGGAAGACAAGCACAAGTGCTCTGTACTGGACTTTGTCACGTATGCTACGATTGAAGCCGACAAGAATGGCCTTCAGGATGTTATCAATATAAGGGCCGAGGAACTCTGCAAGACGATAGATGGCGACAAGAAGTGCTCTTGCAAGTACTGGGGACTCGGAATCCGTTACAAGATGCTTTCGGCAAGTGAGGCCAAGGAAGCCGCGTCCATTACTGAATCGTCTGAGCCGGCTGTAAGCGCAGAACAGTAATGAAAAAGTTCCTGCTTCTTTTGGTAAGCTTCATTGCCTTTGCGTGGAGCGGTAGTGGCTATGGCTCGACAGGCTATGGTGAAACCGGCTATGAATCTATAGACGACATGTCTGTAGATTCAACTCCTGCCGATCCGGCTCCTGCTGTAGTCAAGCCGGCGGCCACTGCTCCGGTTGCGTCCACACCTGCCCCCGCCGCAGAGGCACCCGCTCCTGCTACAACAAGCTATGCCCCACCCAAAATCAATTCTCCCTTTAAAAAGTACGGGGCTAGGCTGGATATATCCCTGTCGTATGTGCTTTTGCCTTTTGAAAATACCATTTCCCCGATAGGGCTGGAATTCGATATTGGCTTCAGGAAACGTGTTGGTGGCGATCTCGCTTTCCTGGAATTCGGCGGAGCTCTTTCTACCGTGGGCGTGTACTATAAGTACGAACATCGCGAAGCGTATGATTACTACAATCCTGGCTACTATAGTTACTACGGTGGCTATTATGGTGGCTATTATGAAACCATGTACGATGTGCAGGAGCGGCAGTGTGGCTGGCTGCAGGTGGCTCTGGATGCCCAGGTGTTACCCGGCTTGGATTTTGGATATGTCGTAGTTCGGGCTGGGGCCTATGCAGGGTACGTTTCGGATATTGTTCCTAACAAGGAATTCGAGGACCCGAGTGGCTATGGGGCTCCATTGAACGAAGTCGCTCACAATTACCGTTACGGTCTGTTGTCGGAACTGGGCGTTCGTATAAGTGATGGACTCGAGCTGTCCTTGAAGGTCCGGTATGACATGTCTGATTTCTCGGATGAGATCGATGGCTTCGTAGCCGTGGGCGGAGGCGCCGGGATTCTTTTCTAGCGTTTCTCTTTCCTTGAAACAAGAACGAGGCTGAAACGCCTCGTTTTTTGTTATCTAGAACGCCTGGTATATCTGGAATATCGCGAGAATCTTCCCGATAATCGCCGGGATTCCGGGGCACAGGAAGCAGAGGATTACGCGGGTCACGCGGTTCTTCCACCAGTGCCTTACCTGCCAGATATCGTCGGCGAGCGTCTCCATCTCGGATACGCGCGGCGGGCGCATGTACACCTGCGTGAGCGCGGTAAAGAACCCGACCCCGATAAGCGGTGTAAGCCCTGTAAACGGTGCGGCGACTAGCGCCACAAGAATGGTGAGCGGGTGCCCCCCTGCGATAATCGTGCCGAGCATGGCTCCACCGCCGGTAAGCATTGCCCACTGCAGGCTCAGTTCGCCCGCCTTCTCGACGCCCGCCTTGTAGCCCACGAACACGATGCTTGCGACAATCGCGAGCGGGATGGCCCAGCCGATAATCTTCCAGATGGGTGCGCCCTTCGGGATGACGCTGATGGATTCCTCGCTCGGGAGTTCCTTGTTCTCCTCGATGATGCTCGCGATGCCCTTCATGTGGCCTGCACCGATGACTGCCACGACCTTCTGGCCCGGAGCGTTCTTGATCTTGCTCGCGAGGAACTGGTCGCGCTCGTCGATAAGCACCTGCTTCACTTCGGGGAAGCTCTTGCCGAATTCCTGCATCATGGAGTTGAGGGCGTCCTGCTCCTTGATCTTTGCGAGTTCCTCCTCGCTAATTTCCGTCTTGTCGAAGATGCTCCCGAAAAGCCCGCCCAGCAGGCTGAACTTGCGGTACCAGGGCGTGCAGGCCCATGTGCGGCGGAGCGTAATCTTGATGTCGCGGTCGGCGAGAACCACGGGGATTTCCTTTTCGCCCGCGAGGTCGACCGCCTCCTTGAGTTCGGATCCGGGCTTCACGCCGGTCTGTTCGCCCATCCTCTTCTGGTAAGACCCGAGCACGAGGTTCGCGATGAGGGTCGCGAGCTGCTTCTTCTTGATGACTTCCTTCAGGTCGGTCTTTTTCCAGCGGTCGGGGTCCTGGATGGACTTGGCGCGCCCTTCGTCGAGCTCGACGCAGATAGTGTCGGGTTTTTCGTTCTCGATGGTTTCGCGCACGAGTTCCTTCGATACCTTTGAAATATGGGCGGTGCCAATAAGGATAATTTCGCGGTTATCGGGGGTCTTTATGCGGTAAATATCTGCGTTTTCACTCATATTGGGCCAGAAAATAGCAAATCTAGCCCGTTTTTAGCGTGTATAAGTGCTTTTATGACACGAACTTATGAATTTTTTGTCGATTTTTTGGTTATTTTGGCGAAAAAATTGTTATATATTAGGTGTGGGATAATTTTTTTAAGGAGGTTTCTCCCTATGAAAAAGATATTGATGGGTATAGCATTCATGGCCCTGGCGCTGGTCGGCTGTGCAGGCACTTCGGACGATCCCGAAGCGCTGGATAACGCCCTTGTTGGTTTTGCATCTTGCGTACAGAGCTCCCGTTGGCAAGAGGCTTTGGCCTATGTTACCGATGACGAAGCAAGCCAGATTAGCCCCGATGGCTACGATTTCAAGCCGGAATACCAGGTTGCCGCTCGTCGTCTGCCGCTTTCCACCCTCCGCAAGGCCGGCCTCAAGGTCGACGGCAAGGGTCGCTTGGTGGGTATCAAGGACGCCATGGACGAAGCTAACGAACGTTACGTGATGTCCGAGGAACAGGCCAAGGTCGGCACGAACCTCAAGGAAATGGAAGAGGCCCGCATCAAGCGTCGCATCGAAGAAGGCCAGAAGATCCTGCAGGAAGAAGAACAGGAAGCCGAGCAGGAACAGCAGGTCGAAGTGTTCACGAACAAGCTGACGGACGAAGAGAAGCGCAAGTACGGCAGTACCCGCGACCTCCAGGCTCCGGAAGAGTTCCATGACGAGAACACCGAGGAAGCCGAAGAGAAGATCTTCAACGGCGACTACGAGTCTGACTGATAGGTTGTCTGTAATCTTTTGTTCCCCGGCTCCGGTCGGGGTATTTTTTTAGGTGGTTTATGCTCTTGCGTTTGAAAGTTCTTGTACTGATGGCCTTAGCGGCCCTGCTCCTTGCTGCCTGCGGCGGGGACTGGACTGCCGGGTCGCCGCATGCGGATGGCGCAATTTTCGACAGGTCGTTCCGCTACTACTACGTAATGGACTGCCGCTACGACAGCTTCGGACTGTACGACTGCGGCTACGAGGAACCGGTGAGCCCCGCCTATACGGCCTCGCTCCGCATCGATTCTGACGGCTTTGCCTCGCTCAACCTGGACGGGGGGTACAACTTCTATTACACGGAAAGGGAGTACGACTTGCGCCACGATGACTATGGTAGCTACTACTCCTTTTACGAGAATGACTGGGATCTTTCTCTTTACAGGGACGGTTCGCAGCTGATTTTCTGGGATACACGCGAAAATACGGCCACGGTTTACCTCTACGACCTTGAGTACTAGGGCAAATAATTCTATCTTTGTCCCCACTCATGAGTAGTTCTGAAAATTTTGTTATCGCCCTCGACGGCGGCTCGGGTACCGGGAAGAGCACCACGGCCAAGATTGTGGCCAAGACGCTCGGCATTACCTACCTTGATACCGGCGCCATGTACCGTGCGGTGACGCTCGCCGCCCTCGACAAGGGAATCCCTGCCGAGGAAGGCCCCGCGATGGACTCCTTGCTCAAGGACTTGACCCTCGGGTTCGACTCCGAAAACCACATCCTCATCAACGGCGTTTGCCGCGAAAGCGAGATTCGCGGGATGAAGGTTTCGAGCAACGTGAGCATCTACTGCGCCCTCCCGTCCGTCCGTGCTGCAATGACGGCACAGCAGCGCGAGATTGGCAAGAAGCAGAGTTGCATCCTGGACGGCCGCGATATCGGTACGGTCGTGTTCCCCGATGCCAAGTACAAGTTTTTCATGGTGACGGACGTGAAGGTCCGCGCCGAACGCCGCTACAAGGAACTCCTTGAAAAGGGCGAGATGGTAACTCTTGAGGAGGTTCTCCAGAACCTGGTCGAACGTGACCGTCTGGATTCCTCCCGCGCGAACGCCCCCCTCAAGAAGGCGGACGACGCAATCGAAATTGACACTACAC
>JAGAAW010000043.1 GCA_017615055.1 Fibrobacter sp.
GAATACTTCCAGAAAATCGCCAAGCAGCTGCAGGCCAACAAGCCCGCCACCTGCACAGATTCCAAGTTCACCCTGCTCAAGGTGCTAGAATACTGGGTGCGCTTCTTGCAGGTAAATCCCAACTACCTGAACCCCCAGGCAATTGTCGGCCTGATGGATTTCGATACCCAGGTAGAACTCGTGCGCGCCCTCGCCCAGCTTGACAAGGACAACAAGCGCGAAACTGCCGCCGCCATCGAATCCCGTGGTAACTACTGCGGCATATACGGCGCCGCATTCCTGAGGAAGTACCCCCACGGCGACTACCAGCGCCATGTCCCGCAGTGCATCGAGAACATCCAGCACCTCCGCAAGGATATCTTCCCCACCGAGGAATGGAAGAACTTCACCGACATCGTTATCCCCATGTTCATGACCTTCGCATGGAAGGAACTCAACAAGGGCATCAACGATGACGACCAGACCATGCAGCGCGTCGACAACCTGCAGAAGATGTTCCACCTGAACGACGACGAAATCGAGATTATCCTTTACCTGTGGCTGCAGGAATACGACGAGATGGAAGTCAATGGCGTCAAGAAGCGCCTCACTAGCGGATTAAGGTCCCGCTTCACGGAAAAGGATCTTGAACTCATCCCCATCGCCACCGGGCTCGACAAGAACCGCATTGCCGAACTGACCAACAGCAACGCGGCTATCTCGAAGCTCGGGATTCTTAACAGCGAGTTCGACCTGGACGGTGATATCATGCGCCACCTGAACGGCCAGAACGAAATCCTCAACGTCGGTGACATCGAAATCGCCGAGCCCTCCAACATTCCGTACAAGAACCTCGCGAAGGACCGCCCCGAGGCGGACACGCTCGTGTACCTGCTCAAGAATCACGACTACAACAAGCCGCTCAACATACTCTTCTACGGCCGCGCAGGCACCGGCAAAACGGAACTCTCCAGGGCGCTCGCGAAGGAACTCGGCATCACCATGTACACGGTCAAGGCGTCCACGGGTAACGACCGCTACGGTGACGGTACCGGAGTCGGCGATACCATACTGCGCCGCCGTGTGCGCATGCTCCGCCTCGCCTCGTGGCAGTGCGAAAATTCCAGGTCCGTCATCCTCGTCGACGAGGCCGACCAAATGCTGAACTGGCTCGAGAAGGGCATGCTCAACATGCTGATGGAAGATATCCACACGCCCATCATCTGGATTTCGAACTCGTTGCACTTTGTTGAGGAAAGCACCCGCCGCCGCTTTGACTTCTCGATGGAATTCAAGAACTTCTCCGCCGACAAGCGCGCAAGCCAGCTGCATTCCGTGCTCGACACGCTCCATGTTCCCGACATGATCAGCGATGAGGATGTCAAAGCCATCGCCGCAGAATATCCCGTAACCGTCGGCGGCTACACCAAGGCAATCCAGAACGCCATTCCCGCTGCCAAGCAGGGCAATGGCGATGTAATCTCCATCATCCGCAAGACGCTCGATGCACACGCGAACCTGCTCGACATTACCTGCGACAACACCCGCGAAAAGACGACTCACGCGCCCAACTACGCGCTCGCCGGCATCAATATCGACCAGAACGTCGACGACATTCTCGAAATCGCCGGGAACTTCAACAGCATCTGGGACAAGCTCGACGGCAACGGGGCCGCCCAATCCCTCAACATGCTGCTCTACGGCGCCCCCGGCACCGGCAAGACTGAATTCGTGCGCTACATTGCGCGCAAGCTGAACAGGAACCTCGTCATCAAGCGTGCGAGCGACCTGCTCGGAATGTACGTCGGCCAGACCGAAGCCAACATCAAGGCCGCCTTCGAGGAAGCCGAAGAAAGCAAGGCCATCCTCTTCTTCGACGAGGCCGACAGCTTCCTCAATGACCGCGGCAGCGCCGACCGCAACTTCGAAGTGCAGCAGGTGAACGAACTCCTCACCCAGATGGAAAACTTCAACGGCATCTTCATCGCGGCCACCAACTTCAGCGAACGCCTCGATACCGCATCGCGCCGCCGCTTCGCCGTCAAGGTCAAGTTCGACTACCTGACCCGCGAAGGAATCGAGACCGTATGGAAGTCGTTCTTCCCCAAGCTCGAATGCCCCGCACAGATTAAGGGCATGACTAAGCTTGCTCCGGGTGACTTCAACGCAGTCTATACCCAGCTGCGCTACCTGCCCGCAAGCAAGCTCACCGCCGAATGCATTGCAAACGCCCTCGAAAGGGAGGTCGAGGCGAAAGAAGGCGGCAGCTCACGCCGCATGGGGTTCTAGAAAACCACAAAGACCCGCCTTTGATAGGCGGGCCTTTTTGTAAGCACAGCGAGAAGCTCCTAGCAAAAGCAGGAAATCAGGCACCCCAGAAAAACCATGGAGAAGAATATCGTATAGCCCTTCCCATGATCCTTATCGAAAAAAACTTCCTTCTCGATACGCTCCTTGTATATGCAGAATACACACGCAAACAGCACTAGGCCCGCAGAAAAGACTTCCAGGATATCAAAAATAAAATCCCCTACTACGCTATTGACGTAGTGTACGTCAATCACAATAAGGACTAGGGAAACGACCAACCCGCCAATAGCAAGTGGTGCCAACACATCGCTATCTAAATCCGGTTCCGAGCCGTCGTACCGAAAAGCCATCGCCAAAAACACCAACGCAACTATATCAAGGAAAACGTAGGCGATACAGCCCAGAAAGATATAGTCGAAGGTCTTATCGAAATCCGCGAAGAAATGGAGGTAGTTTGTACTAAAAATCGTTATTGCGATCAAGACATACAGGGCTCTCGAGAAGAACGCATAATTCTGCTTCCTGTGCAGGATATATTCTTCCTGTGCAAGTGCCATCTCCTGGCGCCGTTCCTTTTCATACTGCTCCTGGGCTTTCTTGTCGGCAGCCTCCCGCTGCAGCCTTAGAGCCTCGCTCCTAGTCATCGCCTCCATCTTTTGGGTCTGCGCGATCACCCGCTTTCTTTCTGCTTCACGGCGCTCCATTTCACGCTGGTGTTCGCGTTCCTTGGCAAGTTCCTCTTTTTTCAGGCGTTCCATCTGCGCGGTCTGCGCGCGCATCTCCGCCTCCTGCAGCTCTATTTTCCTCTGGTGTTCCCTTTCCTTCGCCTGTTCCTCGAGTTCTTTTGCAGCCTTTCGCTTTTCTATTTCAATGCGGGCGAGTTCCTGTTCAAGCTGCAGCTTCTCCCGCTTGATTTCATTAGCGCGCTGTTCACGCTGCAGGCGCGATTCCGCTTTTTTATCTTCGCGCCGTTCCTGATCTTGCATCTGCAGGAGACGGATGCTGGCCTGTTCCATTTGCTCGCATTCGGCAAGCGACAGCGCCCAACCTCCCAGCGCTTTCTGGAAACGGCGGTAGACGGGCTCCCCATTCGTATAGTACTTTTTGCACTGCTTTACAAAGTCCGAAAAAATAGCCGCGTTATTCGGGCTATTTTCCAGCTTTAGGCAAAGATCCGCACAACGCTTGGGGTCGTACGTCTTCTTTTGATAAAAAGTTGACAGGTTTTCGTATGCACGCAGCTCATCATCTGGAAACTGGTCTTTTTCCTTATCCAATCTCTCTACAACAGCACGCCACTTGTCTTTTTGAATGGAGATACTCATTTCCCAGCCAACTGAACAACCGCAAGACGTGCACCCGTTTCCTTTTCAGCATAGGAGAAGAGGATTTGCGTTCCGTCCTTGAGGACAATAAAATCTCCCGGTTTCTTATGGACTCGATTTCCATCCCTTTCGATTTCATACAAGTCCGGAAGCTTCTCGTTGACCAGGAGCCAGTTACCCTTATGGAATTCAAAATAACCCACCCTGCGCATGTCTTCGGCAGGAAGCTTTTCGCTAAGAACAACGCGCTTGTTGACATGCCATTTCTGCAGACTCTGGCCTTTCCATACCATTACCTGGTAATTTTCCGGGACAAATTTCTTCTGGACCGCATTGTAATTGTACATTTCAAGCTTCGGGACAATCCCCTGGTACGCTGTTCCGCAGAAAGGACAAACCGGCCTTTTCGAATTATCAAAAACAAAATACTTTCCGGTGCACTTGGGGTTAGAACAAGGTAACAGGCGGTCAATCGTCTTCAGGATAGCGGCCTCCCAGTCACCCGGAAGCGGGCGCTTGGTAGGATTCTTTAGCCCGTCGATAAAGGCCCTTTCAAACTGCTTTGCCAGAAACTCGCCCGCAATCTTTTCGGCAGAGAACTTCTGCAGGTCAATCCAGGGCATGCTCTTCGCGTATTCCTCGGCACCGTATTCACGTTTCATGTTCTTGTTACGGTTGTCCGTGGGGTGCTCGATGTATAGGGGGTCCTTGCCCATCAGCAGTGTCTCCTCGTCCTCGGCATCGTCATCGCCAAAGAAGCGGCCTCCCCTTAGCGGGTGCCTATGCAGGAGGTACATGTAGATCAACACCGCCAATGCATGACGGTCCGTGAGCTGCGTCGGCAAAACCTTTTTCGGCTTAGAGTCGTCGCTCACGATTTCGGGCGCAATGAACCCCGCCGTGCCCAAGACATCCGGAGGGAATTTCCCCGGTACGACAAGCCCATCGACATCGATTACGTTAAGGTTACCGCCTTCCGGGTCGATAAGCACGTTCTTGTACGACAAGTCGGAATGCGCCAGGCCGGCCATGTGCAACCGTCGCATCGCACGGGCAAGCTTCAGGCTAATGCGCATATACTGCAGAAAATCACCCTTTTCACGCGGGTCGATATTGCGGAACAGCTTCAGGTCCGTAAACCACTGTGCATTCTTTTCACCGCCCTTACGGTTCTTGTCGTGCTTAAAGAAAAAATTGCTCGGGTAAACGGGCATCGTAAACCCGATTCTCTTTTGCCCGTCTATCTGGCACTCCACAATCTTGTCGGGCCAGCAGAAAAGGTTTTTCCAGTAATCACCGCCGATCTGCCCAAAAATATCGTCACGATATTTCCCGACCAGAGCCTCCAGGCGCTGGATTGCCGTGTTATCCGGCATCTTGTGGAAAAGGGCCACCACGTACTTCTTGTCAGGCGCAAAAAACACCTGCTTCATGGTCCCACTCGGAGCATCATTCTTAAAGACAAACGGGATGGTTTTCCCATCACGCGTTTTCGCGTTCACGACAGTATTGTCTTCCATGATTACCTCAATAGATTAAAGCGATGGTTCTGTCATCATGATGCCCTTCTTCGTAGAAATCTAGCCATTTTACAAGCAAGTCATCCCGAGAAGACTCCGATTTCGCGTTAATGACATCCTCTTTCAATTCCTGCCAAAGTTTTTCCCACAATTCCAATTTTTTCAAATTGTTATCCGTTCCAAACTTCGGATCGCTGACGCCATCCGTCATGCTCATCAGGCAGTCAAAATCTTCTATCCAAGAACAGAGCGTTCTTGATTCCATTATCTTTTCTTGTTCTTCCTGCGTCTTTCCCCAAATTTCGGGCATAGTCGCAAACCTGGTTTCACCGACCTGTTCCCCGCCATCAGGGGTCGAAAGCGAAATAAACTCGCCCTTCGATAGCATTCCTATGGCGCCATCGCCAATATACGCAGAAACAACAAGATATTGCTGGCCAATCTTCTTTACCAAGACGCCCAAGAAGGTACAGGCATATTTCTTTATGCTCCTTTCCTTAGCATGGGCCTCTTCGTAAATCTTCTTGTAACCCTCATACGCAGCGTTCCATATAATACGCTGCCCCTTCTTTTCGATATCCGACTTCATGGGTATGCAGCGGGATAGCGCGAACATATTCGCCAGGTCTTCGCGACGCAGCAGGTTGCTCGCCCTTTCGACAAAGGTATCGCACATGATATGCGAGCCCTTTCGTGAAAATTCAGCAGAGCCCGCGCCATCGGATACTGCAACTATGTACCAATCGACATCATCCAGATAACAGCACTTGAAGCTATCGTCCCTAAACAAGCCCTTATGCGCATGCGAACGACCACGCAAGCTTGCGGCAACAACCGACTTCAGGCGCTTCCCTTCCGGCAACAGCAAGAACTTGTCCTGGTCCTCGACAAAGTATTCGCCATTCTTGTCTGTCGGGAGATTCTTCCACATCGACTTGGGGGACGCCTTTATATTCAAAAGCGGAATACAGAGAGAATCCTTTTTCAGGGTTTTCTCGTCTTTTTCAACCTCATAATCAATATGGAGATCAATTTTCCCTTCGCTTGCGGGCGTACCTGAAAGTCGCCAGAGGCCGTCTTCCTTGCGTGCCATGGATATCTCCTTGCAAGAAAGGCCATAGTCCAGGATTTTTACGCAGGGCCACTTGTTATCAAGCCTTAAGTCCAGTTCCTTTGAAATAGGGGACCCGGACACGCCGGCGTTGAGGCACACCATACCCAGGTAGAACTTCCTAAAGGCAAGTTCTTCCGGCAAATCATGAACCGGCATAACCGGCTCTTGAGCAGAAGCTGGCGCAGTCGGCTCCTGAGCGGGAACCGGCTCTTGGGCAGAAACTGGCGCAACCGGCTCCTGAGCGGGAACCGGCTCTTGGGCAGGAACTGGCGCAACCGGCTCCTGAACAACTTCAGGAGCCTTATTCTCGGCTTGCTGCGGTTCCTGTTTTTCAGGGACGTTATCTGTTTCCATAAATTACACCAAGGTGATTTCTGGAGGAGGAGGAGGCAGCTGGTCGATAGAGGACACTTCCATGTTGGCGGCACCAACGCTTGCAGACGCGGCAGCGATAGATGCAGACACCCACTTGAAGAACGCGGCGAACGCAGCGGAATCGGCCGTGCTCAGCTGGACGACAGCCTCAGTAATCTTCGAAAGTTCAGCCGTATTGGCATCGATGCCGGCAGCGCAGGCAACAACGATACCCCACTTGCGGGTTTTGAATTCCGCAATACCCCTATCCAGGTTGTCCGTCGATTCGCCGTCAGTCATAAGGAACACGAGGGGCTTCCAGTCGCCCTTGGTTTCCGGAGTATTCTTCTGGACTTCCTTGTCGGCACACTGCTTGACGAAGGACAGGGCTTCGCCCATCGAGGTCATGCCACCCGCGGAGAGCGGCGGCATGTTGAACTGGCCAAGGCTTGTCAGCGGCACGAGCTGTTCCACATTACTTGCAAAAGTGATAACGCTCAGGTATGCCGACTCCATGGCCTGCGGATCGTTGTTCAATGCGCTCACCAGGGTCTGAACGCCATTCTCTACGGCAACGATCTTTTCACCGGACATGGATCCGGAAACATCGACGAGAATGTATACGGGTAATCTTCTAGCCATCTTGGCTCCTTTGTTGAGTTGTTAAATAAGTATAATTTCTGGAGGGAGAGGGGGCAGCTTTTCACTGAAATCCGCACCGGCACCGACACTTGTAGAAGCGGTGGAAATGGATGCGGACACCCACTTGAAAAACTCGATCAAAGCGGTTTCTGAATCATCCTTCAGGCGAACTACCGTTGACGTAATCTTGGACAACTGCTCTACATTAGCCTTTTCACCTATAGCGCATGCCACGACATTACCCCACTTGCGCTGGTTAAACGCTTTGGAGACCTTGGTAATCGCATCCGTCGAGCCACCATCGGCCATAATAAATACAATCGGGCGCCAATCCCCCTTTGCCTCGGGAGTGTTCTTCCGGACTTCGCGATCCGCACATTCCTTCAGGAAGGTCAGGGCCTTCCCCAGATAGGTGCGCCCGCTCGCCTTCAGTTCCGGCAAGTTCCAATGAAAAAGGTCTGACAAGGGAACCACCTGTTTCACCTCTGTCGCAAAGGTAATGACGCTGATAAACGCTGTTTCCAATGCCATCGGCTCGCGTTTCAAGGACTCGACAAGCTCCTTTATACCGCGTTCTACAGTAGCAATCTTATTACCCCTCATCGAGGAAGATGTGTCCACCAACAAATACACCGGCAATCGACGAAACATAGATATCCCTTATATAAGCTACTTTCCCTACCGAAACTAGCCATAACAATATATACTAATTTTTACAAAGCGAACAAAAAAATTCATTTTTTTCTAGAAAAAAACGCGTCCATACCCCTATTTGACGAATACCGCCATAATAACGATATAGTCAAAAAAAGGGGTATTTTATGAATTCCGTTACCGTAATTTTCTCTAACATGGGCGACACCGACACGCTCGTACTCAAGCATATCTGGGAAGGATTGCCCAACGTGAAAGTCGTCGAAGTCAACGGCCACAACGGGCCCTGGGCAAAGAAGGTTAACAGCGCCATTCTTGCAGAGAAGGACACGCTCATCCTCTGCGGGCACGGCTACCCGAGCGGCCTGCTTTCGCCGCAGAGCCACGGCGAGCCGCTCATTGTTTCCGAAAGGAACGTGCGGTTCATCAAGGCGAAGCGCGTCATCGGAATCTGGTGCCATGCGTCGTCATTCGCCCAAAGCATGAACCTGAACGGGTTCTTCTCCTCGATGTTCATCAGCAATCCCGTCGAGGCGCTCGTCAACAACTGCCCAAAATCCAACGGCGAGATCATCACCCGCGAGGAGATTCTGTTCGGCAAGCGGCTGAACAAGCTTATCGCAAGCGACACGCCCATGAGTGAATGGAAGGACAAGCTCATCGACCAAGCCGACATGAGCATCGATGTCGTGAGGTTCAACTACAAGGGACTCACGTATTTGGGGTAAAATCAATCCCTGCCACATTCCGGTCTGAAGCCGGAATAAAAAAGGCCCGTCGGCATGAACGCCGGCGGGTCTTAGTAGTATATATAGTGTTAGTTAAAAATCATAATCGCTGCCGAACATACAATCTTTTTCTGTCACGTTCGACATATTCCACTTGCTGATGTCGCCATGGAATTGGGAATTATAGAACATAGATTTCATACTTGTCACGTTCGACACATCCCACTGGCTGATGTCTCCATCAAATACAGAGCCATAAAACATCAAACCCATATCCGTTACCTTCGATACATCCCACTTGCTGATATCGCCATTAAACAGTGATGTGCCAAACATTTCCTTCATATTCTCCACATTTGACACATCCCACTTACTGATATCGCCATTAAAAATAGAATTAGAAAACATCAGGTTCATATCCGTCACCTTAGATACATTCCATTGACTGATATCACCGTTGAAACGCGAGCTTTCAAACATTGATGCCATGTATATTACATTCGACACATCCCACTGGCTAATGTCTCCATGGAATCTAGTGTACATAAACATCCTACCCATAACCACCACGTTTGACACATCCCACTGGCTAATATCACCGTCAAACAGAGAACAGGCGAACATGCCGTTCATATCCTTTACACTGGACACATCCCACTGGCTGATGTCGCCATTGAATTGGGAGCCACAGAACATCCTAAACATATCCTCCACGTTTGACACGTCCCACTGGCTAATGTCACCGTTGAACATGCCCCTTATTTTCGCCTTTCTATCTAGCTCAGCAGCATCGTCTTCATCATCTTCATCCCGGCTACAACCGCGCGCAGAATCGAACAACCCGCTCATATCCGTCACCTGCGACACGTCTATAAAATTCAAATCGCATTCGGGGCCATTTTCCTCAATGGCCTTGTCGATCAGCTGAATGAGATGCTTTCTATCGCGAGCGATAACCTTAACCATCGTGCCTCCTTTTTTGAAAAAAATTTTGGGGAAAAGATGGAAATTGAGGGAATACGGTGAAAAACCCGAAAAATCCTAAAATTTTTCTCTATCAAAAACCCACAATTTCTATTAAATCAATTTCCCAAAAGCTGAGCAAATATAGTAAAAAAGGCCCCCTTTGTCAAGGGAGCCTATTGTCAGGAAATGACACTCGCTAGTTCGAGAACGCCATCTGCTTCCAGTTAGGCATGTTCGCATAGCGCGCCTTGTATGCCTTGATGAACACGCGGAAGTCAATCGCCTTGTTACGCATGCGGCGGTCGTTCAGGAACGTCGGCGAACTGATCCAGCGGAACGCCTATGCGGGGATAAGGTCGTGCATCTTGTCGAAGATGTAGCAGATTTTTTCCTCGGTACGGTTTGCCTGGTACGGCTCAAGTCTCAATTCCTTGCCGTACTTCCTGCTGAAATACAGGCTATCCTGCGCGAGGAACTCGGAATAATCCGACACCTTGTAGCCGCGGAGATACTCGGAATGGAACGTAACGAACATCGTCTTCGATTCGAACGAGTACCAGTTAATATACTTGTCAGGGTCGCAGAGGTGCAAGAGCCCGTTACGGACGGGGGCGCCACTATTCTTCTTGGACTTGAACACGAATTCCACGAGGGCGGCCTTCACCTGGTTCACACTATTGAACTGCGGCTTGGTCGGCCAGGTCACAAAGCGATGGAAAATGGCAAACACAAGCGCGAGATCCTTCTTCATGCCAGCCACAGTAACGTAGTCATGCCACAGGCCAGATTCCCTATCGTAATCCTCAAGGCTATCCATCCAGTGTTCCTCGACGGAAATCGCATCGCCGTACATACCGCAGGAGGTTTTGCAGTCCATGCCCAGGGACCACAGCCAATGCAGATGGGCACAGGCAAGGGCCAGCCTGGCCGAGAGCGAGTCCCTAGCCTTGGGAGCCTTACGGCGCAGGTACAGTTCGAATACACTCTTGTACGAAGGGTCGCCCCCCACCAGTTCGGAGAACGCTACCTCGGCGCCATCCTTTTCGAGAGTCGCGAACTCGATGGAGCCATCGTCACCCACAGTCACGTGCTTCGAGAAATCGATGGCACGGTCATCGATGATGGTCTTCTTGAGGAAGGCATCGAACAGGTCGTAGATGCATTCCTTGCCCTCCTGCGCGAAGCGGAGGTAAGAGTAGTTGTTGGTGGTCTTCTTTTCCATAGTGAACCTCGTGAATTAGGTGGAATAAAAATTTTAGGTGAAGTGAAAATCGAAAAGGGTACGACGA
Source organism: Fibrobacter sp. (assembly GCA_017615055.1). GTDB lineage: Bacteria > Fibrobacterota > Fibrobacteria > Fibrobacterales > Fibrobacteraceae > Fibrobacter. Next base: position 10,882 of record JAGAAW010000043.1, read on the forward strand.
AAAACAAAAAATCTATTTCAATTTTTTTTACCCTCAAAAACTTTTTATTTATTCTTAAATATCCATACTCATCCTATATATATTATAGGATGTAGGGGCCCCATTTGTAAAGAAAATAATTTTCAGAAAAATTTATTGGATACTTGCAGGTAAAAAAAGAGATCCCCGGCCAAGCCGGGGATGACAAGCGATGGTATAAAATGTATGGGTCCCCTCCGCTGCTCCCCAAAGGGGATAACTCCACTAAGGACATAAATGTCCAAGTGTCGTTTAGCTCCGAGGATGACGACGGGGATGACAGTTACACGGCAGCGGGTGTGTGCAATTTGTCGTAGATATGGCAGATTCTTTCTTCGGTGCGGTTTGCACGGTATTCACCTTCGAATTCCCCGTCAGTAACTCCCTTCAGGGAATAGAACAGAGAATCCTCGCCATTGTATTTCGCTTCGCCGCTGTCAATATAGTCGCTCAGCAGGGTCTTGTGATGTTCGACGTACGCAACCTTTTCCCTGAAAGTATAGAAGTTAATATACTTGTCCGGATTGCAGAAGTGCAGTAGCCCGTTGCGGACGGGAGCGTCGAGATCCTTCCTGGTCTTGAACACATAATCGACAAGTGCCAACTTTACGTCTTCCATGCGGTCAAATTCCGGCCTTGTGGGCCAGCTTACGAAACGGCGGATGATAGCATTCAGCAGCACAATGTCCTTTTTCCTGAATTTCGTCAGGAAATCCTTGTACCCCTTTTTCTCGATGTACGTGGCAATGCTCTTTTCGAACTTTTCTGCAACCTTGGATGCAGTTACCAACGTCTCCTTGCGCGGCTTCTTGGCTTCACCGGATTCCTGGGCATTAGAAAAATATTCCTTCAAGATAAGGCAGTCGCTACTCTTGGCGTAATCCTGGGCAAGGAATACGCTCTTGAGTTTGTCCTGCCACACCTTCCTAGTGTTCTTCTCGTCGCCACCCGCAGTCACGAACTTGGAAACAAGATCCTTGATTGCGATATCAGTTGCCTGAAGGTCGCCCTTGACAAACACGCGCCCCTGCCACAGGCTGTTCACGCCCAGCGACCACAACCAGTTATAGTGGGCCAAGGCCAGGTCGAGGTTTTCCTTGAATTCCTTGGAAACGGTCATGGTCTTCACGGTCTTTTCGTTGACCTTCGACTCAGTCACCTTCATGTATTCAGCGGCAACTTCTCCTTCAGCGACATTGGTATCCATGCCGTTCAGGTAATTGTCCAGCGCATCATTGTACAGGGCAAAGTCCTTGACCTGCACCTGTTCCTTTTTCTGCGCCTTCTGCCACTGGCCAACACGCTTGGCATACGCTTGGTCGCTTTCGTTACGGCCACGCGCGGGCTGTTCGGTCCCAGCCTTCCCGGGTGCACGCACGGCCACTCCGATAATCTCGGAAAAACTCTTCTCGCAATCGGTAAATTCAACCGTACCGTCCTCATTCTGCACAACCGGCTTCGAGAAATCGATAGCCTTGTCTTCGATGACAGTCTTCTTGAGGAAGGCATCGAACAGTTTGTAGACGTATTCCTTGCCCGCGACCAGGAAGCGGGGGGAAGTCTGGGTGTTGGTGGTGTTGGTGTTGAGCATTTTTTACCTCTTGGTTGAAAACTTATAATTTTTTTTGAGAAAAGAAAAAAAATCTTAAAAAATGGGGGCGAGGAGAGGGTATAGGGGTAAAACCAAAATTTTTATAAAAAAATTTTTCTACCCTCAACAAAATTTTTTATAAAATCTTAACTCTTCTTAACCATAAAGCCGGACAAATATAGTAAAAAATGCCATTTCTGTAAAGGGCGAAAGTTTATTCCAGGTTGGAATACGAATAATCCATTGACAGATTCCGTCAGTTATACGATAATAGGTATATCAGAGTTATAAAGGAGTTTTTATGATTGGAGCCATCATCGGCGATACGGTCGGGTCGATATACGAGTTCGACAACATCAAGACAAAGGATTTCGACCTGTTCAGCGACGGCATGTCCCCTACGGACGACAGCATACTCACCTTCGCGACGGCGGACTGGATTATGCGTGGCGGCGAGGCATGGAAATACTACGTGGCATATGCAAGCAAGTACGACTGCCCGGTCGGCGGTTACGGCGGCGGATTCACCAACTATGTCATCAAGGCTCGAATCGAGGGAAAGGGCACTCCCTACAACAGCTGCGGCAACGGATCTGCCATGCGCGTTTCGCCCGTGGGCTGGGCATTCAATACCAAGGAAGAGGTTCTCGCGAAGGCGAAGGAATCCGCGGAATGCACCCACAACCACCCCGAAGGCATCAAGGGTGCGCAGGCTACGGCGCTTGCCATATTCATGGCCCGCAACGGAGCCAGCAAGGACGAGATCAAGGCCACCATGGAAACCGAGTTCGGCTACAAACTGGACTTTACCCTCGACGAACTGCGCCCCGCCTACAGCTGGAACTACCCGGGGGCAGCACTCTGCCAGGGAACCGTACCGCAGGCCATCCGCTGCGTGCTTGAGGCAAGCGACTACGAGGACGCCATCCGTAACGCGGTCTCGCTCGGCGGTGACAGCGACACGCTCGCCTGCATTGCGGGCGCCATCGCCGAACCGGTATTCGGAATCCCGAAAAAGATACGCACCATCGGGATGAATATCCTGAAGCACTATTTTCCGGAGCCGTACAAACTAGTAAATGCGTTCGAAAAAAAGTTCGGTTCGCGAGTTCTAGAATAAACTTAAGTTAGGACTGCGCGGGCGGACGGGATATATTACTACATTGTAATATGTGAGACGACTTGCCAAGACCATAGCCGCCGCGAGCCTCCTGCTCGCCCTGCCTGCCCTGGCGCAAACCGATAGCACGGCAGTTCCCGCGGATTCCGCGACCGTGCAGGCTGATAGCGCCACTGCCGACACTACGCATTTCCAGTGGTGGAGTGCAGTGCCCGTTCTCGGCTACACCGAGGAGACGGAACTCCAGTTCGGCGCGATGGTGAACTTCTTCATCCCCTCATCGTTCAAGGGCGGCAACTCGCAAGAAATCGACATCGCAGCCTACGGTTCCACCCGCAAGCAGTTCCAGTTCGCGGCCACGCCGTACTTCTACCTCGCACACGACCGCATCTCGGGCTGGCTCGACTTTCGCTACCAGAACTGGGTGGGGCACTTCTTCGGCGTCGGCAACGACGTGGACATCGACGACTACATCAGCTTTGACCGCGAGACGTTCTTCTTCATGGCCCTCGTGGAATCGAACCTCGGGCTCCCGCAATCGCTCCAGTTCTTCCGCTACGGCATGGTGCTCGACATCAACCACAGCGTAATGGAGTTCAAGGACTACGAAGGCGACATCGCGCTCCCCGCAAACCCGGACGGATGGCGCACCGCCCTCGGGTACCACCTCACGGTAGACACGCGCGACAACCCCAACTGGGCGCGCCACGGCATGTACCTGCAGTGGGAACACCGGTTCTACAGCGACGCGCTCGGCGACTTCGGCTTCACCTACCAGGAACTCGATTTGCGCACCTACGGCGAGACCATCTGGAACACCTCCATGGCGGTGGGCCTCATGTGGCAGCGCTCCGACGGCGACGTCCCCTTCGAATACATGGCGGGCCCCGACGGCATCAAGCGTTTCCGCGGCGTGGAGATGAAGTACTTCCGCGACAACCAGGCGCTCATGATGCAGGTGGAACTCCGCAAGACGTTGTTCTGGAGGCTTGCCGGCGACATCTTCTTCGAGGGCGGCAAGGTCGGGCCATACTTCAGCCAGCTGCTGCGCAACGAGTGGCACCGTTCCGTCGGGTTCGGCGGCAAGTTTGCGCTCAACAAGAGCGAGCGCCTGTATGCCCGCGCCGAGTTCTCGTGGGTGGACTTCAAGAGCCTCGGCATGACGTTCTACTTCCGCGAGGCTTTTTAAACTTTGCAAACCGCTCGCAAAATCGTTCGCGGCACTTTCCGGTGATTTAAATCACAACGAAAAACGCGGACTCCGGGGTGGAATCCGCGCTTTTTATTTCGAGATAGAATGCCTAAAAAGGACCTTAGTCCTTGATGCTCGTCCAGTCGAGCACGCCCTTCTTGTACAGGTAGATGTAGCCCGCTTCGAGGATAAACAGGAACCCGAGCAGCACGATCAGGAGGTCCCAGCCGCCGGCGAGGAACTGCACCGTCCAGGGGTAGAGGAACGCCACTTCCAGGTCAAAAACGAGGAAAAGCATAGCTACCATGTAGTATTTAACGGGGTAGCGCTCGTTCGCCGTGCCCGAAACGTGGGCAAGACCGCACTCGTAGGACGACCCCTTGATGAGGACGTTCTTCACCTTGCCCGGGTGCAAAAACCAGTTGGCGAGGAGCAACACTGTGGGGATGCAAAGCGCCATAATGACCAGGATGGTCATGGCGAACGTGGTGTCGAAAATTTCAACATTGCTCATAGTGATCTAAAAGATAGTAAAAAACTTTTTTCTGTTAACCCCGCCATTTGTAAAGTATATTTGGGTACATGAAACGAATCATTTTAAAAATGGGCGTTTTGGGTGTGTTTTGTTTAGTTGCTGGCTGCTCCGACGACGGGAGCTCCAGTCCGTTACAGCCAGTCGCCGATAACGATACGGAGGTATCTTCCTCCGACGAGGCAGTCGATAACAACAGCTCCTCCGGCACCAAGCCGAGCAGCGCATCCTCGACAAAATCGAGCGACAGCACAGGTGAAAGCGATCCGGATACTACGGTAATCCACGAGCAGGTGATCATTACCGATTCCGGCACCGTCACAAGAACCTATATCAGTAGTGGCGTGTTCTGCTGGACCGCCGGCTGCGAGGAAAAGTACTCCTCCTCTTCGGCAGCCCCGAAATCTAGCGAAACCAAGATCGTGTTCACCGAGTCCTCCTCCTCTGCAGCGCCTCCCCCGACCATTGAAGGCGACAAGCTGAAGGACAACCGCGACGGCAAGAGCTACAAGATCCAGAGCATCGCAGGCAAAATGTGGATGGCCGAAAACCTGAACTACGAAACCTCCAACAGCTTCTGCTCTACCGAGGGTGGTGAAGACCACTGTGCCAAGTACGGGCGTTACTACGTGTATGCCTCCGCCCAGCGTGCCTGCCCCGAAGGCTGGCGCATCCCGACAGTCGCCGAAGTGAATGCCGCCGATGCCGAAGTTCCGCACGAGTGGTGGAGTGTAGGCGGGCGATTCAAGCTTGCCGACGGCAAGGTTACCGAGTTCGGCTTGGAAAACGAACAGGGCTACATCTGGATCCAGGCCGAAGGCGAGAACAACTCCTTCCGCGTCAAGAACTACAACGATAGCGACGATCACGAGCTACAGCACAGTGACGGAGCGGAACGCGCCTACAACGTGCGCTGCGTGCAGAACTAAACCTGTAAGGGAGATCCCCGGTCAAGCCGGGGATGACAGTTTAAGGGTCCGCTTTTAGCGGACCTTTTTTTTTGCATGCAAATTGTTCCGGGAAAAAACTGCGCCGAGGGTCTACATGTCCGCGGGCGGTTCCTCATTTGCGTCAGAGCCGGGAGGTTCTATAAACTTAGCGCAGTATTCCTTCACCTGCTCGCGGACGCTGTTCCCGCGCACCTTCCCCAGCAGGTCAACGATATCCTCGAGCGGCGCGGCCATGAAGGCTTCCGCACTCTTGTAGCGGGAAAGAATCTTCACGCGGGTCTCGTGACCCACGCCGGGCATCTTGAGCCATTCCACCTCCAGGTCCTTCTTGCGCTTGCTCCTCTGGTACGTGATGGCGAAGCGGTGCGCCTCGTCGCGGGCGTTCTGCAGCAACTTCAAGGCAGGGCTCGTGCGGTGCAGCACGATGCTCTTGCGGTCATCGGGGAACACGATTTCTTCGAGGCGCTTCGCGAGCCCGATGAGCGGCAGGTCGGTATCGTGCCCGAGCTCCTTCAGAATCTGCATGGTGGCATCCACCTGGCCCTTGCCGCCGTCGCATACCCACAGGTCGGGCATGGGCGTGCCTTCGTCTTCGAGCCGGCGGATACGGCGGGTCATCACCTCGCGCATGCTCGCGAAGTCGTCCACGCCCTCCACCGTCTTGATAATGAACTTGCGGTAGTTCGCCTTGTCGGGCTTGCCGTTCTTGAAGGCGACGAGACTCGCCACCGTGTTCGTGCCCGAGAGGTGCGATATGTCCACGCACTCGATACGGAAGGGGGTCTTCTTGAGCCCGAGAACCTTCTGCAGTTCAAAGACGCTCTGGTCAATCTCGCTATACTTCTGCACCTCCGCACGCATCTCCACCAGAATCATGTCGGCATTGGCACCCGCAAGTTTGAGGAACCCGAGCTTTTCTCCACGTTGCGGGTTCACGATGCTCACCTTGTGCCCCGCCTTCTCGGTCAGGGCCTGCGCGAGCGGTTCCGTATCCGGCGAGTCTCCGGCAATGCCGCCCTCGTCGCCGGCCCCGAGCGGCACGTCCGTCGCGATCTCGCCCGGGATAAAGTCCACATCCATGTACCACTGCACGAGCATCTGCCGGAAAATCTCGAGTTCGTCCTCTTCCAGCTTGCATTCCAGGCGGTAGTGGCGGCGCCCGCAAAGCACGCCGTTCCTGTACTCGAAAATCACCGCGGCCGCCATCGTGCCGTTGCGGCGGAGGCTCAGCACGTCCATGCAAAGGCGCGCATCCGTCACGTCCGTCTTCTGGTGGACACCCGTAGCCTTCAGGGCCTGGATGGCGTCGCGCTTCTTCATCGCGGCCTCAAAATCCAGCCTATCGCTCGCCGCTTGCATCTCGGCTTCCCATTGGGCAATCAGGTCGTCGCGCTTGCCGTTCAGGAGCATCTGCGTCTCACGCACCGCCTCGTGGTACTCCGCCTGCGTCACGAGCCCCGCGCACGGGGCGCCACACCGCCCAATGTGGTAGTTGAGGCAGGGCCTCGCGGGCTTTGCCAGCGGCAGTTTCAGTTTGCACTCGCGTATCTTGAACAGGCGGGCGGCAATGTCCTGCAACTGGGCGATCATGCGGGAATTCATGTAGGGGCCAAAGTACTGGCAGCCGTCCTTGCGCACCGCACGCGAAAGGAACAGCCGCGGGAAAGGCTCATTCACCGAGAACGCGAGGTAGGGGAAATGCTTGTCGTCCTTCAGCAGCACGTTGTACTTGGGCGTGTGCTTCCGGATAAGGTTCGCCTCCAGAATAAGCGCCTCGGACTCGCTCTCGGTAATAATCCACTCGATGTCGCGGATGTAGGGCAGCATGAGCGTCGCGGCCCGGTGCCCGCCGTGATCGCTCCCGTCAAAGTAGCTCCTCACGCGGTTCTTGAGCACCTTGGCCTTGCCGATGTAGATAATCTTCCCCTGGGCGTTACGCATGATGTAGACGCCCGGCAACGCGGGGAGTTCGGCAAGCCTGCGCTCGATATGTTCGCTAACGGGGATCACTACCCTACAAGGTAAAATTTATTCCGCCCCGACAATTCTTCCGTTACCGTAATTTTTATGATTTTTTTCATACTTTACCGCTTATTTTTTTATATATCTTTTTATAGGTGATTCATAACCCCCCTGATCACGGAGCAATAAATGAACCTAGAGAACATCAATCTCCTTTCGCAAAAGGTAGACGGCGTCCTCACCACCGTACGTAACCTACGGCAAGAAAACGCCACCCTGAAACAGACACTGGCCACCAAAGAGGCCGAAATGCAGGACAGGAACCTTGTCCTCGAGAGCCTCAACAACGAAATCACCGACTGCAAGGCAGCGCTCCAGGCCCGCGCCAACCAGGCATCCGCCCAGGACGAGGTGATAAACCAGAAGCAGGGCGAAATTGATGGGCTCCGCGGCGAACTTGACGGCGCAAACACGAAAATCGCCGACCTGCAGAACATGCTCGACCAGACGAACGGCAACCTGCAGAACGCAAACGAAAAGATTTCATGGCTCGAAGCCGGCATCAACGAAAGGGACGGCAAGCTGAACGCTGTCCAGAACGAATGTGCCGCATCCAAGGCAAACGAAGTCCTGCTGAACCAGAAAATCGAGGAACTGAACCGCATCATCGCGGACAAGGACAACGCGATTGCCGACAGGGACAACACCATCGCCGAGAAGAACAACGCAATCGACGTGCTCAACACCGAGAAGGCGAGCCTGAACGACACCATCCTGGCGCAGGGCGAAGAAATCCGCGAGGCGCAGGAACGCTTCAAGCAGATGGTCTCCACCATTGAGAACGAACTCGGCACCGAAATCCCCGTAGACGTGGCATTCAACGAGCAGCCCGCAGCACAGCCTGCCGAGCCCGCTCCCGAAGCAGTCGCCGAACCGGTTGCAGAACCCGTAGTAGAAGAAGTTGCACAGCCCGAACCTGAACCGGTCGCAGAACCCGTGGTAGAACCCGAGCCCGAGCAGGTTGCCGAGCCGGAACCCGAATCCCATATCATTCCCGATACCGACCCCGCAGAAGACGAAGAAGATATTATAGAAGTACACCCCGCAAATGAGAAGGAACCGGACCTTTTCGCGAGCAATGGAGGCTCGCAATCCGGTTTTTTCGGCTAAGATGGCTGATGGATGACGATCCATTCGGCGTAGGAATGAAATAATGGCAGAAGCAAATACACACAGGTCCGTAACCGTCAATGTCGGCAGCGAACGCCTGACAATCAAGACCGACCTTCCCGACGGGGATATCAAGGAAATCGTCGACTACATCGACGAGCGTTACACCAGTTACGAGCGCTACGGCCTCGAAACCGGGAAGCGCATGGCACTGCTTGCTCTCGAAATGTGCGAGCAGATGTTCGCGCACCGCAAGATGTTCCGCGAGGTCAAGGTCGAGCGTGACGAACTGAACAACGCTATGAAGGAAATGGCCGCCCTCCTCGAAGAGGGCCAGGAACACAAGGAATCCTCGCCCGAAGGCGACTGGGTCTAGGGCTCCAGAACCACTTTCAAGGCTGGCCAGCGGCGACTCGCGCCATGGCCAGTCTTTTTTTACAATTCCCTGACAGACAAAAGACAAAATAAGGCATTTTGCCTATTGCTTTTACCCGTAAATTAGGATATATTAAGGACATAGGCATCGCACGGATTAACGCCCGATCTAACAAGATATAAACAGCTCGTGGCTCTTGTGGTCTAGTTTAGGCGCGCATCGACGTGAAAAACGAAGCACCAAGGCACTGCTATCTTTCAGAAATAGTAGTTTCGAGTGTTCCACCGTGGCGGATGCCTTTTTTTGTACCCAGAATCAGCATGACCTGGGCCGGAACGTACACCCACCAGACAAAGTTGTTCGCAATTTCCGCAACCGCCTGAACGGCGCTGTGGTCTTCGCCCGTCATCAGCGCGAGGCCCACGAGGACATCCCCGAAGAAGAACGTGACCATGCCCCAGCGGATGAATTGCGCGTTTGCCGCAGGGAAGTAACTGTTGCGCGGAGCGAGGATACCCACCACCATCGACGTGATGACAAAGATGCCGTACACGACGACAATCACGAGCGTAATGTTGTCGAGCGTAGGCTCGATGACATTGCCGCCAAAAAGCGCTGCCGCAAAACCCGCCACCGGAATCAGCAGGAACTTGTGCACCTTACCAGGCTTGTCATCAGTTTCTGACTTGCGCGTATGCCTGTGGATGAGCCCCACCTGGAACATGATGAAGAACGCGATGCCGATAATGTCGCTGAGGGCGCGCTGGTCGGGAGCGATAACCTTGATCATGCAGAAACTGAAGTCGGCGAGGAGCGAGAAGATGAACGCTATGCGGAGCGTCTTTGCATCGAGCTTGGAAAACGAATCGCGCGATACGATGAACGCAAGCACCGTAAGGAGGCACGACATCGCAAACTTGGTAAAGAACTGCAACGTGCGCGCATCGGCCAGGCAATCGTTCACCGCGCCACACTGGTAAAAATCGAACCATTCCTTGCCCGTAGTGACAACCAGCAGGATGGCAATAAGGGCCAGAATTACTTTACTCGCTTTAGACTCCAAAAACATGGGCTAAAGAATAGTAAATAGTTACTCCACGCGAATCTTGCGGACAGCCTTTCCCGAGCGAATCAGGTACACGCCCGCATACCTGATCTTTGAGAGGCGGGTACCAATGAGGCGCCCCTGCATGTCGAACACCTGCAGCGGCTCGCCTGCCCGGAACCCGAAGGCATCCAGGTCACCCGCAAGGGAACGTAGGCCGATGACCGTCGTGGTATCGTTCGTGGAATCCCTGACAGTCGTATCAATCACGCTCGTATCCGGTTCAACAAACGGATTTTCCGGATCGTCCACCACCACCTTGATGGTCACGTAACTCTCGCAGCCCGCGGCGTTCGTGAATTCCGCCTTGTAGTACCCGCTCGACTTGCCGTCCATGTTCTTGAAGCGGATCTCGCGCCCCACGGCACTATAGCCGTTCGGGCCGCTCCATACCCAGCGCCCGCCTTCCCATGGATGCGGGCCGATTACCAGCGAGTCGCCCTTGTTCACCTGAACGTCGGTCGTCTCGTTCCAGCCGCCATCGTGCACCTTCACGTACGGGATTATGGTATCCGGAGCGCAGATGCCACCTTCGGCGCCGTCTATGACCATCGTGGTGATTGTCTGCGCCGGAGCCGTCATCGTGAGCGCCTTGCCTGAAACCGCTATATCGGACTGAGCCTTCAAACTTCCCGGCAACTCAAAACGGTACACCTTCGCGCTAGTCGCAATCTTGTCGAACCCGCGCAGGTCAAATTCATACTTCACGTCGGAACTTCCACTATTGCGAACTATGAGCACCAAAGCGCCATCTTCGCGCAACGCCGCAAGCGTATTGCCGTTATCGCTGTCGATGATGCGCGACCCCGGCCGAATGAACCGGCTAAAGGCCGCATGCATGTAGAAGCGCGCATTCGGGGTGAAGGTCTCCTTGCTGTGGTTGAGCGCGAAGGTCCGCCAGTTCTCCGCCGGGTCGCCCAGTTGCCAGTCCACCCAGGCGCTCGCCTTCATGTCGCGCAGGTCCGCAAGAATCACGCCCGCCATCCAGAGCGCGATATTCTCGTCACTATCCTTGTGGAGCGGGCCCGTCTCGGACTGCCAAACCCTCTTGTTCTGCGCAAAGGCCGCGTTAAAGAGTTTCGCGCGGTTGTTGCCGCCGGAATAACTGTGCGTGTTCACCTGGTACATGTACCCAAGCGCCTCGGCACTGTAGCCGTTGAACTGGCTCAACGCCGTCCCGATATCCGTCTCGTCGGCAGCACTTACCGAGGTCTCCGGGAAAAGTCCCTTCGCCTTGAGCGCCTTGCCCAGTTCCACGATCATCTTGGACTGGTTATTCTTGAATCCACAGCCTTCCTGGTCGCCGTTAGACTTCCACCAGCCGGCGCTCGGCTCGTTGAACGGCTCCACCGTACGGAACGTGATTCCCCATTCCTTCTTGAAGTGCAGCGCCACCTCGGAGAGGTAGTCCGCAAAGTCGTCGAAGTAGTCCTCTTTCAGGTTATCCGCACCGTTGTCGCCACCGGAGACGCACCCGCTCTTGGTCATCCACCACGGGGGAGAATTGCTGAAGGCCTCGAAAATCGGGTCCTTCACGCGCTTGGAGAGTTCGACCGCGATTGTACGCTGGTACGGGTCTGCCGTCCAGTCAAAGTCGCCGTTTTCCTTGGGCTTGTAACCGGGAACGGCCGCGCCACCATCGCCCTTAGTGAGGTGATTGTGCCCCGGCTGGTCGCCACCGCCGATGTTATAGCGGAAAATCGTGTAGCCCAGACCGGTGTCCGGATCAGCAATCGCGCCCAGCAACTTGCCGCGATTCGCCTCGCTCCAGGCACCCGCCTTCACGGCCCACCAGCACAGGCTGGAGCCCCAGCCCTCGAAAACCTGATAGCGCTTGCCCGGGTCAACAACGACCTTGGTCTGCGCCGATGCCGGCGTTGCAAGGCCCGCGACGCATACCGCCGCCATCACGCCAAGCAAGGTGATGCCCGAAACTGTTCGACTGCTATAAACTCTCATACTGCCAAATCCAATCCTCTCGCCCTAAAACCGGGCAATACATATATAAATATACCCCATCAGCACCACGTTGTCAAATGTGGACTTTTTCGGGGGAAATTTTTTTCCAAAACCATTTGACATTTATTGCCAACCAGTCGATACTATATTTGAAGATGGTTAAAGACTCCGGCTTCGGGCCGGAAAAGGAATAGTATGAAATTTATACACACCGCTGACTGGCACCTGGGCAACTCGATGCACGACATCGACCGCGCCGAGGAAACAACCGCCTTCCTCGCATGGCTCAAGGAACGCATCGTCGAATTCGGGGCAGAATGCCTCGTAGTCTCGGGCGATATCTTCGATACCGCGGTCCCGCCCCTCGAGGCGCGCCGCATGTATTTCAAGTTCCTCGCCTCCCTGCTGGATACCTGCTGCAAGAACATCGTCCTCGTCGGCGGGAACCACGACTCGGGCACGCTGCTCGATGCGCCGCGCGACCTGCTCGACGCCCTCAATATCCAGATGGTGGGCTCCCTCGGGGAACGCCCCGTAGAAGAACTCGTGAAGGAACTGACGGATGCCAGCGGGAACGTTGTCGGCATCAGCGCCGCAGTCCCGTACGTACGCGAAATGGAACTGCGCCGCTTCAAGCCAGAATCAGATGACACGAATTTCGCACAAAACACATACAGCGGGCTCTACAGTGCCGTTTACGAGGCCGCCGAAAGCCTGCGTGCCGGCCGTGACATCCCCATCGTGGCGACAGGCCACCTGTACGCAAGCAAGCTGGAAGGCCGCCCCGAAAACGACGAGGGCAAGGACGCGAAGGAGCACGGCATGCGCGATATCGTCGGAAACCTCGGGACAATCCCCGTCTCTGTCTTCCCGGAAGGTTTTGACTATGTGGCCCTCGGGCATATCCACTACACTACCACGGTGGCGCAGAACCCGAAGGTACGCTATTCGGGCTCGCCGTTCGTACTCGGTTTCGACGAGGCGAAAATCCCGCACCATATTCTCGAAATCGACCTGAAGAAGGGCGAAGAGCCCAACGTGCAGAAAATCGAGACCCCGCAGTACTTCAAGTTCGTGCGCGTATCGGGTACTATCGAGAATATCATTATGCAGCTGAACCAGCTGAAGAGTGCACCCGCGGATAAACCCCTGAAGGTGGAAGTCGTCTTTGACTACATCCCGGGCGTAAACATCAACGAGGCTCTCGCTTCCGTTCTGGAAGGCGCCCCGTTTGAGGTCGTAAGCAAGAAGGCGAACCGCACCGACACCCTTACGGCAGACAGTTTCTCGGACGATACACTTGATTCCGTCAACGTGCTGCGCGACGAGGAAGTCTTCAAGATCCTTATCATGAGCAAGAGCGGAGCCAAGGAAATGGATGAAAGCATCAAGAAGAATTACGATGACTATCTCCCACTCTTTATGCAGGTAGTCGAAGAAGTCAAAAACGAAAACAGTGAGGAGGCATAAACATGAAGATTCTGAAGGTTGAATTCGAAAATATCAATAGCCTCGCTGGCGAGTGGTGCATCGATTTTACGGACCCCTCCTATGGCGAACTGGACCACAGCCTTTTCGTGATCAGCGGGAAGACGGGCATGGGCAAGACAAGTATTCTGGACGCGATTACGCTCGCTCTCTATGGCGCTACGCCGAGGCAAGGGCTGGTCTATAAGAAAACAGGTGACGAGGCCAAAGCTGCCGACAAGGGTAATGCCGTTATGACATCGGGAAAGGGCAGCTGCTATGCACGTGTTACATACTGCTGCCGTAAAGGTACGTATGTTTCGGAATGGAGCCAGCACCGCGCAAATAACAAGCCCGATACAGATCTGCAAACCGCCCATGGAAAAATCTGGAAGATCACTGATCCGGAAAACCCGAAGTTTGACGGCAATACGGGAAAAAGCGGTGAATTCGGCAAAAGGAATGCCGAAATTATCCAGCTGGACTATTCACAGTTCTGCCGCTCCGTAATGCTCGCACAGGGCGAATTCAACAAGTTCCTAACCTGCGAGGAGAAGGAACGCGCCGACATCCTCGAAAAGCTGAACGGCACCGAAAGGTTCCGCCATATTGGGAAAAAGGTGGGCGATCACAGGCGAGAAGCGAGCAAGGCTAGGGAAACCTCGCAGGCGGCGTTCAATGCGCTGAACAACGCCATGCCCAAGGCCGAAGACGTCACAAAGGACGAGGCCCTCCTTGCAGATGTCGCCGAAAAGGAAAAGACACTTACGGACAAGAAGAAAGACCTTGAAGCCCGTATCACCTGGCGCACTTCGATGGATAACTGCACCAGGAACCTGCAAAAGGCGGAAGATGGACTCACTCGCGCGACCCAGGAAAAAACCGAATTCTCCGAAAGCGAGACACGCCTTGCAAATGCCGAAAAGGCAAAGGAATGTGCCATACTCCATACGGAACTGCAGGGGTACCGTAAACACGAGGCGGACGACAAGGCGGAGCTGAATACCTTGCAAGGGCAGCTCCCGCAAGTGGCAAGCGACCTGAAAAACGCGAGCGAAAGCAAGGCTCGTGCCGAAAAAGAAAAGAATGCCGCGGAACAGTATATCGCCGAAAACAATGAGCTCTGGAACGAAATCCGCAAGCTCGACCAGGACGTGAAAAATGCGATAAACACGAAGGCCGAAGCCGGGACCCGCAAGAGCAATGCCGAAAAGGCTCTCGCGAAGGCAGAAGATGACCTGAAAAAAGCCAAAACAGATATCGAGTCGCTCGAGCCGCAAGTCGATACCCTCAAGCAGACACAGGAAGCTAACGCGGAGGACGCCAAACTCGCTGGAATCATCCCGCAGAGCGAAACACTTGTCGCAAACATCCGCGGGTTCGACAAGAATATCGCCAAAGAAGAAAATGCAAAAAAGGCGGCTACAGAAGACCTGAAAAAGGCGGAAGAAGACCTAAAAGACGCAAATACGCTCAAGCAGGAACTTCTTGAACAGCAGAATGAACTGTTCAGGAACGATGTCCTCGCGCTTGCCAACGTAATCCAGAAGCACCTCACCGAAGGTGAAGCGTGCCCGGTTTGCGGATCCAAGGACCACCCCGCCTGCGACCATGCTGAAAATGCACCCGCCGATGAATCCGGCGTGAGCAGTACTGCCGAAAAGATCCGTGAACTGAACAAGAAGATGCAGGATGTAGATGCGAAACTTGGCCAATGCGAAACAGCCAAGAGCCGCGCATTTACTGCCGGCAATGCAGCCACCGAGAATATCGAATCCCTGACCCGCCAGAAAAACGAGGCCATCGAAAACGTAACGAATCTCTGGAAACCCTGGGCAGAATTCGATCTTGAAAATGCGGACAGTATTCTCGCCAACCTGAAAACGCGCAAGCAGCAGTTCGAGGCACTCAAGACGCAGCTCGACACCCTTTCAAAGGATCTCGAACTCGCACGCAACAACGAGAAAGTGTTCGGCGAAGCGGTGAAAAAGGAAAAGGATTCCCTCGCGACCGAAACGGCAGCATACGATGATGCCGTAAAAAAGCTGGACGAATTGCGTAGCACCCGTACCGAAAAGTTCAGCGACAAGGACGTGGAAGCAACCGCGAAGGAAGCGAATGACCGCAAGAACAACGCAGAAGCAGCCTTCAATACTGCCGACAAGGCATTCCGCGAAGCCGAAAACGAGAGCAATACCCTGAATACGAAAATCAAGTCGCTTCAGGAATCGCTCGTAAAGACCGCGGCCAGTATCGAAAAAGCCATCGAGAACTTCAAGAACGCCATCGAAGCGAAGGGCTTCGCCGATGAAGCCGCATTCCTGGCGGCAAACATGCCCGAAGAGGAATTCTTACGGCTGCAGACGAAGAAGAAATCTATTGACGAAGCGCTTGCTACCGCAAAGGGCAAGTTGCAGGCTGCCATCGATGCGCTTGAAAAAGTAAAGGCGGAACGCTCCGACGAGACTCCCCTGCAGGCACTTACCGATGGGAAAGCCGCCGTAGAAAAGGAGCTCAGCAAACTGCTGGAAGATTCCGGCGCAGCAAGGGCACGTATGGCAGAATTCAAGAAGAATTCCGCCAAACTGCAGGAACTCCAGAAGGATCTTGACGAGAAAACCGCCGAGTTCAACCGCTGGGAAACAATGGGCAGCTGGTTCGGCGTAATGAGCGGCGATGACTTCGCGACATTCGTGCAGGGGCTTACCTTCAAGTCGCTGCTCAAGCTCGCGAACAAGCACTTGCAAACCATCAAGGACCGTTTCAGGCTCGTCGCAGACGGTAACCTGGGCTTCAAGGTGAACGATGCGGAACTCGATGTGGACCGCAGGACGACGAACCTCTCCGGAGGCGAGAAGTTCCTGGTGAGTCTCTCGCTCGCCCTCGGCATCGCTGACTTCGCAAGCCGTAACGTACGCGTGGAATCGCTGTTCATGGATGAAGGTTTCGGCACCCTGGACGACGCGACCCTCGAAGATGTCATGAACTGTCTCAAGAGCCAGCAGCGCCAGGGCAAGATGCTCGGAATCATCACGCACGTCGAATCCGTCGTGAACAGCATCAACCAGAAAATTATGCTGGATCACGTCGCCGGACAAAAAGGCCACAGCAAGATCACGGGCCCCGGCGTCACGCGAGTTGCATAGCACACCTCACACAACAAAGATGCCCGCTTATAAAAGCGGGGATCTTTTAAACTTTTCTCAGTTCTAACACGGGCAGTTTGAGCAATCCTTCCCACATCCGAACTAGCCACGATTCATTGTTCTCTTTTTCAAGGATAGACACCGCCTTATCAAGAGCCTCTTTCCACTGCGGGAGCAATTCGTTAGGCACGCTGTAATAAACATCGTCGTCAATTTCCGATATAATCCATTCTGCCCACGTCTTTTCATCGGTCTGCTCGTTAGAAACTTCCCAGTGCTTCACCACGCCTTCAAATTCTTCTCTAGAACTGAAACCGAAAATCCGCATCGTAGACAACTCGTCGTCATCATCATAAAAACGCTTGTAATGGAACATATCGTCATCAAAAGAGTCTATCGGTTGCGTAACAAAACCATGTGCATAGAAACCCGGTATCGGGAAAGCATTGTATTCTAAAAACAACTTTTCGGAACCGCTCACCTCGACCCAATAAGGCTTGCCACACTTTGCGGCAACGTCCCAGGTGCTAATATTCGGCAATTCGATAGCCAGTTGGTCCCGCTCAACTTTCAAGGTGCGAAGGTGTTCCTCAACCTGGCGTTTTAGCATCGTTGCCTGCTGCCTAAACACATCGGTCAGAATGCGCCGGAGTTCCCGGCCCTTGCCTTGAGCAATCGCTTCATCCGCTTTCGCCAATAAATCGTACAGCGTCTCTTTATCATTTGCATAAAAACCTTCCCAAAGAGCACAATCCTCACCGGCCGATGGGAAAAAATTCCTGATTTTCTGAAATCCCTTGATTACCTCACGATTCTTTTCCTCAGGGTCATTTTCGTTCTTTGCGAAAAATGCAAATTCATCTTCCGTATCGGCAAATCTCTTTCCGTAATCATCGGAAATCATGTTGCACAACCGTTCCATGGCAGTAATAGTTCGGCTATATAGATCAATCGCAACGATTGCTGCCTTAATCTCGTTATCGATGCCGTCGAGGTCCGGGCAGGTCACCGGCACGGAATCGTGATCAATCTCCATCCCGTCAAACCAGCAAAAAGAAACCAGTTCAAGGTGCATCTTGCGCAACAACGCGCGCTTGCCCTCAAAAACCGCCAGTTCTTTCTGAACGGCTAAAATGTCATCCTTTATCTGCTGAATCGTCCGCATTTGAAACCCCATTCCTTAACAAAATCCACTTTCTAAAGAGAAATATCATAGTTGAGGTAAAAACACCCTAGGTCCATATTCACGATATCGCTGTAGGAATAGAGACTATGGTGTAGGTCATCCATCAAGTGGCACAGGAATATCGTCATTCCGTTTTTCACGAAATAGTCGTATTTCAGCCATTTGCCCCAAGCTTCGAAAATGTATTTCTCGTTATCGCGCGGGTCTTCCGGTTCTTCACCATCGCCAAAGGTAAACCATTCGAGTGCGCGCATATCCGCATAATCCTGCAACAAGCTGCAAAGCCAGTCGTATTTCTGTTCGTGTTCATCATCATCGATGTACATTATATCGTAGCGGATTTCGCACGTAACTTGGTAATCCTTGTAAAAATCGAACCCTTGCGCAATGAGGCCGTCCAGATTCCGCTTAATCTCGACGAACTTCTGGTACATTTCGTATTCCAGTTTGCGGATGTGCTGGTCGAGCCGAATCAACTTGTCAAGTTTTTCTTCGGTCCAAACGAATTCCTCGTTCAACTTTATTTGACGATCAAACAGAAATTCCTCATTTACTTCTGCATAGCGCATCTCATACGTGGAATAAGGCGCAGCATCATCCTTGTCGTCTTTGGCGTCGCAATACCGCTTCATCTTCTCAACTTTTTCCAAGCCGCCTTCAACGTCCTTGTAGAATTCCTCAAGAACTTTCCAGTCCGTATGCCTATCCATCATGTACACATTACGATTCATAGCGACTCCTTGGTAAGCGCTATTCATAAATATATACTTACTATGCGACAACTACTGACGCATATTGCAGTTTTAAACAACCCGCGTCATTTCCGCGATATCTAGGCATTGGTAGTGGGTCTTGCGCGGGGCCTCTTCGCCATTTTTGGCGGCAAATTCCACGTCACCTTCGTAATGGCAGTGATAATGCCCATAAAACCACAAAGTTGGCTTGACAGTCTGCAAAACATAATCCAGATATTTGCGAGATTCAACAATTTTTAGCCAGGTTTCATCACGCACATGGTCTGCTCGCATAAGGGGCGGCTCAAAAGAAAGCGGCGCCTCATGCGACACAACAATATCAACCCTTTCAGGAAATAAGGTCCCTGAGCTCGCCGAAGGGACCGAACCAGTCGAAGGGGCCTCATCTGTCCACCAGACGCGTTTAGAAGACCCAAACTTGATTAAGGAATCATTTATCATCCGCCGTGACTTGCGACTCAGCGGATCGACCAAGTCAATATCGGCAGAAACCGCCCCACCAACAGGGTAAATCCTCTTGCCGCATAATTCGATTATGCAGTGATCCGGCAGAAAATGCAGTCGCTTAAAATCGTGCTTTCCATCGAAAAACGCAGGATCGTCGTGGTTGCCGCGAATCGTGCATATGCAAATGTCGTTTTTCTCAAGTGATGCACGCACCTTGCCGTAGACAACATCCATCGATTTCGGGCGACCGAAACCCGCACCAAAATCACCGACAATCAGGATGTCGGTGCACGATATCCCACGATTCACCGCATTCCGGACAAGCCCGGACAATTCGCCGTGAATGTCCCCGCAAATCCATAGTTGCCTTTCGCTGCGCACATCACCCCATCAGATTAACAACAATCTTCACCATCATTTCCATGTCTTCGGGACGGCTCTCTGCAATCATCAGCGTCATGGTCACAAGCGTCGCGTCGGCGATTCGCTTGGAACCATCACCCTTGTACAAGATGCCGTTATTCAGCAGAAACCACAGGAAGAGCGTTGCCGCAATGCGCTTGTTGCCGTCGCTGAACGAATGGTTCTTCGTAACGAGATAAAGGAGCATCGCCGCCTTCTGCTCGACACTCGGGTAAAGTTCCACACCGCCAAAGGTCTGGTAAATCTGCCCGATGCTACTCTTGAAGGATTCGTCCTTCTCGCGCCCGAACAACTCGCTTCCACCGAACTTGTCCTTGAGCCCCTGAATCGCAGACATCGCGTTCTCGTAAGTCGCATGAAACTTTTCTGCGGCCGTACTTTTGCAGAGCGTAAGCCTCTGGTGATCGTAATCGTCTAGCGTATCAAGCGCAAAGGCGTAATCCGTCACCACATCAACCAGTGACTGCGTATCAATATCTTTTTCGTTCTGCATATAGTTCCTTTTTTAAGTGTTCTTTTTTGCCGCACTAGTTTCAAATCCAAGTTCTTCCATAATCTTCTGAGTAATCTGCGAAATCATGTACTTGCCCATATTATTGTGCCCTGCCCAAGTATCCATATAAGTCCTTTGCTGCAAGTCCTCGTAATTCAGAGGCTTTCCCAATGGGCTAGACGATTGCTGCAATATTTCTGCCAGCGGAATGTTCTCCACAAACCGTCCGGCAGGCTCGCGCCGCATGGCATCAAAATTGCCCACCACGCTGTATGCGTCTTGTGAACCAGCATCCTTAACAATAATAGACTTCTGATTGAACGCCTTGGCCAGTTTCTGGACATTTTTGAAAAAGTCTGGCTTACATTCCACATTGACAAGGACATAGCAGTTATCGCCCTTCGCTACGGCATAGCGCAACCTGAGTGCCACAGCATACAGTTTCCGATCCCATCCACGCCGGTACATCTGCGGTACAAAGCCGGCATTTTTGTATTCTTCACTTTCTGCATACTCTCGAATTTTGCTATAGACACCATCGCCCATAGCCTCGATATGGTCCGGAAATTCGCGAAACACCGCACATTCGAACTGCCCGAAATGTCTAGAGATATTATCAATGACAGAATTGTCAAGAGCTGCGGAAATTTGCACCTGCGGTTGGGCCTGAATACATACCAAATAATGCTTGTGCCGATTCAGGTCGTTAATTAACAACTCCTTGTCAAGCCTGTGACCACGCCACTCGTCAAGCAGGCTTTTTGCCAAGGCGAGAAGTTCTGTTGACGAAAGTCCACTTATTTCGAATGTTGCGGAATGGCTGTCATACATTTCGCCCGTTTCGCGGTTTAGATAATGCCCCTTGAAAATAGAGTCGTGGCTGAATTCGTTGTAATCCAAAACGACCTCATCCCGTTTCTTGCCGAAGAGACGAGTCCAGAAACTGCGATGAAAAATCTGTGCTTGATTATGTTTCAAAAAGCTCGATGCCACGGACAAATCCGGCGTGAACTGTAAATCCGTCGGGCAGACTATCACCCCGCCAAGGCACCCTCGCTGCTGCATATCGCCTTTTGGGTGAATGGTTTCGTCGAATTCGTACGCTTCTGAATTCAACTGGCACTCGCGAATAAAGCCACCCCGCTGAATGGCATGACCATTCGGCATCCCCAAACCGCTCGGGTGGAAATACTTGATTTCCTTGACGATAAACTTTTTCGGCCTTAAATCAAGCTCTTGCCTATACCTCATATCGGCTCCTTGTCTGCCGATAATATACATAGGCTATGCGACAACTACTGTCGTATAAAATAGATGCGATAATTTTTCATGCCAAATCAAACCAATTTGGTTGGCGCGACTCTCACAATTTGCGGATTTCTTCTTCGGAGAGGCCGGTCCGGCGGACAATAATCTCCATCGGAACGTTATCGTCACGCAATCCCTTCGCCATCTCCCGCTCGCGCTCAGAGACACTTTCGTTAACCTTCGCGTTAATCTCGTCCGCGAATTCCTCGAAAATGCCATCGACCATGGCGTTGTGGTCCCATTCCTTGTGATACACTTTCTGGTAGGCCTCGTATTCTTCTTTGGTGAAGTTAGATACTTTTGAACTTTCTGTCAAGTTTTTGAACTTTTTCTCATCGAGTTCTGCGGGCAGTTCCTTGAGCTTGTCAAGAAAGCGGAAAAAGAACAGCCACTTGCGGATGCTGGAAGAGCCAAGTTCAATGAAAAAGGGAACCTTCGAAAGTTCGATGGCAGTGAAATTGTAGGTGTCCACAAACTGTTCGCCCGTCTCCAGGTCGCAAACGGTCGCACGATGAATGATGCGTTCGTCGTCAAACACCTTATGCCGGGCAAACGCAATCACGTAGGTCGGTTTCACGTTGAATTTCCAACCTGCCCCTGTTTCCGATTGATTTACGACCATCTCGCTTGCATAGAATGCAAGACGCTTGCGAAAGTTCTTCAACTTGCGAATTTGCACCTCGATTTCGATGAGGTTACCCATATCATCCTCGCAGTGCAGGTCGAAAATAGCAGTGCGGGATTCCTTACTCCCGCTCAGGTTGTGAGCCACATTTCGCGTCTTCACGTTCACAATCGGCCGTTTGAGTTGCGGTTCCAGCAGGTCGTTCAGCAGATTCACGAGGTTCTGCCGGCTTACGGGCTTGTCGGGGTTGAACGCCTTCTTGAAGGCGAGGTCCACGAGCAGGTTGGCGTACGGGCTCTTCTCGCCCGGTTTCACAATGCAGTCCTTGAACGGCTTACGCTTGGTCTTGGTCTGTTTTTCCATTTTGTCTCCGTTTTTTAAAGCAAAAAAGACCGCCCCGCTTGCGCGGATAGCGATCTTCTAATAGCACCCTTTCTGGTGTTGGAGACAATATACAAAAAGGAGGGCGGAAAAACAAGCGAATGTCTAACGAGATTTCAGTAAATGTTGTTCCTTATCCCAGTTATCGAATCGAATGAATTTCGGTTCATAGGACAAGTCACAAAACACATCCTTCTGCATAGGACCATACACGACGACAATCAAGGGATGGAGAACCTTGAGCATTTCAATAATGCCCAAATGCATCAGCCGTTTTTCATCTTGCGTTTGGCAACATCCATATGTCCCGATAGCAACAATGGAATTACGCGGAATACCGGCAAAAGCTATCGGCTCAGGCAATTCCACTGTCGTAAACGTCCGCTCGTCACCCCACCGCACATTGGGAACCTGATAGATTCCGTTATGTTGCAGAAAACTGGCGTTTCGGCGTGAAATAAAAAGATTGGCGATTTGAGCACAAAGCGGAGCCTCCACCAAAATTGAATTGTCTGGCGAGATTATGCCAGGATGCTGTGATAGTTCGTCCAAGAAAAGTTCTGGATGGTTCGTGAATTTTTGATAATGGGCTTCATGCTCATAATAATGAACGAACCGTTTTTTGGCTAGTTTTCGTTTGGAAAAGGGTACCAAGCCGCTTGGCTCAATAATTTTGGTCAATGGTTCTAGGCGCGGAATTTCGAATATTCCGTCATAAAAGGCTTGTTCCAACAATTCCGAACGCAAGCCGTCGTCAAAGGCGTTTATACGCATATTTATTCCTCATATTTGATTTTTTACTTGTTTTTACGGAATAGATATGCTAAATTAATACCTACGTTAGTCGCTAACTAGGATTTGCTTTAGCATATCTGGGATTGGACTCAAGCAGGATTGTTCGCAGCAACCTTCTTGGGTCCTTTCTTTTTATTGAATCGCCAATTCAGCGAATTTTATGCTAGATTCAATAGACTTCCTCTCCTCTTCAGGCAGTTTGTCATGAATTCTATGAAGCGCTTCTACAAAATCCTTCGACTGAGTTTTAGCAGCGATGTCGTCAAACACCTCACTGACCCAGCATATCTCATCTGCAGTCGCTTCATTTTCCAAGAAAGCGATTGATGACACAATATCTTCTGAAAGAAAATTTGTCAAATTCTCCCAAGCGGTCGTATCACCCGCTACGATAAAATTGTCATTGTCAATTCGTTCTTGAATCAACCTTTTAAATTTATTTTTGTCAAACATATTTATCTCCTATGGTTGATAACTATCGGGAAATACTGTCGCAATTTGCCCATGAGTCTTGATTACACCTATGCGGACACCCTTGAATGTACCGTACATAATCTTCCCATCTGGAACATTACGGTTCCTGTGCAACTGAGCAACGTGTTCCCCAGCTCGTTTAATGGTCTTTTCACTCCATGATGCTGGGAACCATGACTGACCTATTCCTGAGCGTTTTGCCCTTTCTTTGTGGCTAGGAATGTTCCCGACACGAACGCCGTTGGAATACACCTTCACAATATTATATGGAATGCCGTATTTATCAAGAAGATCCATTCCTTTTTGTCCATGACCGCCACCTGCAAGCTTCAAAAGTTCAGTTGATTTCTGTGGCTTTGTGAATTTTCCCTCCGATGCGTGTACCAGCGAGAACTGGCTCATGGTTCTGGCGCTACCCTTGGTATTCATGTAGCGACCTGGTTTAGTGGTTCCCATATTGCACCTCCTTTGCGGAGAATACAATACAGATTAACATGTTCAAGTTTTGCCTTGACATAAAACTCCTTGCCACAACCGTGGCCGAAAAATGTTCTACATCAAGACAAACCCGTTAATCGCTAACTTGGACTTGCTGATGTATTACTCAATAGCAGTTTTCGCAGAACTGCCGTTAGTCAATCACGCAATTTCATGGTTTTCTACACAATCCACCTCCCTTGCATTTTCCCTATTCTTGTTTTTGCAGCGCCATAAGTGACCCCGCATTCATCTGAAATCTGCTTGTAATTCATCCCTTGAACAAGATCGTAATCCATCAAGAATTCTGACGCAAATGTATCTGCTTGCCACTCAGGATCTTCGAACTTCGGAATGCTTTCGCCGGGGCTCAATCTGCAAAGGGCTACACGGTTAGGACCATGTAAGATAAAATGCCCTACTTCGTGCATAATGGTAAAACGAGCTCGACCATCTCCATTACAAGCAGCTACATATACATCCTGCCGTATTTCAACTTTTTTTGCGTTAGAAAATGTAACGCCCTCTTCCGTCATGGTGTAATCCGGTACAATTTCCCATTGGAAATCTGGAAATAGTTTTTCCATGATCCATTCAAAGAAACAGCATACGGGAACTTTGTAAGTTTGTTCCAGGCCACATTTCCTTCGAATCATTTTGGCTAGTTCACGTATATCACGTCTTGACATGCCTTTGGCTCTACGACTTTCGTTTTTCATTTCTTCTCCTTATCCAATATTTTTAGAATTTCTGCGATATCACTATCGGGCATAGAATCCAGCTTGCGTGCAAAAGCGATTGCCAGATTCCTTTGATTATCCTGCAATTCGTTTAATCCGATGTCAACCTTGTTATTGGAATCAAAATAGGCGTCCTTCATATTTGCTGTTTGTTCGTCTGAAAGTCCATACAAACCAACAATCTTATCAAGCCAGCCTTCGGGAATCTTGCGTTTTCCGTTTTCTACTCCGGAAAGAAATGCTGGCGATACATGCAACTTTGATGCCATATCAAGTAGCAATTCACCAACGTCCATCCTTAGATTCCTTAAAAATTTCCCGAACGATGTTACCATTTTGAATCTCCTTGAGTGTGGTTGAGGTACGAATAAATATAACACCTCTTGCGGCAAAAGTCAATAGATTTAGTTAATAAAATTAACTTTTTTAGTTCATCTTTGGCTTTTTTGAGCGATTCTGGGCTTTTAAAGCCCATTTCCGGCCTCAATATTATATATTACCATCGACATAGCCCCGGACCGAATGGTTCGGAGCGACCGGAATTTTTGAGATTCGTCTCTTATTCTCTAGTCTGAAACTACCACTTTCAATCTACACGAGGATAAGACGAACGCTCACGTCCCATCTGGGGCGTGGGTCGTTTGTGCTTATTGTGTAGAAGGGTGTGGTAGCCCGCAGACTAGATAGGCACTGCGACTCCACGCCTTTTTGTTTTGGCATAAAGCACAAGTGCATCCAATAAGAACTTATCTCACAGATAAGGATGCACATAATATGCTGACACCAAAAGAACAACAAAGAGCCGCAAAGAAATTTTCCACCACATGGAAAAATAAGGGATACGAAAAAGGCGAATGTCAAAAGTTTTGGTGTGATTTACTTTGCAACGTTTTCGGCGTAAAAGATTTTTCCGAATTTATAAGATTTGAAGACAAGGTTCTTCTAGATCACGCAGCTTTTGCGGATGGATATATCCCGTCTACAAAAGTATTAATAGAACAAAAAAGTATAGATAAAGATCTAAACGAACCTATAAAGCAATCTGACGGATCTTTTTTAGATCCCTTTGAACAAGCTCGCAGATATATTATAGGCCGAAAGTTTTCTGAACATCCTAGATGGATAGTAACATGTAATTTCAAATCATTTTTTGTCTATGACATGGATAATCTTGAAAAACCGCACGAAGAAATTTTATTAGAAAACATTGAAAAAGAATACAACAGGCTTTCCTTTCTCGTTAACAACGAAAATATTCACCTAAACAAAGAATTTGAAGTTTCAGTAAAAGCTGGCGACATCATTGGAAAAATTTACGACCTAATACTCGCCCAATATCATGATGCGAAGGATCCTAGCCCCGCAACATTAAAAAGTCTCAATATGCTTTGCGTTCGTTTGGTCTTCTGCCTTTATGCGGAAGACGCAGGAATATTTGGAAGTAAGTCTATTTTTGGCGATTATCTATCACAGTTTGACGCAAAACATTTACGTAATGCACTGTTAGAATTATTCCATGTACTAGATCAAGACCCAAACAAAGGCGAGCGAGACGAATACCTTGACCCAGCCCTTGCCGCATTTCCTTATGTAAACGGAGGATTGTTTACTGAAGAAGACGCCACAATTCCGCAACTGACTGAAGAGATAAAGGATTTATTGGTAAAACACGCTTCCAACGATTTTGATTGGTCGGACATTAGTCCGACAATATTTGGAGCAATTTTTGAAAGCACTTTAAATCCCGAAACCCGTCGAGAAGGAGGGATGCACTATACTAGTATTGAAAACATACATAAAGTCATCGACCCCTTATTCCTTGACGATTTAAAAAATGAATTCAATACAATAAAGAGTTCTCCAACTAGAAAGGATCAATTGAAAAAGATTAGTCTTTTCCAAGACAAACTGCACTTACTAAGATTCTTTGACCCGGCCTGTGGGAGTGGAAACTTTCTTACAGAAACTTATTTGTGTTTGCGTCGTCTAGAAAATGAATGTCTAAAAATTGTATTTGACGATCACACTCGATTTGACATTTTTGACGATTCATTATTTGTAAGCATCCATCAATTCTACGGAATAGAAATAAATGACTTTGCGACTGTGGTTGCAAAAACGGCTTTATGGATTGCCGAAAATCAGATGTTAGCAGAGACCTCTAACATTATACAAAAAGATCTTGATTCGCTGCCTTTGAAGAGTTATGCCAACATTATCGAAGGCAACGCCCTAACCACAGATTGGAATGCGGTTGTTAAGAAAGACGAATTGACCTATATCATAGGGAACCCTCCATTTGTAGGAGCATCCAAATGCAATGCAACACAAAAATCTGAAATTGTAAACCTTTTCGGAAAAATAAAACTTTCAAATTCAATGGATTATGTCGCGGGATGGTACTACAAGGCAGCCGAATTCATTCAAAATACAAATATAAAATGCGCCCTTGTATCAACAAATTCAATTTCTCAAGGTGAGCAGGTCGCACCCATCTGGAGAACTCTTCTCGATAAATTTAACATTCAAATAGACTATGCCTATAGAACATTCCGCTGGGATAGCGAAAGCAATTTGAAAGCGCATGTTCACTGTGTAATTATCGGTTTCTCCGTAAATCATTCAGAGGACAATTCCAATAAAAGAACAAAAAAGATTTATTTAAAAGATGGCTCTATTATAGAGGCAAAGAATATCTGCCCTTATTTGATAGATTCGTACAATTTTTTAATCGATAGCCGTGGAAAACCATTGTGCGACGTCCCTGAAATACGTTTGGGAAATAAAGCTACGGGAAAAGGTTTTATTCTCTCTGCTGAAGAACGAACGCAAATACTAAAGAAGGATCCTTCTGTAGAAAGATTCATCAAACAATATGTCGGCGCAGATGAATATATCAACGGAACGATTCGTTATTGTTTGTGGTTAAAAGATTCAACACCTGCAGATCGGACAAAACCTGTTATACTCAAACAACTAGAAAAGGTGAAGGAATACCGGCAGAAAAGTACCGCTGAAGAAACAAGAAAAAAGGCAGATACGCCCCATCTTTTCTTCTTTATTTCTCAACCAACCGAAGAATACATTCTAATTCCTAGTACTTCATCGGAAAATAGACAATATGTACCAATGGGCTTTGTTTCGCCTGATATCATAGCATCGAACGCAACATCAATAATATCCAATGCATCTCTTTATCATTTTGGCATTCTTTCATCAAATGTTCATATGGCCTGGATGCGCGTTATTGGCGGTAGAATGAAATCAGATTATCGATACACGGGCAATGTTGTTTACAACACATTCCCATGGCCAAATCCAACATCAAAACAGCAAAAGCGCATTGAAGAGACTGCTCAAATGATTTTAGATGCTCGAGCGAAGTATCCAGAATCATGCTTAGCCGATCAATATAATGAAATTGGGATGTCCGAAGAACTACGTAAGGCCCATAAAGAAAATGACAAAGCCGTTATGGCTGCTTATGGCTTTTCTGATAAAGATTTTTCAGACACCAAATGTGTCATAAAACTTTATGAATTATATGCGGACCTTATTTCAAACGAATTAGAGTCTAAACACCCTAAAAAAGAGACGAAAAAACGCAAGAAGTAGCACAGGCGTTGCGGGACAAAAATCTTAAACCCCGCTATGCATCGACACACTAAACATAACAAAAAAGGGTAGTAACACTACCCCTCAAAAATCACCCTCTATCCCTCGCGACCATCTGCAGCACGGTCACGGTTTTCGGGGCGTAGCACTGTTTCAGGGTCTTTATCAAGTCATTGATTGTATCGCTAGCGCCACCCATCGGATGGCCCAGAATCAAGACGTGCCGTCCATTTATCTTGTTGGCGTCTTCCGCCCAGAATTCCTTGCAGTGTTTCAGCGTAAGGTCCACGGCGTCGCGGACATCCTTGTCCAATATGGTATTCCTATCAAAGAGCCCATCAATCTCTTCACCCACCGTCGGCCCCAGCTTGTGAAAGACCTCGTTAAAGTCACGACCGTAGAGCGCCCTTATCTTCGAGTCGCCATCGTCAATCGCATCGTACACCTGCGTAGGGCATAACGCATGGATTCTCCCCTCGATTAGGCGCCCGTTACTGGACAAGCCCTCATCCGCCTTGACGAGAATTCTCTCTGCAATGAAGTTGTAGCACATGTTGCCTTCCGGAATAATCACCGTAACTTCCTTGGAGTGGGCATTCATGTATTTCTCGATGACGGAGTCGAACAGCTTCTCGACGAAATCCATGAGCTCAAAGTCCTTGAAGGCCCAATTATTTATGCCTTTCCACGCATATATCAAACGATACACGTCAAAGAGATGGACGAATTTTCCCTTGAAAATGGACCACACGGGAACATCGCCCAGTTCGGAATAGTCAACCATCGGCGTGTATTCGGGAATCTCGTAATCATCCCGCGCAGGCACAAACGTAATAACCTTGCGACCATAATCGATTTCGAAGCCTTCCTGCTTCTTGACGCCTGTCCACAGTGTTTTGTCGCCTTCGAGGCGCAACTTCTCTGTCGGCACCACGCGCCAAATCAAAAAACTTGTCATTCTCTTACTCATTGGTGAGCCTCCTGTAATCCGGCATGGGCAAGTCGAGTGGCAACATGCGTTTTTCATCGATACCTTCGACTTCGTTGTTGAACGCCCAGATAGCAGTTTGCCAAACATTGTGTACGCCGACACGACTACACCCTTCTATCGGCGTTTTTAGATATTCGCATAATGTTTCTTTCTCGCGGTCATCCAGAACCCAAATTGACTTGTTATACGACGCGCCCAATTCATATTTCGGCTCCAAGAAAGATATTCGCGCGCACTTGGTCGCAGGCCCTGGGCGCCAATAATTGTAAAGCATGAAGTATGATTTCTTTTTAGGGCCCATATCAACGTACGCACGGATATTGAGATTAAGTTCCCTGCTCCATTCTGCCCCGCATGAGACCATGTTGAATTCCTTGATTTGCAACTTGCCATCGGGTGAATAGACGTTTATCATGCGCTCGGACTGGTAATCCAAATCGTTATTCAGCGGGAGGAACTGTATGGAATAGCAATAGACGGGGCAAAAGAAATCGCCGTCCTTCACAAATTCCTTCATCTGCCTCTTGGCATCGCGTAACGTTGTCCAGATTCCAAGATCGTGCTGGACCTTTTCGCCGTCAATGCCATTCGGAAGAATCGTTGCCACCAACTGGTAAATGTAATCGTTTCGCATAAAACCTCACTTTCCCTTATTCGCTTCCTGTTTTTCCTTTTCCCTTTTGCGCAGGTATTCCTCTTCTTCCTTTTTCAAAGTCCTCAAACACTTGCGAAGTTGCTGTGCGAATTTCTTGGGCACCGGGAGCGAAGGGGGCATCACGTCAACCACTGCGGGGTGGAAATGCCCGAAGCCAATATCGCCATCTTTGCCCACAGAATAATCAACGATTGTGTAACCGTCATCAGTATCGTCGGGGTGAATCCATGCAATATCGGGCCCCACCCGCTTGATATATCTCGACCAGATTTTCTTCATCTGCTTCTTCGTGGCAGGCAAATCCCAGATAATCCCCAGTTTAACAAAATTCTTACGCGCAATCTCGACGATGTCCCCTTCCTTGAAGGGAATGGTTCTCAGGTCGCGCCCGTAAAAACCGGTATCACCCATTTCATAGTCCTTGCCGTCGTAATGCCGGATACTAGAAACATTGCTTACCTGCCAAAGCGAGCCATCTTTCAGGTAGCGCCGAATCGTTAGGTAATCGCCGATATGAATCATACATTCCTGCGGCTTTTCCTCGATAACAAAGGTGTACAGGTCTTCACGATTTTCGCCCGAAATTCTTTTGATACGATTTTCGGCCGCGCGCAAGGTTTGAAAGTAACCGATTTCCGATTCCCAGATATCAATACCTGGGCTGGCACCGCCATAGCGTTCAATTTCTTCATCGTCAATACAATACGCTGGCTTGTCATCGTAGCCACGATATTCACAGACATGCAGAATGAACATGCTCTTGAATTTGGGTTTAGATTGTTTTGTCATGGCAAACCTCACACTATATTTATTCAAATTCACCGATCATTCGCGTATATTCGCAAGCCTCGTATGCAGCCATATACTCTTCGTGGTAATGTGCTTTCAGGTATGCGGTTTGATACGCGAGGTAGGTATATGCGAGTACGTGGCTCTTGTTGAATCGCCTTCCTGGGTTCTGACGTAAGAATTCCCATACTTGCAAACTTGTTTGCTGATCGTAACCATGCTCGGCACTTGCGCTCATAAACTCGGATTCGGCAGCGGCAACTCTTTCCGGGTTTCTTTTTGCCAAGATTCTCCTTATCAAGTCACCTTTCTCAAGCGAGAATCCGGTCATTTTGCTGATGATCTGCATCGCCTGTTCCTGATAAATCAACAAACCATGCGTTTCCGATAAAATGTTTTTGAGATCGGGATGGAAGTAGTCAACTTGTCCAACTGCTCTTTTACGCTCAATATAGTCGGGAATTTTTTCATCTAGCAAAAGGTCGTCTAAGGTGTTCAGGGCAACAAGATCATTGAAGTTCGGACTTTCCATTTGGCAAAGGTACTTGCGCATATGCGGCGAGTGGAACAGAAAAATTCCTGCCGTTTCACCGCGCTTAAAAAGATTCAATGTTTCCGCGTCATTCAAAGGAATATCGTTAATGTCAAGCGCTATTCCCTTTATTTTAAGGGAATCAAGCGTATTCTTTACCACCTGCAACCAGCCGAGTTTAAGGATATCAATGTGCAGCGGGAAACTGTTTAATCTTATGTAAGGCTGGAGATCCTCGCAATTTGACACATCAATATCTATATATACGAGCGCTCGACGCTCGATATTCACAAAACGCGCAAACGGCAACCCGAATTTTAGCGGATTGATGTCCGTAATGCCGATGAGGTAGTTGACAAGAGAACATGGCGACGCACCACGCCCCGGCCCGATATAGATTTCGTGCTCCTTTGCGTATTTGACGATATCCCATGCCGTCAGGATGTAGTCGGCAATGCATTTTTCCTTAATAATCGCCAGTTCGTGCTGGACTCGTGCACGGGTATCGTCATCTGCATTCGGAATACGCCTAGCCAAGCCCTCCTCGCAAAGATGGGCAAGCATGTCATCGCAATCTCTATATTCCTTCGGAACGGTGTAGTAAACCATAAACAATCCTCTAAATGTGAATTTCCGTGTGGACGTAAAATTCTTCCGGTTTCATGCGCATGGCGTCTTCCAGAGAGTATTTTCCGTCGGCAAAGAACTTGTGCATCGCAAAGCAGATATATTCGTCCTTGAATTCCGGTAGGTCAAGCGTCTCGATATTCCAGCTCAGATCCTCGTGCCAGGCGTTCAATTCCTTGTAATCGGCTGGCACCCTGCCGGGGGCGTCGCTTAGGCCTACTTCAAAAGAGTTTGCCTTGTCATAGGAATCGTAAAGGCCAGAAACTTCGCCTTCCCAATTTTCTTCGGACTCATATATAATTGATGTTTCTATGCAGAAGGTCTTGTAATAGGTCTTACCCTGCGCCATGAGCGCCATCATGTCCTTGTACATGTTGAAGGTGACCTTTGCACATTCATCTTGCAGTTCAATGAGCCGCTTGTTCAATTGCAACAGCTTGTCGATGTTTTCCTTGCTATGCTCAAAGCGGGCGTTGGCCAGAACTTTCCGCGACAGGAGTTGCAAGTTTTGATGATGTTCGTCTTCACGTTTACTTCTTCTTCGGTCCTTGAGCCAGCCTCTGTCCTTAATCAGGAGTTCCATGATGCTGTCTACGTATTCTTGGCTGTTACGGTCAACTTTTTTCCCATTACAAGACATTTCCATCTCATTCCGCAGATTTTCCAGTTCCTTGACTTTTTCTGGCAAGAATCTTTCAAGACAAGCCTTCTGCTCCGCGAAAATCTTGTGGATTGCGGACTCAAGGGAAAGCGGATCCATCAGCAACACGGCACTTTGTGCGTCGTTTGCGTATTTATCGAGTTGTTTTTGCGCACGCTCGTCAAACTCGTGCCAAAGCGAAGATGTCGGAAAATATTCCGCAATGCTCGTGAGCGCAAACTTGTGCGGATCCTGCAATATTCCCCGCTCCTGCTCCGCCTTCTCTATGCGCTGCTCATCGAGAACTGCAATCATCGTCCGCATAGTTGTATAGGCATGGATAGCCCGTGTCACCTGGTCAACCAGTTTCGCCTTGGCAGGCGAATTTTCATTGATTCCATTGGCAGGCAGGAACTCCTTCTCGGCCGGAGCATGCGCCGGGTCGAATTCGTCGCAGCCTTCTTCGAAAACCAGGTCCAGCGAGTCGCACAGGTAACCGTAAAATTCCCGCACGTAATTGTAGTAGCGGAAAGCCTTGCTCATTTCCTTTTCGGCCAAGTCCTCAAATTCATCTGGCTTTTTTCTTTCAAACATGGGAACTCCTTTGCTAATTCATAAATATACCTCACCTATGCGACAATTACTGTCGCATTTTTATCACAATTTCTCCGCTTCGCACTGCGCCTTGAACTCCTTCATTTTCAATTCGTTAATCATGGTCTCGAGATTGCAGAATTCGCCGTCGCCATAGAATTCGGAGCCCGCCTTGTTCCATTTCGCGTCTTTCCCTTCGGCGACCTTCTTGCCGTAATTCACCTCGGCATGAGTCCACCTGGCAGCAATGTTCCTTGCAACCTTTTCAATATCCCTGTCAATCATTATGCGCAGCAGACCATAGTAGCCGCCAAAGTTACGGTTCCTGACGTGAATCTCCTTTTTGCAGCAGGGGCAAATCGCCGTCGCCTGCGAGCCTCCCGAAAGGGGCGAACCTACAAACGAGCGGATGACAGCCGTGCCACCACAACCGCATTCCACCTTGAACTGGGCATTGTCCCAAACTTCAAGGAGCGTAGAAAGCTTGAGGTTGATGTTGACGGGAGTGCCAGCAAAGTTGTACCGCCTTGTCAAAGATAATGGCCCCACATAAAGGCCGCCTCCACGCACAAGATAATGCGCGTCGATGTTCGCATACCGCGGGGTCCCACGGATCTCGTCACGATGGCGCAGAATCAAGTCCAGGTTGTCATAGAACAGCGCCTTCTTGCGTTCGCAGCTCTTTTTCATGAGCTCCTGCATTTCTGCCTGCTCCCACTTATCCTGTTCCATCTCGTCGCTGACGATGTTGAGTCCCGTCTCCTGCCGCTTGCAGAAATCCGCAAAGGTTTCGCGCTTGTTGTTCGGCTCCGCCGGGAAATACGGGAATGGTTTCGAGTCGTCGATGTGAATTGTCGCCATAAAAGACCTCCTGTCAATGGCATTGTGCTTGGGCAGCACCGCTGCCGTGCTTATCTATTATTTTTTGTCTATGCATATATGCTAATATACGCATAATTATTATCGAAAGACAAGGAGAAAATGTAAAGTGTCTGTCAGATTTTTTTGTAAAAACACAAAAAAAGCCGTTTTTCAGGAAAAACGGCAAAAATACGGATTTTAAAGCCAACTAAATATGTCTGCCTCGCTCGGCCCGTTCCCGATAAACCTTGTCTAGCCAGTTTTTCACCTTTTCGGCCAGGTCCCGGATAAACTCGTTTTGCTCGGAATTCGTATTCCACACCGCTTCTAGCCGCGTGCCGCTAAAAATGCCATTTATGTTGCTCCCTTATGTCTTTTCAATACTTTAATATACCCTAAAAATCACAAAAAATCTGGCGTCAAATAAAAAAACTGAAAAAGCCCGACTGAGTCGGGCTTCTAGCTATTTTCTCATTTTTGAGCATTTCGAGGCGTTCGCGAGCCTTACTTGGTCGAAATCCTAAAATATTCCCAAATGCGGACCATGGACAAGGTGTCGAGTTCGCAGTACTTGAGCGATGCCCTGCGAATAGCCTCGGTGTGCAGCTTGTTGAAACGGCCCGCCTGCAGCAGCACATAGTCCAGCTTGCTGATGCCGCCACTGTTGATTTGCTTCTCCGCATTCCACACATCGGAATCGTCAAAGTCGGCAGGGAACTCATCCTTGTTTACTTCGGCGGCAAACTTTTCCAAGGAAGGCAGGTTGTGATAGGGGTCCATATTGTCGCCGTACTTTTCACGGAAATACGGATCGCTCTGCAGAATTGCGGGCATCACCTGCTTAATGGAATTCGACGAACCCATGCTCGGATGATAGAAGTACTTCTGGGCAAGTTCCTTAAGGTCTATCATGTCTCGGGTGCCTTTCTCAAAAGGAACCTTGCAACTCCCAGTCGGGTGCGTAATGCTTTCAATAAACCGTATCAAGTCATCCTTATCCGGTTCACTGGAATTCATCAACTGCATTCGGATGGCATTGAGAATATTGTTTTCATGATCGGCGTAACGGTAAATGGCCCCTTCGTCATCGTCCAGCTCGGCTTTTAACTTACGGACGAATTCGAAGTTCGGGAACTTGCCAGGCTCAAGCGAAATGTATTCCCCGGCATGCCTAAAAGTGCCATCTTCATAGGCGATATGGTGCGAGAACTGGTAGGCAATTTCTTCGTTAGGGTGATTCCCCTTGAATAGCGGAACAGCGCCCTGGTATGTCTCGAAGTCGATAAAATGGAGCGGATACGGCCACTTAATTTTCTTTGCAGCCTCTTTAAGGAATGTCGGCTCGCTGCTCCCCGTCTTCGCGCTATGCACGTGCAGGTAGCGGAGGTCATCAGTCGATAGTTCCGTGCGATTTTGGAAGGCCTCGGGCGTTGCGTTTTCGGCAGGAACGTATTCGTGTTCATCGATATCGGTCAAGAAGAACTTCTTTTGTTTAAGCCAGGCGTCTTTTTTAAGGCTTTCGGGGAGCCCTTTCGACGAATCTTTCACATTCGTGACGGCGGGCTTTCCAGTAATATCGACACCGCACACGTTCTGGAAGCACTCGACACGACCATCGAGTTTATCATCGCCGGATTCATTGCGGAAAGGACACTTGAAGCAATCCGTCCCAATCTGGCATAGGCTATAATCCTTGCGGTTGTTGACATACATATCCGCAACTTTTTCAACGAATTTTACAAAACAGCCGTCAAAGTAATCTTTCGCAATGTTCGGGATTTCATCCGCGATAATCTTGTCGCTGACTTCATCGACATCAATAATACGGTCGATACGGCCTTTACCTTTCAATTTTTCGCAAATATCCGGCGCGCACTCTATTTCGCGATGGCCGCCTTCAAGGAACTTTATGCGCAAAAGGGAACTCAGCGATTCCACATCGCACGCGGCACCGGAATTCACCATCATCAGCTTGGCATGCACCTTAAGGTTCGAGAATTCGCTATGGGTCTTGATGAACTGCTGGATTACGTATTTCTGGAAGGTCACATCCAGAATTTTATCACGATAGCTAGAAGAAATATTCCCCTTCTTGTCAAACTTATATAACGGTTCATCTGCACCAATGCACTTGGACTTGACTTCGATTACAGTAAGTTCGTCGCCCCGCTTGTGGAGGATGTCCACATAGACAAGGAACTTATCTGTCGCAAAGGCCGCTTCACCGATATCTACGTTTTCTTTCCGCAAAAGTTCAAGCGTATCCGCAATCGACTTCGCCTGCGCCTCAATCGGATTTGCCCCTCCCCTTTGAATAATATTCTCGCTAGGGACGCCCTCGTAAATACAGGCCAGAGCGCCGAACTGATCACCGACTTCGGCAATGCCATCCGGCCCTTCATAATGGTAGGCATAATCCTTGCTGTTACGGTAATAATATGCCCGCATCGGGCATTCTACGGCATGGTTAAAAGCAGATTTAGTGAAAAGTTTGGGCATGTTTATTCCTTATAATCTGTATGACCTAGCCGTAGGTTTCTGTCAGGTATTCCGCGAATTCCTTAAGTTGCTTGCGCAGCGGGGCGGGCTTGATAACGCGCGCAACCGTCGAGAAAGACACGACCCAGTTCACCAGAATCTGGTTGAGCTCGGCCTTCATCTTCACAAGAATCTTGCCATTTTTCGGCTTGCTGATGTTCATGGAACGGTTGAACGGGTTTTCCTCGAGGTAAAGGCGCGCCTGGCTCTCGAACTCGATTTCTATATCCTGGAGTTTCGGTTCCTGCCCGCTCATAAAAGCCGCACCCGATGTCACCTGCCTACGCAACTTCTCCACGATTTTCGGGTCCTCGACAAACGTTTCCTGCGTGAGTTTCACGTTCTTGATACGCCGGAACTTGAGCGTGTAGGTGACACCCTCGAGCTTTTCGGACTGGCAGCCCACATAGAGGTCATCCTTGTATATAACAATCATCAGCGGAATGCGCGTAGACTGCCTCTCAGAATCGCTGCGTTCGCGATAGGTCACGCTTATCTTGCGATGCTCATGAATCGCCTGGAGAATCGTGCGGATCTTGTCGCTCGCATCTTCCTCGAAATCGGGAGGCGTGCCCATGAAGAGGATTTTCGTATTGAGCTCGCCGCCGAGTTGCTGGAGCGTTTTCTGCTCGCTTGCAGGCAGGCTCTTCTCGATGCGTTCCAGGAGCTGCGTGATGATTTCGCTTGTCGCGGGGTAGATGTTCGCGATACGCTTCAAAAAAACGAAATGCAGCATGGTGTTCTCGAAATTCGGGAACAGGAGCCGTTCGGCATTGTGGAGTGCAGACCTGTAAACTGCAGTGCGGCCCTCGTTCTCGCAGGCGATATACCGGCCGCCATCCATTTCCGAAAGGAACCGCATGTCGCGTTGCACGTTACGGCGCTCCTCGTCGGGAATGTTGAATGCGTTCATCAGATCGTTCACGGTGAATTTCTTGCTCGGGTTCGAAATCACCTTCGCAAAGAGCTGCACCGTCCTTTCGCCGCGGGTCATCTCCGCCATAATTCCTCCAGGGTATATTCTCCCTAAATATAAACAAAAAGAACTATTTGTGAAAAAATAGTTCTCTTTTGCGACAAATACCGTCGTTTTTTACACGAATCAACTACAGGCCCATCGTGCGTCCTTCGCGGCCATCCTTGTAGGCAATCTCGGACTTGAGCGCGTCGAGGATGATATCGGCGGTGAGTTCGCTCTTGTCGTAGAAGCGGAGCGTACCGTAGGCCGCATTGAAGTCACCCGGGGTGAGCATGCGGAGATTGCGCACGGCATCGGGCATATTAACGCCCGGGAAGAACGCCTGCCACAACTTCTCGATGCCTTCGGGCTTGAGGTAGCCGAACTTCACCTTCAGCGCAAAGCGCCTGCGCGATGCCATATCGAGAGTGCCGTCGAAGTTTGTCGCCGCGATGAAGATACCCTTGAAGTTCTCCATCTGCGTGAGCATCTCGTTCACCTGCGTCACTTCCCAGTTGTGGGTCGCGCCGTTACGGTCACGGATAAGGCTGTCGGCCTCGTCGAGGAAGAGAATAGCCTTCTTCTCCTCGGCCTCCTTGAACATCTTGCGGATGCCCTTCTCCGTCTCGCCCACATAGCAGTTCAGCAGGTCGCTCGTCTTCTTGATGATGAGCTTGCGGTCGAGCGTACGCGCGAGGTGCTTCGCGAATTCCGTCTTGCCGGTGCCCGGAGGCCCGTAGAGAAGGATGTTCAGGCTATCGGGGCGATCGCCCTCCTTCATCTCCTTCCACTTGGCATCGAACGTGTTCATCACCTTCAGCACCTTCGGCATGTCGGCATCGGTAGTGATGGCATCGAGCAGGTAACGGGGGGCACGCGTTTCCTTGTCGCGGCTTGCATATTCCGTATCGAGCTTCAGGAGTTCCGCCTGCGCTTCCGCGATGGTACGGATGGTCTTTACCGGGTCCACATCGCAGCCCGCCTCCAGCAACTTCTTGGTGCCCACAATCGCCTGCGTGATACCGCCCGCGGTCACCTGGAGTTCAGCCGCAAACAGTTTCACCTTGTCTTCGGGAATGATGGACTTCGCGCCATGCTCGCTCACCACCGATTCCCACACCTGCGTGCGCTTTTCGGCATCGGGGCGCTCGAAATGGATGGAGTAGTCAAAACGGCGAAGCGTGCTATTCTCAATCCAGTTTACCGTATTCGAAATCCAGATAACCGGAACCTTAATCTGTTCCAGGAAAAAGTTCAGCGCACCCTTCTCACAGCAGTTGAGAATCACGTCGGCCTCGTCGACCAGGAGGACGGCCTTCTTCTTCTGGTACTTGGTGGCGGCATAGAGGATGCTCCCCATGCGGCTGCGCACCACCGAGTTCTCCTTGCTTTCGCGGTGGGTACCCTCGGTACTGATGTTGGTGAGCACCAGCGGGCGCTTGAGCTCCTTCGCAATCGCCTTCGCGAGTTCCGTCTTGCCGGTACCCTCGACACCGTAGAGGAACAGGTTCAGGCCATCGCCCACCTTGTGGTGCTTGAGCATGTTGAAAGCGAGTTCCACCTTCGGGTTCTTGCGGCAGAGCTTCTTGTAGGCGACACAGCCGCCCTCGTATACCCTGAAGTAGAGGCTGTCGAGGTCGTTACCCGAATGCCCGTCCAGGAACATCCCGATGCGCTTGGAGATATCGAGGTCCTCGTCCAGGATTCCCATCTGCTTGAGCGTGCCCTTGTTCGATACGAGACTCTCAAAATCAATATCCGGATAGAGCTGCGGGAAAATATCCGGGAGCGCCGCCCCGCGGAACCTGCGCGAACCGAGCATGTCCAAGAGCGAACTGCACTGCTCCTTGTTGAAGAAAATCCACGAGAACATGAGGATTTCCATCTCGTCGTCGCTCAAGTTGAACGCCTTCTGCACGATGTTCAGGCGACGGAAATAGCCGTCATCAATCTCGGTGTTATCCTTCAGGAAGTTTTCCAGCTCGCGTGTGGCACTTTCGTAGAAGACCTTCTGCGACGACGTGTCAAAGATTCCCTCCCCGCACAGGTAGTTGCGCACATAGTCGCTGATGTCCTTGATGGAGCACGAGCGATCAATCACGTCGTTGAAGCGCACGACTGCCATAACGCGGCGCTGGTAGGCGACGCTCATGTCCTCGTTGTCCTCGTCGCAGCGGAGACGCTTGCCGGCATAGCTGCCGTTCGCCTCCCTGACGAAGCGCTTCTTGTTGGATGCCGGGATGCGGTCCTCTTCCTCGTTGAGCTTCAGGAAATGCTCCGAGAGGTCCTTCAGCACGCGCGAGGCACGCTCCTTCGGGAAAATCGCGATACAGT
Organism: Fibrobacter sp.; assembly: GCA_017615055.1. Lineage (GTDB taxonomy): Bacteria > Fibrobacterota > Fibrobacteria > Fibrobacterales > Fibrobacteraceae > Fibrobacter. The sequence goes on from JAGAAW010000043.1 coordinate 50,708, forward strand.
CGTCCGCATCGGGATAGCTCTTGCAGATACGCATCATGCGAATCCAGTACTCGTAACTCTTGAGCGTCACGAAATCCTGAGTGAGTTTTTTGCTGGAGCGGTCCGCATGCAGCGAGCCCAATACACCCTTAAAATAATCTTTTCTCATAAAATATCCTCCACTATATATCGTCGCGAAAGTCAAAAACGTAAAGTCCCCCGCGACTTTTTTTAACACTTTTAATATAGATTGAGAATGCGACAACTAATGACGCAAGCGGGGTTCCCCAAAGTATTCCTCATTACACATTTTCCCGTAAAGATAAATCGCGCATGCGACAAATACTGTCTTGATTTTGTCGTTTTCAGGTAAAAACCGCCAATCGGCTTACAAAATCGATGGAGCCATACGAGTTTTTTACCCCATAGGGAAGTTTTAGTGACCCTGACAAGACCGACTTGCTCTTGAAAAATATATTTTCGAATGTGGATACATTGTCTTTCTGGAGAAAGGGTCTATGAAAACATTGTGCAAGGGCATTCTGTCTTTTTTCATCGGGATGGCTTTGGTCAGCTGTGCCGGTACGAATTCTTCAGTTCAAACGAAGGTGGAAGAAAATCCGAGCCTGTTCAAGGTCGGAACGCCTGTCGCAGACAGCCTTGTCTCTTGCATGCCGGATTTCGCCCGTTCAGTATTCAAGGAAACTCTTGAATCCGTTTCGGGAGAATGCTACTACCACGTGACCGACGGCAGGATTGACACGCTGTTCCAAAAGGATGGCGGACAGTACAAGACCGTTGCTTCCGTCGCATACGATTCGCTCGATGGGCAAAATAACTACGAACTAAGAAAAGGAAGTACCCGTTACAGAATAGAGAAAGGAACATTATTTGCAGAACAGGATTTCCCAAAACATGTCAAAAAGTATTGGAGCAACGGGAAATTAATGCAAATTGCAACGGGCCTCCTTTATATTGATGACCAGGGCGTTATCAAGGTGGATAGCGGACACTCGGAGTTGTATTTCGAAAACGGGAAAATCAATCAGCAAAACGACTGGAAGGGCAAGCAGGGCGTTGCAAGCAAACAATGGAATGAAAACGGAGTACTAGTAAAAGAATGGAGCTTCCCTAATTATTACAAAGAATATTGGGATAATGGAAAAACAAAAGAAATAGGAACGGGTCGCCTTTATTGGGACGACCAAGGCGTTATCAAGGTGGATAGCGGGCATTCGGAAACTTATTTCGAAAACGGGAAAATCAGTCAGCAAAACGACTGGGTTGGCAAGCAGGGCGTTGCAAACATGCAATGGAACGAAAATGGAGTATTGATAAAAGACATATACCTACCAAAATCGGCTAAGGAATATTGGGACAACGGAAAATTAAAAAACATAATGACAGGCCTCCTTTATAAGGACGACCAAGGGGCTATCGAGGTAGATAGCGGGCACTCGGAGTTGTATTTCGAAAACGGAAAAATCGAAGAACGGAACGACTGGAAGAACAGGCAGATTGTCGCAAGCAAAACATGGAACGAAAACGGTATACTAACAGTAGAACTTAATTTTCCAAAATATCTCAAAGCGTATTGGGACAACGGGAACCCCAAAACAATAATGACAGGCCTCCTTTATAAGGACGACCATGGCTCTATCAAGGTAGATAGCGGGCATTCGGAGATATATTTTGAAAACGGGAAAATTAAGCAACAGAACGATTGGAAAGATAAACAGCTTATTGTGCAAAAAGAATGGAACGGAAATGGGGTGTTAATAATAGACATAGATTTTCCCAACTATTACAAGGATTATTGGAACAATGGAAGTCCCAAAACAATAATGACGGGTTTCCTTTATAAGGATGATCGTGGCTCTATCAAGGTAGATAGCGGGCACTCGGAAACTTATTTCGAAAACGGAAAAATCAACCAACGGAACGACTGGAAGAACAGGCAGATTGTTGCAAACAAAACATGGAACGAAAACGGTATACCGGCAGTAGAACTTAATTTCCCCAAATATTTCAAAACGTATTGGGTCAACGGAAGCCTCAAAACAATAAAGAAAGGCCTCCTTTATAGGGACGACCATGGCTCTATCGAGGTAGATAGCGGACGCTCGGAAGTTTATTTCGAAAACGGAAAAATCAACCAGCGGACGGACTGGAAGGACAGGCGCTCCGTCACAGGCAAACACTGGAACGAAAACGGAAATCTAACAGCAGAAATTAATTACCCTAATTACGCAAAAGGGTATTATGACAACGGAAAACCCAGCGTTGAAATGAAGGGAACTTTATATTACGATGAACAGAATAAAATTCAAGTACAGGATGGCTTCCAAAAAATCTATCACGTAAACGGAAAATTAGCCCTACAAAAAAATTATAAAGGAAAAAAACTTGTTGGCAAGACCGTTTGGAACGAGTCCGGAATCATAACAATCTCCGTAGAGTTGCCTAGCCGCTACAGGGAATTTTATGACAACGGGAAACTTAAGGTCGAAGTTACCGGAACCATTGCCGAAGAGGAAGACTCGTTCAAAATAAAGGACGGTACATACAAAGAATACGACCCGAACGGCAAAGTCACCTATACCGCAACCTTCAAGGATTTTCAGAGAACTTCCGAAAAATGATGGGCGTCCATAAGGACGTTTTAGCGACCCTACCGGTCGGAATCTTCTTCCGGCGTCATTGCGAAATCCCAGTAAACGCCCTTCGATTCGTCCTCGTCGATGTCGCTGTATAACGAATATTCAGCGAAGCATTTTAGGAAAATTACCCGCGGTTTGCCATCCTGGGGTACGTAACCGTAATCCTTTTCCACGTAAAGTTCGGCCAGGTGCTCGTCCTCGTTCCAGTGTTTTCGTATGTAGCGCCGGTCCAGAATCCAGATGGAATCCATCAGCTGCACGGTGGTGCCAAGTTCACGCAAATCCTTTAGTTTCGGGCGGCCGGCATCCCTCTCGTTATGGCGGCTGAGCATTGCGGTAACGATGATGGGAATGCGGAGCTCGTAGGAGAGGGCCTTCAGCTCGCGGACGACATTCTCCAGCTTTTCTTCGCGGGTGTCGCCCTTATCCGATGTCACCAGCTGCAGGTAATCGATAACGACGAGATCGAGTTTCTGTTCGCTGTTCATCTCGCGCACCGTTCTCGTGAGTTCTGCAACATCCCAGTCACGCCGCTCGTCGACAAGCAGCGGGGCCTCCTTGACAATCTGGGCGGTCGCCGCAAAACGGTCCTTCTCGGCGAAAGTCATCCTGTGGTTGCGTATGGCTGAGTGCCGGATTCGCGCCCGCGAACGAACGAGACTCTGCACAAAAAGTTCACTGTCCATTTCCATGCAGAAGAACGCGACACGCCTATGGTAATCGATGGCCGCGTTCCCCGCCATGTTGAGCGCGAACATAAACTTGCCCGCACCGGGCTGCGCCGCAAGCAAAATCAGGCCGTATTTCTTCATCCCGTCCGTCATGTCGTCGATGTCATTAAAGCCGGTAAAGCCCCGGCAATACTGGTGCTTCGCGCAGTCCGCCTTCGCGACCATATCATCCACAAAACCTGCAATAGGGGTCATATTTCCTCCTCTCGTAAAAGTTTTTCTGTGGATAAATATTGATGGTCCTGTTGATGAGCTGCTTGAGATGCTCGCGGTGCTTCGCCACGTCGATTGCAGAACTGCCCATGGGATCCTCCTGCGCCGATTACAGCGGATACTGCGACAGGTATTTATCCTTCAGCACGTCATCGTGCGAGTCGATAATCCGCTTGAGTTCGGGAATCACGGATTCCACGGAGTTCCCGTTCTTCAGCGATTCACCAACAGCGAGCAAGGCCTCGTCGCGGGTCGTTTTGTAGAGCAGGTCCACAAGCTCCCGGGCGCTGGAAGTATCGAGCGCAAGATCGTCGGGATGATCCAGGGCGGAAGTCTCGTACAGAGATTCCAGCCCCTCGACAGAGCACCCGGACGAATCGTCCTTGAGCCAAAGGTTGAAATACCGGCAGACTTCCTTGCCGTCCTTGTTCTTGCAGTAGAATTCGCGCCGCCAGTACGTGACAACCACTTCCATCTCGTTGCCGCACTGCGGGCAGGTACCGCTGTCTGGAATCGTGGAGCGAACCTTGACAAAATTCAGGCGCAAGTCGCCCGCGACCTCGTCGAAATCCGGATTGAGAGTAGTCTCCTTCCCGCATTCGCAACACGAGACATTGACATCCTCGGAAAAGAACCAAATTCTATCGCTAGACATAGTGAGACTCCTTTGCTTGCGTTTGTATAGCTACAATATAGATTCAGTATGCGACTAATGATGACGTAACGAATGCTTTCTTTATGGGGGGATCTTTAAATCTATGGTGTCATTTACGCTACTAAATTTTTCATTTTCTTGGCTATTTTTTTTGATTATAGATTCGAGAAGAAATACGGCAACAGGGTGATTTAGATTTTGGCTTGAATATTGGTAAAATTTAATTCACACAATCTTATGAATTATTACGTATTCAATCGCGGCAAATGCCATTCCCTAGAACGGGAGATCGTCTATAGATTCCTTCTTCGCCTGCCTAAGCCCGCGTCGGAGCGCCGCGGCGTACTTTTTCTGGACAGGGAAAGACGGCGGGAGTACATAGGCCGCATTGCCAAAACGACCGCAAAATTCGGAGGGAGCGTTTTCGTCCAGGTTATAGGTGACCACGGTATAGGAGCAGTCGGCATTGTCAAAGCCTTGAACAATCCCAAGCTCAACATAGTCGTCATAGTCTATCTCAACGAGGTCGCCTTCCTTGAATTTTGCAGTCTTGTCGCTGCCCGTGCACCATAGCGAACCGTCTTTCAGATAACGCCGAATCGAAAGGGGCGCATACGTATAGACAAGGCAATCCCGCGGCATTTCCTTGATGACAAAACCATAGACGTCATCGCGTTTTCGACGAACGATTTTCTTGATGCACTTTTCGGCATCACGCAATGTCTCGAAATACCCGACTCCTCTTTTCCAGGTAAGAAAACACGGGCCTGCGCACTGGCAGTACCTTTCCTTATGGAACTGGTATGCGTGCCTTTCGCAGGGTGCGAACTCGTAAACCTCTAGGATGAAAATAGTCTTTGTTTGTTCTGCTCGTTTTTTCATGCTTACTCCTTCACGTTTTCCGTCCCCTTGATCCAGCGGGTACCCGGGCCGTAATTGACGATGTTTACGGCGAAGGGAGTCTGTTCCAGCAGTTGCTCGATCTGCTTGACCACATTCAGGATTTCGGGAATCTTCTCCGCGAAATTGTTCTTGTTCAGGGTAATCTCTATCATCTTGTGCTTTTTTGTCTTGACACGCAGAATGTAGCTTTCCGGAATTCCACCGCGGCCCCACCCCTTGTACACACTATCCAAAATCCACTCGTAACCCGACTGCGACATAATCTGCGGCACAATGGCCTCGATGCTCTGGGACGCCATCTCGGCAAGCTTCTTCTGCTTTATCTCCTCAATCCGCTTCTCTTCTGCAATCGCTTCGGCTTCCTTCTCGTATTCCGGATACTTATCGAGAAAGGCGCGTATGTCTTCGAGCGAGGCAAGGATATCTACGTCCCGGATTTCTTCCGACATCATGTGCACATGATCGCCCTTGGGCAGGCCAATCTTGCTTTGAAAAAAAACATGCCCTATTCCCGTCGCAAAGTTGACGGAGAGCGCAATGCACATTTTTGAGCGGTCCCTCCACGCCTTGGGCCTGAACTCAATACCGACACACGAATCCTTGAGGCGCCGGGTCACATCGTTATAATAACCCTTGACACCGTTCGCAAAGACGGTCATCTTGAAGGCAGCCATCTTGTAGTCCCTGCAGTACGGGTCCCTCCCGTTTTCGTGCGACTTGCCGAGCCCCATGGTATGCCCGCGCCAGAACTCGTCCATCAGGAGGTGGTACGAGGTTTCTAGAAGTTTCTTCTTGTCCATCATTCACTCCTCGGAATAAAGGTGACGCGATTGCGCTTGATTTTGCGGATCCACGTGGAGTTCTCTGCGTAGCACTGCCTGCTGCAAATGACCCACAGCACGTCGATGGGGCGCTTAGTGTTGAATACCGGGGGCGGGGCGTAGCCGTCGGTAAAGTAGATGAGCCCGTCGTATTCGGGGTGTTCGCAGTAGTAGTCGGCTGCAGGCTGGAAACTCGTACCGCCGCGGCCCATAATCTTCACGGTCTTGCGTGCCTTCTTGAGCGGCTCAATTTCGCCCTGAATTTGGGCGTCGAACTGCAATACGTCCAGTTTCTCGACTCCGTATTTGAAAAGGCGGTTGATGACCGAGAAGAAAAACTGCAGGCTCCTGTCGGTGACAGAACCGCTCACGTCGACTGCGATAAGCAAGTTCGTCGAGAGTTCGTAGCGGCTACCCATCGCGTCGAAACCGGAGCGGCGGTTGGGACGCATGCGCGTGAGGCGGCGCCTGCTCGAGATGACCGAGGTTTTGAACAAACTAAGCATCTTGCGGTAGTCCATGTCGACTTTCAGGCTTGCCTTGATAAGCCCCTGCAACTTGCCCGCGACGGTGCCCCAGTTGTTGCTCGCGGTGGCGACTTCGATAAACTCGTTTATGCTGCAGCACGCCTCCTCGTTGTCTTCCCAGAGTTCCGAGATTTGCGAGTCGCGATGTTCCTGCGAATTGCCGGCGCCGGAATTACCCGAAGCGCCCGAACCCTTGCCACCGGAGCCGCCGCCGTTCTGTCCAGAACTACCGCGCGACTTGCCTTTCGAACCGCTCCCGTCGCCCCCCTGTTGTCCGGATTCGCCGCCTTCCTGATTGCCGTTGCCGGAGCCATCGCCATCCTGCCCAGACTTGTCGCCCGATTGTTGCGGCTCTCCGCCAGACTTTCCGGAATTCGGTGTAACATCCTGCTTGAGCAGGTTGTAGTATTCCTCGAAACACAGCCCGCCGGGGAACTTCATTTCCATGCCGCTCATCTGCTTCTTCACTTCGCGCGATACATCGTACACGTCCGCAATCGTTATATTGCTCGCCATGGTCAGCAGCGCCTTCGCGGCGAAAGAGGGCTGTCGCTGGTAGGGGTGCTTGAGCAATATGCGGAACATCTCGATTTTCAGGTATTCCGCCAGCACGTCGTCTGCAATCTTGTCCAGGATTTTCGGGGCAAATTCAATCTTCATGTTGCCGGTTCTCATCGGCACTTCAATCGAATTGTTCTCCACGAATTCGTGACTGCAGTAAACCGCAAACAGCAGCGGCTCCGTCAGGAACCACCGCTCGCCGATTTTCTTTATTCTGTTCAAGGCGTTCATATCTATTCAATCTCGATGGATCCTATCGGCCTCTTCGAGGCCTCCAAGATGACAAAAGGAGGTATCAGTTTTGCAGTCTCACCAGCCTTAAATTGACTGGACGAATTGCGTGATTTTCTTGTACAGTTCAGGGCACTTCATGATGACAAGCGTCATGGCGGCCGGGTACATCGAGGAGGAATACAGGTTCGCGAAATGCGCCTGCGCCTCGCGGAATTTTTCGCCCGAAAGGAATTCAAAGTATGCGGTGAAGTTCTCTATCACCTTCGCCTCGTCCTTCGCGTCATAGCCCTTCGTCTCGATAAAGCGGAACACGGACTCGTTCACGGAGGCAAGCTCCGGCGTGGTGCACTTCTTGATTGCCGCCTTCTGCTTCGCGAAATCGCCGAGCAAAATATTCTTCGCGCTCGGGAGCTTTTTCTGGTTGATGTTCGCGAAAAACTTCGATGCGGCAGGCATCCCGATGATGCCCGCAATGACGGTCTTTAAAAGCGGGGTCACTTCGTTTGTCTGCAACACCTTCGAGACGCGTTCCCATCCGCGGCGGTCGGGCGACTTTTCAAGCCCCTGGTCCTCGCGGGTAAAGGCGGCACCGTCGAGCATATCCGGGTTTTCCGAGATGAAGTCGATTACGCGGGAATCGAGCCCCGCCTTTGCCGCCCACAGGAGCCATTCCTGTGCGGTGGGCTTGAACTCGTAAATGTTGAAACGGCTCACGAGCGCCGGGTCCAAGTCCGTAAGCTGGTATTCCTCGCCGTCGTTCACCGCGCTAATCACGCGAGAACCCTCGGGCAACTTGCGGCCCGCAAGAGTCCGGTTGAGCGTCAGGTCCATGATGGTCTGCAACACCTCGGGGCGGGCGCGGTTCAGTTCGTCCAAAAACAGCACCACCGGCTTGCCGTCCGTCGGGAACCAGTACGGCGGCATAAAATGCGTCTTGCCGCTCAACTCGTCGAGCCGCGGAAGCCCAATCAAATCGCCCGGATCGCTCATCTGCCCGAGGAACAGAATCACCACGCGTTCTCCGCGCGACGTGAAGAACCTCTCCAGGATCTGCGACTTGCCAATCCCGTGCTTGCCCGTGAGCATTATGTTCTGCGATGCGGGAGTCGCCGCCAGCAGCTTTTCCAATTCATTCGCGTTTATTCTTACCGCCATATATTCCTCTTGCCTACTTTATTATCTCTATTTTCATCGGAAAGGTCATGTTCTTGCTCAGGGCTTCTATCTGCCTGAGCACATCGGGCAATTCCGCGACCCGCGTGGTAAAATTCTTGCGGCTGAGCTTAAACTCAATCCAGGTTCCGTGCCCTCCAATCTTGAGCAAATAGTCCCTGTCCCGTTCGACCAGGTCCCAACGGTATCCCATTGGCGGAAGGAGTTGCGAAACAATCGTCCGGATGCTGTTCTTCGCCATATCTTCCAGCTTGCATTTTTTTTCGAATTCGATTTTCTTCTTTTCGAACCCTTCCATATACGACGGAAACCTGTCGATGAATTCCTCGAAGTTGCTTATTGTCTGCGCCAGATCGCAATTCACTTCCGTCCGGAAAAATGGTGAAAGCCCCTCGATTTCGAGGCGCATATAGAAGTTGATCGATATCCGGAATTCGATGGAACCGATCGAATCAAGCTGCCGAACAATCCTGATACCAGCGATTTTATCGCCTTGCTGGTAGAATTCCCCCGAACGTTTACCAGTCCTGAGTATAAAGCATTCGCATTCGGGGTGCCGTTCCTTGAGCTCGTTGTATGCACCGAGTATCTCCCCCTCAGAAGGCACATAGCCCCGCTCACCAGGGACAAGAATCCCGCCAACCAGCTTTTCCCAATACCTGTACGCAATCCGTTCAAAAGAACGGTCCTTGTTCTTATTAACCATAATAGCGTCCTGTCCATAATATAGCATCCAACTGCGACAAATAGTGTCACTTTAGAAATTGGCCAAAAACCCAGGCAATCACTATCTTATCGTCTTGCACCCCAACTTTGTCAAAAAAATCCGAACAAATGGTCCAATTTTTGCCATAATTCGAGTAAAAAGTTCGCAACGCCGGCAGCAAAACCGCAAAGAACGGGAAAAATCACGAATTACCCGGTACGCAAAAGCGCAAAAGGTGTTAAATTATGTTATATAGGTACAGAGGATTCTGCGCATGATAATGTCTAGATTTTCGACTTTTTCCGCCATCGCCCTGCTCGTGGGCGTATTCGCATGCTATTCCATAGCAGCCCCCCGTTCGGCCAGTGCAAACAAGAATGACGCCGCAATCGTCGACGAAGACAACGCGAAGGCACCCGAGGCAAAGGCCGAAGGGGCCGAGAGCGCCGCCCCTGCAAAAGAAGAAGCCGCACCTGCGCAGTCCAATCCCGAATGCGACAACAACGCCAAACCGGAAAGCAACATCCCGGTGTTCCCCATCGTGATGTCCGCCATCGGCACCATCGCGTTCATCGTCCTTGCCATCATCTTCTAGGGGGTCTGCCATGCGAAACTTTTTCAAGATTTTTCCTGCAATTGCATTCCTCGCCTGCTTCCTCGCGACTGGCGCCCTCGCCGACTCAATGTGCTATGACCTGTGCGTATCGTGCCACGGTGAAACCCGTGCCGAGAACTGCGACAAGATCGAATCTACCTGCAACTGCCCGTTTGTCATCGATAGCGCAAAGTCGAAGAACATGGGCGTAGAGCTCGGCAAGCGCAAGCTCGCCGAGGAAATCCTCGTAGGCTGCGACAAGGCCGCCTGTGCCAGGAGCATCACCTTCAATAACGGATACTACAAGTTTATGGACAAGGGGCGCACCACGCTTACCAAGCTCCAGCTGCTCTCGGGTGTTTCCGACGCAAGCGAACGTGCCCTAAAGATGCAGCCCCAGGCCATCCGTGCGGCAAACACGACCGTGGATTCGCTCACGAGGCGCCGCAGCATGCTGCCCATCGCCCCTATGTCGCAGGAATGCACCGAACGTTGCAACACCTGCTCCGCCGATGCCAAACCCGCACAGGCCGAACCGCAGATGACCCGTGCCGACTCCGTCCGCGCCGCAGCGGCCGCGCAGGCCAAACCCGATTCCGTGCAGGCTACAGCAGCAACCGACTCCGCGCAAGCAAAGACCGATTCTACCGCACAGGCGCCAGCCATCGATAGCGTGGCACTCGCAAAGGCACGCGCCGACTCCATCGCCAAGGCCGAGGCGGACCGCAAGGCGTTCTGCCAGCTTGCCGAATCCTCCTGCCAGTGCAAGGCGCACGAGCAGAACACCCGCGACATTATCGCCATTGACAGCGTCATCGCCATCAAGACGGCATACGCCGATAGCCTCCTCAAGTTCCGTACCCAGCTCCTGCGCGAAGAAATGGCCCGTGCCATTGCTGACTCCGTGCAGGCGCGTTGCAATGTGGAAGGCAAGTGCATCTACACCGTGACTTTCACGAGCAAGGAATTCGCCATCCTCGAGATGCACCCGACGGAAGAGCCCAAGCCCGATGCACCCGACGCACCGGTAGATACAGCAAAGGCGGAACCCGCGGCAGAACAGGTCGCCGCAAACCCGCCTGCCGACACCGCGGTCGCACAGCCCGCGGCATGCCCGCAACCCGCCGCCGATTCCGCACCGGCAGACAGTTCCAAGAAAAAGGACCGCATCTTCTACAAGGTCATGGAATTCACCTACGGCAACTTCGGCGAACACAGCTACTACCAGAAAGGCTACGGCCGCATCCGCAACCTCGACGACGAAACCGGCTACGAGGGCGGGCTCACCTATTACCTGCGCTGGTACTTCTACGATGGCGGCGCGTTCAGCATAGGTATGGGCACGTTCTACCACTACAAGAAATTCACCCTCGAGGATACCCTCGCTCTTACAGATAAAGTAAGTATCTACTATCACAACATCGGGCTCGATGTCCCAATATCGTTCCGGCTCGGCGTGCCCTACATTCCCATATTCAAGCCATTCATAAGCCAGACCTTCAACTTCCACAAGCCCATCTTCGAAGTCTACAAGGTAGAGGCCCCGGAATCCGAAAAGGAACTGAGCACGGAAGAAGAAATCAAGGAAGCGGCGAAGGAACAACTCGGACTCGGGTTCCTCGACGACGTCAAGACGCGATTCAATGGTGTAAAGGACCTCACGTTCTCCGTGTGGCTCGGGCTTGGCCTGCAGATTACACGCCACTTCTCCGCCGAATACCAGTTCAACTTCGGCGTAGGCGGGAGCGGACACTCGCACAGGTTCGATACCGACAACTACTGGCGCATCGTAGTCGACATCGCCTGGTAAATCAAAAAGCCGCCCTCGAAGGCGGCTTTACTTTTCCACTTAAAATTTATCGTTACTTCTTGAGGCCGGCGGCCTCGAAGAACGGGATATTGCGCGGGTTGGGGAGCGCAACCTCGGTAATCCAGTTGTATTCGGCAATTCCCTTGAGGCCGATGCGCGCACACAGCTGGTCGCGGGCCACGTTGTAGGCATCGAGAATCTGGACCTTCTCGCCTTCCTTCGCTTCCTCGATCTTCTTGGACCAGCTCACGCCGAGTTCCACGAGGGCGGCACTCGCCTTTACGTACTTGTTCGCCTGGTCCTGCGTCACCACGGGCTCTGCAGGGGCGGTGAACGGATCAACGTTCACGATAGGTACGGATTTAGGGAGGCTCGACTGCACCTGCTGCACCTGCGGCAGGTTGGCATCGTCGTCATTACAGGCAACAAAAAAAGAGGCGATAGCCAGAATTGAAATTGCGAGAATTCGTTTCGACATATGCGCCTCTTTTTTTAATAGCGGTTCAGGGATTTGAACCCCGGACCAATGGATTATGATTCCAGTGCTCTACCACTGAGCTAAACCGCC
>JAGAAW010000044.1 GCA_017615055.1 Fibrobacter sp.
GAAGATGTAGCCCGCTTGCGGGCTGCCGGTAGGGGCAATACGCAGATGCCAGAACGTGCAACGTGACGTGACGCGTGGCTAGTATCCTAGGGCAGGGCCCGCATATGAAGAACCACCGGCTATGCCGGTGGGTTCCTTTTTTTTGCGGGTGTTGTTAAAATTTTACAGGCTTTGCGGGGCACTTTACCCCGGCTTTTCGGCCTGGGGCGGATTTATCTATATTGGGGGTATGATTTTCGACGAGATTGTGAACGACGCCTACGAGAAACGTGAATACCCGGCACTTTCCGCTTTTTTTGCCGAATGGTCGGGTACGAGGCCGTTTCGGGCTCTCCGTGTATTGGTGGCGACACCCGTATTTCGCAATACGCTGCTGGAATACCGGGCGCTTATCGCGGGCGGTGCCGATCTTGTCGTGGGTGTGGCCGGCGGGATGCCCTGCGACCCGGGTATCGTGGAAACTGTGCGTGAAAACGGGATTCCCGTAGTCGGGTTGCCAGAGGCGCTCGAGATGGAATCCAGAGGCCGCGGGTTCGACCTGGTTCTGGATTGCGCAGGCCAGTTTTCGGCATGCCACCCGCGGTTCGGGTTTGTGGAACTCACGCGCAGCGGCGTGCAGTTTTACGAGAAGTGCGAACATCCGGTGTATGTGGCCGATAGCGGTGTGGTAAAACGCATTGAAACCTGCCTCGGGACGGGCGAGGGTTACGTGCGCGCACTCGCCCAACTCGGGCACGATTTCTGCGACGGCAAAAAGTTTGTCGTGTTCGGGAGCGGAAAGGTGGGGCAGGGTATCGTGCTCCAGCTGTTGCGTTCGGGTGCCGATGTCCATGTGGTAACGGACTGCTCGCGAGGCTCCTGCGCGTTCCTGGATGCAAACGGCGTGCCTGTCACGGACTGCAACGACCTCGATGCGGTCGCGTCGCTCGTGCGCGGTGCCGATTTCGTGGTGACTGCTACGGGCGTTAAGGGCGCGCTCGACCGCCCGCAAATCGTGGAAGCCCTACTCGCCTCGGGCGCGGTGCTTGCCAACATGGGCGTTGAGGACGAATACGGTCCGAACGTTTCGGCTAGTCGCGTGCTCGCCGAAAAGAAACCGCTGAACTTTATCCTCGAGGAACCGACGCACCTCAAGTATATCGATGCGTCGCTCGCATTGCATGCCGCCCTCGGCGAATTGCTTTTGCAAGAGGCCGCGGGCATCTCGGGCACGAAAAATGCGGGCCCGCAGGATCCGCCGAGCGACCTGGAACAGCGCATCCTCTCCATGACCATGCAAGATGGCCTCATCGGCGCAGAAATCGCCGAGATGATGGGCTGGTAGGCGGGGCGATGCTCAAAAAATTCGCGCTACTCGCAGTATTTGCCGTGCTGATTGGCTGTGCTATTTCTTACCGTAGTTACAAGGAAGGCAATATCCCCGTGTACAAACTCAGGGATAGGCAGGAGGTCCTGTGCTACTTGCAGACCGGCGATAGCATCCGCATTGTAAAGAGCGCGGACACGCTTTCGCTCTTGTCTGTTGTCGACGGAAGATGCTCGAAGTGGGGTTGCAGCGATACGAAACCCGCGTGCATGGGGTGGGTGCTGAATACGATGCTCGATTCCCTTGCCTATAGGCCGGTAGATAAGTCCCCGTCCGGGAGTATTTATTGATTAACCCGGTTGCGCCCAGACGCCCAGGTAATTCGTCAGCGCGATGGCAAAGAAGATTATTCCCAATACGAAAGAGCAAATCACGTTGGCCCAGTACATCTTGGGGTGACTTGCCTTGTGGTAAACGCTGTCTCCGAGAACGTGGAAGCGCTTCTCGATGATTGCCGAAATGCCGAATAGCGATAGTGAGATAAGCGAAGTTATTCCGGCGAGCAGTTCGCCGGAGTCGCCGACCATATAGTAGTAGGTGATTCCACCTGCAAAAAGGACCGCGCAGAATGTCTTGAATGCGAGCATTCCCCCGTGGGGCTTGCTCTGGTATTCGCGCTCAAGCCGCTCGTCAAGTTCCTTGAACGCCAATTCCTTCAGTTCGTCGATACGGAACTCGACAAGTTGCCTACGCTCGTCGCGCGGGTCTTCGGGGAGTTCCGCCAGTCGCCTGTACAAGTCGACAAGGCTAAGCTGGTCGACTTCCTTTTCGTACGCTGAAAATTCTTCGTCAGAAAGTTCCATGGCGAGAAAGTAGTAAACTTACCCTCTCTCCTTCTCGAGTTTTTCGAAGTACTTCTTCGTTTCGCGGCCGACAATGCCGGAGAGCAAAATAAGTGCCACGAGGTTCGGGAATGCCATGAGCCCGTTGAAGATGTCTGCGCTCGTCCACACGGCGCTCACCGTGAGGTAGGGGCCGATGAACACGGCGGCAACGTATACCCAGCGGTAGGCGAGGATAGCCTTCTTCTTGCCGCGGCCGATGAGGTATTCCAGGCAGCGTTCAGAATAGTATGCCCAGCCGAGGATGGTCGTGAACGCGAAGAACACGAGTGCGATGGTCAGGATGAACGGAGCGATAGCGGAGCCGCCCGGGAAGTTCGAAAGGCCGCGGGAGAACGCTTCCATGGTGATGTTCACGCCCTGGAGCCCGAGTTCCGGAGTCCATGCGCCGGTGACCACGATGGCAAGGCCCGTCATGGAGCAGATGACAATCGTGTCGATAAACGTACCCGTCATGCAGACGAGACCCTGACGCACAGGTTCCTTGGTCTTGGCGGCGGCAGCGGCGATAGGAGCCGAACCGAGGCCCGCTTCGTTACTGAAGATACCGCGGGCGATACCCTTCTGCATGGCGATGAAGATGGTGCCCACAACGCCGCCCGTGACGGCGCTCGGGTTGAATGCAGCCTGGATGATGATCTCGATGGCGCCGGAAATCTTCGAGAAGTTGAAACCGAGGATGAGGACGCAGAAGACGATGTAGAAGATGGCCATGAACGGCACGATGTAGAGTGCCACCTTGGCGATGCGCTTTAAGCCGCCGATGATGACGCTGGCGGTGAATGCTGCACAGAACAGGCCTGCAATGGCGGTGGAGTACGAGATGGAGTTGCCGGCGATGTTTATGAACTCGCCCGTCGGGATGACGGTCGCGATGGCCGAGGTGATGCCGTTCACCTGCGTGATGGTACCGATGCCGAGCAGGCCCGCGAGAACGCCGAACACGGCGAACAGCACGGCGAGCCACTTGAAGTTGAGCCCGAAGCGTTCCTTGATGCCGGTCTCGATGTAGTAGAAGGGGCCGCCCAGAACTTTTCCGTCGTTGTCAACCTTGCGGTACTTGACCGCGAGCAGGCCTTCGGAGTACTTGGTCGCCATGCCGAAGAATGCGGCGACTTCCATCCAGAAGAGAGCACCCGGGCCGCCCGTGCCGTTGGCGGTCGCGACACCCTCGATGTTACCCGTGCCGACGGTTGCCGCAAGCGCGGTGCAGA
>JAGAAW010000045.1 GCA_017615055.1 Fibrobacter sp.
GAAAACTTCGATACGCTCCGCAAGTTCGACAACATCTGCACCGAATTCCTGCAGGCAAACGACCTGTACGAAAAGATTTGGCAGATGCCGGTCGTCCTCGTCCCGCTCCGCACGGCAGGCAAACCCTGCATCGTGATGCGCCCGGTGAACTCCACCGAAGCCATGACGGCAAACTTCGCCGAAATCGACCAGGGAATGCTCGCTGGTCTTTGGCGCAAGTTCGAAGCCGAAGGTGCCGGAAGTTTGTGGTACGACGTGACGCACAAGCCGCCCGGAACCATCGAGTGGGAATAATACCAACTGTCACCCTGGAGGGAATCCGTAGGATGACCGATAGGGTCCATGGATTCTATCGCTACACTGCGTTCCGCTCCAGAATGACGAGGAAGGTAAGATATGGCAGGCATTACATACGAAATAGACGACAAGAACGTTGTTGAACAGATTCGTAACGACGCGATGAACGCCGCCAAGGAACTTGTGGAAAAAGCTCGCCTCACGGCGGGCCAGATTGTGGTTGTCGGTTGCAGCACGAGCTCTACGCTCGGGAACGACATCGGCAGCCATTCCGTGCCCGAAGTCGGCAAGGCAATTCTCGAAGGACTGCAGTCCGTATTCAAGCCCCTAGGCATCTATATTGCGGCGCAGTGCTGCGAGCACCTGAACCGCGCCATCATCGTTGAGCATGCGGCGGTACCGAACGCAGAAATCGTGAACGTTGTCCCGCAGCCCAAGGCAGGTGGGTCCTTCGCAACGGCCTGCTACGGCGCTTTTGAAAAGCCCGTCGCCATCGAGCACATAAAAGCAGACGCAGGCCTCGACATCGGCGGAACGCTCATCGGCATGCACCTGAAAGAAGTCGCAGTCCCTGTTCACATGCAGCAGACGCATATCGGCAAGGCGATTTTGATTGCGGCACGCACGCGCCCGAAGTTTATCGGTGGTGAACGTGCGCATTACGATGAAAGTTTGAAAGACGGATATCCGAAATTTTAGTCGTCGGAGACGCAGCGGACGTTGAGTTCGCTCGACTTGTAGTCTTCGTGGTATACGAACCCGTCGCTGGACTTGTCCGCCAGTTCCCAGCTAACAGCCTCAGTTGCACCGAGATCTGCCGTAGACCAGAAGCGGGCGGTCTTGCCGAGGCCCATGAAGTTCCCGCTGTTGAAGCGGTAACCCGCAGGAATTACATTGAACTTGGATTCGTTCGTGCCGTTCTGCTTTTTCCAACCGAAGTCAGACTTGAGGACCAGCGAGGCATTGCTGCGTGCCTTGCCCTTCACGTACTTGGCGAGGTTCTGCCACTCGATAATCGAGGGAATGTGCCAGCCGACAGGGCAGACGCCCCTCGTCTTGACGCTCTTCTTGACCGAGCAGACCTTGGAATTGCAGTTATAATCTAAGCCCATCGCCTGAGACCACGTGTAATAGCGGCCATACATACGGCAGTTGCTATCGTCGTTATTGTAGCATTCGCTTGCGCCTTCGTTGTAGCGGAGGTTTTCCGCCATCCAGGCCTTTTTCCCAATGACGACTACTTTGTACGTATTCCCGTCACGGCTATCACGGAAGAACTTCTTGACAACAGGTTCGGCGGGCTTCTGCGGTTCCACCGTGCCGTTCTTTAGCGGAGAGGCTTCCCAACCCGACTGCGGTTGCGGCTGGGCAGGAGCTGCCTGCAGTTGCATGGCCTCCTGCACCTTGGCAAACATCGTCTTGGAATCCGCCTTGATGCTGTTCCACAGGTCAACGGCAGTATTCTGCATGGCGGTAAAGCTACCGATAAGGTTGCCCGTACCCGTCGCATAGAGTTCCACTGTAAGTGTGAGGCGGTCCTCGAACTTGCCCACGCGCGCCTGAGCCACGTAGTCGGCAGCGATATTGCGCCCCGTCTCGGCAATGCAGCTCCCCTCGCAATCCTCGATGGACTTGCCCGGAGGCAGCATCACGTTGATATTCTCGCGCGTCATGATGGTATAGTTCATATAGGCAGGCAAAGCTGCGCCCGCCTGAGCACGAAGTTCATCAGTCAAGAAACGGCATTCCGCGGGAGTCAACGCCTTATCGATAGATACCGTCTCGAGGACGGCGATAAACGTCGCAAACGAAGGAATGCACAATGCTAGGACAAATAAGACAATCGCTCTCATAACGATACAAATATAAGCACAAATTATCCGAAAAGGGCACTTTGGGACAAATTAGCCGACAAAAATGCGTCCATTGCGGAAGAGTTGCATCCACGGACCATCTTCACCCCAATCCTCCGGATGCCAGGAGTACTGGCAAGTACGGAACACGCGTTCGGGGTGCGGCATCATAATCAAGGCACGACCGTCTTCGGAGCAGAGGCCGGTAATGCCGAAGGGGGAACCGTTGGGGTTCAGCGGGTAGCGTACGGTGTAATTATGGTTGCCATCCACATAGCGCAATGCCACGAGATCGGTATTGAGACAAGCCTTGGCGGCTTCGCGGCTACCGAATTCCGCACGGCCTTCGCCGTGTGCCACCGCAATGGGGAGCACGGAGCCCGCCATGCCCTTGAGGAGCACAGCCGGAGTATCTTCGACCATCAAGCTGCAGAAGCGGGCTTCGAAGCGTTCGGAGGTGTTCTGCACAAAGCGGGGCCAGTGCTTGGCACCCGGAATCAATTCCTTCAAGTTAGAGACCATCTGGCAGCCGTTGCAGACGCCGAGCGTGAAGGTATCCTTGCGGTTGAAGTAAGCCTCGAATTCGCTACGGGCCTTCGGGTTGAAGAGGATACTCTTGGCCCAGCCTTCGCCAGCGCCGAGCACGTCACCGTAGCTGAAGCCACCGCAAGCCACAAGGCCGTTGAAATCCTTGAGCGAGACGCGGCCTTCGAGAATATCGGTCATGTGGACGTCAATGGATTCGAAGCCGGCCTTCTGGAAGGCGGCAGCCATTTCGAGTTCGCCGTTGACGCCCTGTTCGCGGAGAATTGCCATCTTCGGATGGCTAGTGTAGTCCTTGACAATCTTCGCAGACGCCGCAACATCGAAGGTCACCTTCGGCGTGATACCTGGGTCGTCCTTTTCCAGTTTGAGCTTGTATTCGCTTTCGGCACATTTCGGATTGTCACGAAGAGCCGCGATGCGACGGGTTGTGTCACTCCAGATAGCACGAAGGTCAGAAAGGTCTTCCTCGTAGCCGCCCATAGTCAAAACCAAGCGGTAAGATCCGTTGGGCCAACCGATTACAGAAACAGTATCTCCGAGATCCAACCTGGAAAATTCCTTAATAACAGCATTCACATCAGAATTTCTCACCTGAAGCACGGCACCCAGCTCTTCGTTAAAGAGGGCGTCGATGAGACTACCCTTGAGATTCCTAGATTCAAGCGTTACACCCACATGACCGGCAAAAGCCATTTCGACAACCGTCGTAAAGAGACCACCATCACTCTTGTCGTGGTAAGCCAGAATTTTGCCTTCGGCATTGAGTTTCTGGATAATCTTGAAGAACGCACGGAGTTCCTGAGCAGAATCGACATCAGGAGCCTCGTCGCCAAGGTTATTGTAAACCTGAGCAGCAATGGAAGCTCCCATACGATTCTTGCCATGACCCAAATCAACGAGCAAAAGACAGGTTCCATATTCATCACGAAGCTGCGGGGTAAGAGTCTTGCGTACGTCGGCGCAGGGAGCAAAGGCACTGATGACCAAGGAAATCGGGGCCGTCACGCGGTGGCTGCCCTTGTCATCTTGCCACACGGTGCTCATGCTCATGGAGTCCTTACCCACCGGAATCGTAATGCCGAGAGCCGGGCAGAGTTCCATACCGATAGCCTTCACAGCTTCGTAAAGGTCAGCACCGTCGCCTTCGTAGTTCGGCGTGGCCATCCAGTTTGCAGACAAGTTGATACGTCCCATATCGGGTACGTAGGCGGCAGCCATGTTGGTGAGAGCTTCGGCCACCGTCATACGGGCTGCGGCAGCCGGAGAAATGAGAGCGATCGGGGCGCGTTCGCCCATGCTCATGACTTCACCTTCGTAAGAATCAAGCGTTGCGCTGGTCACGGCGCAGTCGGCTACAGGCACCTGCCACGGGCCAACCATCTGGTCGCGGCAAATCATACCCGTCACGCTGCGGTCACCGATAGAAATCAGGAAGGTCTTGTCGGCGACGGTGGGGTTCGCGAGCACGCGGTGTGCAATTTCCTTGATGTCTTCGCTCATCGGAATCACCGTAGAATTGAGCGGACGCTTCTGGCTCTTTTCGTTGCGGATCATGCGGGGCGGCTTGCCAAGGAGCACACCCAGCGGCATGTCAATCGGAGTCGTGCCGAAGTGCTTGTCGGTCAAAGTCAAGTGCTTTTCAGGAATGGCTTCGCCCACCACGGCATAGGGGCAGCGTTCACGCTTACAGATAGCGTCGAACACATCCAGTTTGTCGCCGGCAATGGCAATCACATAGCGTTCCTGAGATTCGTTACTCCAGATTTCGAAGGGGCTCATACCCGGTTCGTCGTTGGGCACGTTGCGGAGTTCAAACTTACCGCCGAGACCTCCATCGTTCACCAGTTCCGGGAAGGCGTTCGAAAGTCCACCTGCACCCACGTCGTGAATAAAGGTAATCGGGTTTTCTTCGTCCATCGCCCAGCAGCGGTCGATGACTTCCTGGCAGCGGCGTTCCATTTCGGGGTTTTCACGCTGCACGGAGGCAAAGTCAAGAGATTCATTACCGGCACCGTTCTGCACGGAGCTGGCTGCACCGCCACCGAGGCCGATAAGCATTGCCGGACCGCCGAGCACAATCAGGTGGTCACCCGGGTCGATGTGGCCCTTCTCGATATGCTGGTGCTTGATGTTGCCGAGACCGCCAGCCAACATAATCGGCTTGTGGTAACCGCGGACTTCCTTGCCGTTCTGGGCATCGACTTCCTGTTCGAAAGTGCGGAAGTA
>JAGAAW010000046.1 GCA_017615055.1 Fibrobacter sp.
CGATCCGCAGAACTACGTGTACCCGATGCCGCTCGAAAGCGCCGGCAAGGACAACATCTTCGTGGGCCGTATCCGCAAGGACCTCGCCGACGAGAACAGCAACACGCTGTGGCTCACCGGTGACCAGATCCGCAAGGGCGCCGCTCTCAACGCCGTGCAGATCGGTGAGATTCTGTTGAAGATGTAAGTCGCTAAAACGCTCTAAAAGGCGTTTGCAAGCCAAACATCAGGTATTAGCCGTAAAAATTAAGAACCGCTCCCATCGGGGGCGGTTCTCCTTTTATGCGGTAAAACGCTCTAGATGTGGTCGAACGTCCACTTGATGTGGCTGTCCATGAATTCGTGGGCGTCGAAGACAAGCCCGAAGTGGTCCTTGATCTTCTGAACGTCGAACAGCATGGGTTCTTCACCCCAGCCCATGTCGGATTCGACGATTTTGGACTTGCAGCCCGGACGCAGGGCGATCATCTTTTCGGCGATTTCCTTCCAGCTGATCCACACGGAGCCGAGACCGAGGTAAATTTCCTCGTTCTTGTCGCTTTCGAGCACTTTCAGGTACAGCTGGGCCTGCTGGCTCGCATGGATGAACTGCGTACCGTCGTTTTTGATGATATGGATGTCGCGGTTTTCCTTGACAGCCTGCGCCATGTCGAAAAAGCGGCGGTCCGGCTGGGAGCAGCCGTCATTGAACGCCGGGTTGCCGAACGTGTAGCCCGGACGGATGATGTTGCGGCTCATCTTGACTTCGGGGAACTGGGTCCCGTAACCGCGACGGAAACCGAGCACAAAGGCTTCTCCGGCCGCCTTGGTGGCGCCGTACAGGTCCATCGGGAGGTTGCTGGTGACTTCGCGCATGGAGGGGCGCATACGGCCCATCGCGGCAGTACTGCTCGTATAGATGAACTTCTGGCAACCGGCGCGGGCGGCCATCTCGAGGAGGTTGACCGTGGCACGGGTGTCGTTCATGAGCATAGTCGAGGGGGTATCGCCCCACCCGAGGGCGATGTGGATGCAGGCGTCGCAACCGACCATCCCGTCCGCCATCTTGTCGAAGTCCGTAAGCGAGGCCTCGACAAAGCTGACCTTGTCATGGCTCCTGAGGGAGGGCACCTTGTTGGGGTGCCTCGTGGCAATCACGACCTCGTGGTCTTTCTCCAACAGGGCCTTGACCACATAGTGCCCGATGAAACCAGTTCCGCCAGTAATAAAAACGCGCATAAGGACCTCTTATTTAGACCGCTTTCCCTGTTAAGATACAAACCTTTGCCCCCCAAGGCAACCTATAGGAAGCCCAAACAATGTTCTAAACAGGAATAAAGACCAACACCCCCTTTTTTACTACATTATCAGCATAGGTTTTTCAAAGAGGTTTACGATGGCACGCATGCGCGTTCTCGTTTTGATGGGTGGTCCGTCCACCGAACATGACGTTTCCGTAGTCAGCGGCACAGGAGTTGTCCGCGCCATGAATCCGGAACGGTACAACATACACCCCGTACTTATCGACAAGGACGGTACCTGGCACTGGTCCGCCCGCGAACTCTCCCCGTACCAGAAGGACAATTTCTCGGTAAACTACTTCCGTAGCCTCGAAGGCTCGGCCGCCTGCACCAAGAAGTCCCCGGCACTCTCCGAACTCCCGGCCGCCGATATCGCGTTTTTGGCACTGCACGGCAAGTGGGGCGAAGACGGCCATATCCAGGCGATGCTCGAGAACTGGGGCATCCCCTACACGGGTTGCGGCCTCCTTGCATCGGCACTCGCGATGGACAAGGTGAAGTCGAAGGAAATCTACAAGGCCAACGGCATCCCGACCCCGCCGTACCGCGTTATCTGGAAGCACGACTTTACGGGAGACACGCTCGTGAGCGTCGCCGACGAACTGGGCTTCCCGCTCGTGATCAAGGATCCGCTGGGCGGTTCCAGCATCGGTATCGGCATCGCGAAGGACATGGACGAGGCCGGCAAGATTGTGCAGGACCTGTTCAAGGATTCCAACCGCCTGCTTTGCGAAAAGTTCATTGCCGGCGGCGAAGCGAGCTGCGGCTATATCGAAGGCGAAAAGCCGCTCCCGCCCACCGAAATGCGCATGACGACGCGCGAATACTTCGACTTCGAGGCGAAGTACAACGGCGAATGCCAAGAAGTGACCCCTGCCGAATTTGCGCCGGAACTCACCGCGCGTATCCAGGAACTCGTGAAGAACGCCCACTACGCCCTCGGCGGCGCAGGCTACAGCCGCACCGATGTCCGCATCACGAAGGACGGCGAACTGTTCGCCATCGAGACGAACACGCTGCCGGGCATGACTCCCACGTCGCTCTTGCCCCAGCAGGCCGCCTGCGTCGGCATCACCTACAGCCAACTCATCGACCTCATTATCGACAAGAGCATCGCGATCAAGCGATAATGCGTAAAAAATGATGAAGCTTGACTTGTACGTAGATACATCCCGGAAGGGCGTCTCCATGGCGCTCGCTGCGGCGGACCGCTACGAGGAATCGGTGAATCCCGAGGCCCGCGGCGAGACGCTCGGCGGAACGCTCGACGACCTGCTGAACCGCATGGGCGCAACGCTCGACGACGTGAAGCGCGTGATGGTGACTCTCGGGCCGGGCTCGTTCAGCGGACTCAGGACCGGTGTCGCCTTCTGCCAGGGACTCTGCTTTAGCGGCAAGCGCGAACTCTACGGAGTTACCACGTTGCAGGCACTGCAATGCTTCGCGGGCAACGAGCCCGAAAGCGCCGTAGTCATCCGCGCCCGCAACGGCTACTGGTACCTGCGCCAAGACGGCAAGGAAAGCTTTATCGAGACCGCCGACGTGGCCGAAGCCCTCCGCGCAGGCAAGCCCAAGTCGGTAGTCGCCGACGCCCCCGCCCAAGAAGACGAGACGCTGAAGGGCGTCCTTGCCGAAATCGCGGCGACGGTCACGGGCGACACGGGCAAGCCCCTCAGCATGTGGGCCTCGCTCTTCGATACCGTGAAGCCTTCGCTCATCCAAGAAGCGAACTACATCCAGCCCTCGTACTTCGAGAAACTCAAGGCGTAACCGCGCCGCACAGGGGCCACACGGATGCCGATTCGCACAATGAGAACGGACGACCTGCCGCAGGTACTCGGCATCCAGCGCGAGCTCGCTTTCCAGGACTGGAACGAAAAGCAATTCACCTCCGAAATCAACGCAAGCTACGCCCTGTGCGTCGTGTACGAGGAGGCCAATGGCCACATCCTTGGCTACGCGGTATTCCACCTGATGGGCCCGGACTCCGAGCTCCTGAGCATCGCGACGGCGGCCACGGCCCAGCGCAAGGGCATCGGTACGGAACTTTTGCAGGCGGGCCTCGAGCGGCTCGACTTCGCGGCAGGCGACAAGATGTTCCTCGAAGTGCGCGAAGGCAACGCGAAGGCCCGCGCCTTCTACGAACGCCACGGATTCAAAGCTTACGGCAACCGCGAACGCTACTACAGCGACGGAGAAACTGCTATCTTGTACCGCAAGGACCAATAAGGCAAAGAAAATGTCAAGAATCCTGATGAAAGACCGGAGTATCCGCAAGAACCGCAAGAAACTTTTTGGCATCCTCGCCATCGCGTTCGTATTCCTCGTCGTCGTTTTCTACGTCACCGTCGCCAAGAGCGGTTACTGGCTCGTGCAGAACGACGAATTCACCCACGTGAAATGGGCCGTGCTGCTGGACGGGCAGACCGCCGACCTGGAACGCGACGACTTCGCGGCAAAACTCATGTCCGAAGGCAAGATCGATTCCATCGTCATTCTCGGGCGCAGGGTTTACCGCGACAAGAGCAACGCGGACTTTTACGCGGAAGACTTCATGAGGCTCGGCATGTTCGACAGTTCCGCCGTATTCCTCGCCCGCCACGACGACCCCTCCACCATCAGCGAAGCCTACACCGTCATTCCCTGGCTCAAGCTGCACAATGCCGACACCGTGCTGCTCATTACCGCAGCCCCCGCGACCAGGCGCGCCGTCCGCATTTTCTCGGAACTCTCGGGCGAAAGCCCTGTCTACCTTTCCGCCGACATTCAGCACCACCAGTACTATGCCGATTCCTGGATTTTCAACAGGGAATCCCGCAAGAACTGGCTCCACGAATGGGCGGCCCTCGCCCACTCCCACTGGGACCTTTTGGGCAAGGATACCCTCGCCGCGGCCGATACCACCTACGACAAGCGCATTCGCAACCTCAAGGCCGAAGCCGAGGACGAACCGTTCATCGACTTGAGCGCCCTCCAGAAAAAGGATATCCCGGAACCGGCGAAGGATACGGTCGCCAAGGACTCCGTGACGGCCAAGCCCGATTCCGCGAAGGCGGACACGTCCAAGGCCGAGCAGGCAAAAGACAAGGGAGACTCCACGAAGAGCGCTCCCGAAAAGCCTGAAGCGGCCAAGAAATAATCCCTAGAGTGAAACAAGCATCGCGAGGACGGCCGTGAGCGGCGCGTTCCAGTTGATGGCAGTCTCGTTGCTCGCAAACGAGCAGCGTTCATCCGTGTACGAGAATCCCGGCAGTTCGCTCGGGTATTGCGGCTTGCGGTGCATGTCCTGGCGGTCGCTGTTGATGCCACCCACGAGCAGGCCCGGGATGGGATCGACGATTCCGTCGGAATGGCAAATGCGGTGGTGCGGGAAGACGGGCGAACTCCAGGCGGAGCCGGTCACGAAGCTTACGTTCACCGGGTTGCGGCCATAGACGAAGTTCACGAGTTCCACGGCGGCATCGCGGTAGCGCCTGTCGTGCGTCCAGCTGTAGGCGACAAGGAGCGTGAGCGCATGGTTCGCGATTTCGCCGTTGCTCCCCCACATGAACTTGCGGATAGAAAGCGAGTAGGCGTCGTCGCGCTGTAGCGAAAGGATTGCCTCGGCGGCGTTGACAATGGCGTCACGGGCCTTTTCGCGCAGGGCGACAGCGGCCGGGGACGTATCGTCGTTCAGGGCGAGCGCAATCCAGCCGAGGTTCTGCGTATCGCGCCAGCTAAGGCCGGCCTCGACAGGATTCTTCGCCATGTCCTGCATGAGGAGCGCCTCGGGAGCATCGCCCAGAGGGGACAGGTCCGTGAGTTCGCGGTACAGCATCGCGCGGGCCCAGAAGAACTCGTCTTCGACGTGTTCGTCGCCGTAGCCTCCGCTGCCCTCGGTATTGTGCGGCCATTCGACAGCCGGGTTTTCGAGCGCCCAGCGGTATGCGCGGAGGCTCGCGGCGAGGCACCGCGTGGCAAAGGATTCGTTGTCGGTACCGCCCGCGGCTTTGTACACGCGGTGCGCCTGGGCCAGCGCGCCCGCAAAGTTGAGCGTCGACGTGGTGGACTTGCCCATGATGTAGCGTTTCTGCATCACGTCGGAATCCACAGGCTTCACGAAACCGTCCCAGTGGTCCGGCGTCACCTTGAAAAAGACTCCGCCGTCGCTGTCCTGCATGCGCAGGAAGAATTCAAGCTCGAAGCGGATTTCGTCAAGCAGGCTGCAAGGCTGCTCAAAGCTCGGCACAAAGCCGTTACCGCCCATGATTCCCGCCGTAGACGGGCACATTTCGCAGGCGAGCAGGAGCGTGGCGACACTCACGCCGCCATTCACGATGTACTTTCCGTAATCGCCGGCATCGTACCATCCGCCATGCGCGTTCCATGTCCCTTCGCGGTCCATGATGCGGTGGAATTCCAGGTTGTCGTCCATGTGTGCCGCGGGCCTCGCCCACTTACCGGCGAATTCCGCAGGCAACTCGACTCCCGTTCTCTGGAAGTAGAACGACTTGATGTTCGCCCTGAGTTCGCGTTCGAACAAATTATCGGAAATTTCAAAGAGGAACGATTCGGCTTCGTATAGCGTGTTTCCGTCCGTCCCGAGGACCTGTACTGCAATCTTGTACTTCCCGGGAACGGATAGCGCCGTAAAATCGCCTTTGAACAAGGTCTCCTCGGTATAACCGCAATCGCCACGACGCGCAAGGCTGCCTTCCTGGACCACCATCCCCGTGACATCGAGAATCCGGAACGTCGCTTCACGGACACCTACGTCCATGGGCATCGCCACATAGAACACCTTGGGGAATCCGGCGCCGTAACCGACATGGTTATAGCGGATAGAAAACTCTTGTTTACAATCCATGTTACAAGAATAACTTTTTTGCCAAGGCAAGACGTTTTTTTCGAACAAGATTCCGTTTACGCCCGTATCCTCCCCCGGAGTGCGGCCCCCGCGACCCAATATTGCTAGATTTTCGGCCATGAAGAAAGCTATCAAGATTATCGCCATCGTCATTGCCGTCCTTGCCGTCCTCATCATCGCGGCGCTCAAGTTCGCCCCGGGATTCGTCAAGGACTATGTCGTCGCCCATTCCGAAGAATTCATCGGAAGAAAGGTCGCCATCGAGAACGTAAGCCTGAACCCGTTCACGTTCACCGTGAACGTCGACACGTTCGCCCTCATGGAACAGGACGGCACCACGCCCTTCGTCTCGTTCGAGAAGTTCCGCATCAACGTGGACCCGCTCAAGATCCTCTCGAAGACGGCCGCCGTAAGCGAAATCTACATGAAGGGCCTCTACGTCCACGTGACTCAGAACGGCGACAAGTTCAACTTTAGCGACATCCTGGATTTCCTCGCCAAGTCCGACACCGCCGCTACCGATACCGTGGCGAAGGACACTGCGGCAGCCGATACCGGCATGGTCAACGCGGCCGAAATCGCCAAGGAACTCCCCGTCAACATTTCCGTCAAGAACATCGTGTTCGAGAACGGCAACATCATCTACGAAGACAAGAAAATCGGCTCCAAGATCCATATCAAGGACTTCGGCGTTGCGATTCCCGCCGTGTACCTGAGCAACAAGCAGACCGACGTGGGCGTGAGCCTCAAGTTTGCCGACGGTGGCGACCTCGACGTGAAGGTGACCGCCAACGCGGCCACGAACGACTTCAAGGTGAACGTCGGGCTCAAGGACTTCGCGCTCGCCGCCGGAAAGCCGTACCTGAACGACTTCATCGCCTACAAGGACTTTAGCGGCAGCGTCTCTACCGACATCGCCGTCGCGGGCAACCTCGGCGACATCCTCTCTAGCAACGTGAGCGGAACCGTTTCCGTCGACAACGTGGTGCTTACCGAAACGAGCGGCAAGACCATCGGCGTGAACCACGTAGGCGTGGGCATCGGCCAGGCCAACCTGAACGAGAACAAGTTCCTCATCGACTCGGTCGTCGTCGACGGCGCCTACGCGCATCTCGACCTCTACAAGGACGGCAAGACGAACATCGACGTGCTGCTCGCCCCGCTGATGAAGAAGTCCGCCCCGGCAGCCGACAGCGCCGCCCCGGCCGAAGAACCCAAGGAAGAAGCCAAGCCCGCCGGCAAGAAGATGATTGCGAAGATCGGCAAGCTGTACGTGCACAACACCAAGGTGAGCGCGAACGACCAGACCATCTCCAAGCCCTTCAACTACACCGTCAGCGCCATTACCGTGAACGGTTCCAACATCAACTTCGACACCCCGTGCACCGTGAACGTATCCGCGGCCTTCCCCGACGGCGGAAGCGTCACCGTCAAGTACAAGGGCGCCCTCTCCGACATCGGCACGATGGACGCCTATATCAGCGTCAAGAACCTCGCGCTGAAGCATTTTAGCAACTACAGCCTCCACTACACGGGCTACCCGCTCTCGGCCGGCACGATGGCCTTCGCGAGCGAGAACAAGATCAACAACTTCAATCTCGACAGCAAGAACACTATCGACATCTACAACATCGACGTAGGCGACAAGGACGACAGCGTCGACCCCGAATACATGGTTCCGATGAAGGTGGGGCTCTACATCCTCAAGGACAAGGACGACAAGATCCAGTTTGACGTGCCGGTCCAGGGCAACATGAAGGACCCCGAATTCTCCGTGCTTAAAATCGTCTGGAAGACCGTGATGAACCTTATCATCAAGGTCGCCCTCTCCCCGCTCAAGATTGTCGGCAACGTCGCCTCCGCCGGTGCTGGCGCCGTGGGCATTGACCTCGGCAAGAACGACGAAGTGGTTATCGACCCCATGAGCGCCACGTTCACGAGCGAGCAGTACACCAAGGCAAGCAAGATGACGGAAGCCCTCGTGAAGGACCCGAAACTCAAGCTCGTCTTTACGCAGTACTACAACCCCAAGAAAGTTTCCAGCGACTACAAGCAGACCAAGCTGAAGACCGAGTTCTACAAGCAGACGCAGGGCAAGGAAACCCTGACCGAGCTCGACGAGCGCGCTATCGCCGAAATCAAGGACGGCGACGACGCCTTCAAGGCCTACGCCAACGAACATGCCTCCAGCATCGACATGAAGGCCCTCCGCAAGGAACTTGCCGACCTCGCCGCAAAGAGGAACGACGACCTGCTCAAGGTGCTGCAGCAGCAGAAGGGCGTGACCAAGAAGAACATCAAGGTCATCACCGCCCCTGCCGACGGCCTCACCAAGCATAGAGGCAAATCGATGTACAAGGTGACGGTCGACGTACAGTAAATAGACGAAAGAACGCTAGAGTTGTCATGCCCGCTTTAGGCGGGCATCTCTTTTTTTTGAAAGACCCTCTAATATTCTATATTTGCGCGCATGAGTGAAGAACTGTGTGCTAATCTTTCCCTGAAGGTACAGGAAGTCGCGAAGGCGCCCAAGTACCGCGGGGCCATATTCCAGATCGAGGCCGACGAAAAGGGCCTCGCCCTCGTCGACGTCAAGGAGTCCAGCCTGAAGGTCTACCTGATGATAGACCCGGAATGCGACAAGATTCTCGAGACGCGCTTCTTCACTTACGGCGGACCCATCTTCACGGCCCTCGCCGACACGTTCTGCAAAAAGATCCAGATGGTGACGGTCGAAGAGGCCTGCGCCATCACCGCCGAGAGCCTGGAACTCGAGCTTCGCGACACGCCCGACGTGCGCGCCATCCCCGAGACCGCGGCCGAAATCAAGCAGATGAACACGCTCATCAAGCGCATCCTCGAGACCTACCCCGAAAAGAAGGGAACGGCCATCCTCGTGCGCGAAAAGATGGAGCGCATCAAGTACCGCACGCAGACCGCCGAAGGCCGCGCCGAGGCGGACGCCGAGTGGAACGCGCTTGCAAAGCACGAGAAAATCGAGAAGATCGAGGCCTGGCTGCACCAGTCCGTGCGCGGCATGCTGCAGGGCGACGGCGGAGACGTGGAAATCCTCGACCTCACCGAAGACAACCGCCTCAAGATACGCTACCAGGGCGCCTGCGCCGGTTGCGGCTCAGCCATGGGCGGCACGCTCTTCTACATCGAGGACGAGCTCAAGAACAACGTGTACTACAACCTGATCGTGGAACCCGAGGACCCGCTCGACAACCTCCCGCCCAACCCGAACCTGCCCGGCCTGGACGACAACAATCCGCCCGCAAGCATGTATTAAAAAACAACCCGCTCGATACGAGCGGGCGTCTTGTTTATAGGCTCTTTTCGGGAACTAGTAGTCCAGAACGCAGCGGATGCTACCGAAGTCATAGTCTCGGACCGACGTGGTCGCGAACAGGCCCGAGTTATACCAGTCCAAATCCGCGTATACGGCATTGGAGCCAATCAGCATGGTTTCGAGGTTCACCCTCTTCCAGGAACCTTCGGAACCGCACTCTTCCTCGTCGCCGCAATAGCCGGGATAGATCAAGCTGAAGCCGACTTCGTCTTCGCCGCCCTTGACGACAAAGCCCTTGAAGTCGTCTTCGACATACTTAGAACGGAGGTCGTACTTTTCTGCCAGCAGGGACGTGAATTCCTTATAGGTCGGCAAATGCGTCCCTTCGGGGCAAATTCCCTGCACCTTGTCTTCCGGCACGGAATCGGCGCCGTTCAGCGCAATCTTCTGCGAGTACATCCTGCCATAGAAGTCGCAATGCATCGGGTTGTATTCATGGCAGAAGGAGCCTTCCACTTCGTAGTTCAGGTTTTCGGCAAACCAGGTCACGCCATCGATCTCGATCGTCTTGTAATACTGGTTGTCACGCGTATCCAGGAAGATGCCGTAGCTCTTCAAGGGATGCAGCGCCACCCAGGAGAACTTGTATACGGAATCGGTAGAGCGCTCATACAGGTTGTTGTCGCGGCAAACGTAGCCCTTACCGTCGTAACTGCGGCCACGGCAAAGGTCGTAGGCCACATCGTCCTGGCAGAACTGCTTGGAGTAGTCGATGGTCCTGCCGCCGCAAACCAGCTTGTTGCTCAGGCAGCGCACAGAAAGTCTCGTATCGGGCTCAGCACTCACAAAGCAAGTCCTGGTCGGCGAAGAGGATTCCCTTCCCTCGCAGAAGGGAGCATATTCACCACCGGCATTCGGCTGGGGAATATCCGGATATGTCGCAGAAGTCGGATAGGGATCGAGCTTGAAGAAGTTTTGCGTATCGTAATTGGAGTAATTGCGGTCGGAACTCCAGAAGTTTTCGTCGGTGCCCTTACCGTTGCCGAGAGTGATCGGCTTGGCGTTGAAGCCGAAGTCGTCGGTCCCGTTCCAGTCGCCGAACGCATCGCTGACAGGCCACCCGGTGGTGCTCTTCAGCTTTTTGGCGGCCACTTCCTCGCCACCAGCGTATTCTACGAGCGTCCTGAACTCGGCAATGCTCGGCAGGTGGAAATCATCCGGGCAAACCTTCATGGCGTCGGCATAGACGTAAAGACTGCTGTCGCCATAGTTCAGGTCTTCGGCCATCCATATCTGCGTCCCGATATTCGTGAGCTTGTAGGTCTTGCCGTCACGCGCGTCGGTAAAGGATTCCGCCAAGGTAAGTTCACTGGACGAAGACAGGTCCACGGACTGCGAAGACGTTCCAGAAGAGATTCCGGAAGACATACCGGACGATGTCCCGGTGCCGTTTTCGCCCGACGAACTGGGACTGGAGGCGTTGCCCCCGGAAGACAAGTTGGAATTCGAAGAGTCAACCGCGCCAGACGAACCAGGAATCGAAGCAGAAGATTCTTCGTTCACTTCGGGGTCTGCACTTGCCGAGTTGGAATCGCCACAGGCAGCGAAAGTCAAGGGCAATGCGGTACATAAAGTCAAGAGACGTGCAATTTTAGGAAAATACATCCTTTTCCTCCTTTTTCCCAAATATATTAAATCCGCGGCTCCCTATCGTACCCCGAATTGCGAGGAACATTCCGGGCCTCTAAATTTCTATATTTTTTAACGGTAAAATTCACAAAGGAAAAATCATGTCCGAAGAACTCGTTTTGAAATTCGTTGATCCCGTGCCGATGCGCTACGGTGAAAATTCCCACCAGTCCGCCGTGTTCTACCGCGACCCGACCTGCACCGAGGCAAGCCTCGCCACCGCCAAGCAGCTCTGGGGCAAGGAACTTTCTTACAACAACATCGTCGACGCCGACGCGGCCCTCGAGATGGCACGCGAATTCAGCGACGGCAACGCAGTCGTGATCGTGAAGCACATGAACCCCTGCGGACTCGCCACCGGCGAAAGCCTCCGCGAAGCCATGGAAGCCGCCTGGGCGGGCGACCCGGTGTCGGCGTTCGGTTCCGTGATCGCCGTGACCCGCAAGGTCGACCTCAACACGGCCGAGTTCCTCAAGGGCAAGTTCGTGGAAATCCTCCTCGCTCCGGCTTTTGACGACGACGCCCTCGAATTCCTCAAGAACAAGTCCAAGGACATCCGCCTCCTCGAAGTCGGCGAAATCAAGAAGGCCACGCACTGCAAGGTGTACAAGCACGTCATCGGCGGCATGCTCGTGCAGGACCGCGACGTGGACACCTACGAAAAGTTTGAATGCGTCACCAAGGCCCAGTTCCCGAAGAACAAGGAAGACCTCGCCCGCTTTACCTGGCTCGTCACCAAGCACACCAAGAGTAACGCCATCGTGATGGGTTACGAATACAAGCCCGGCTACTTCCAGGTGATGGGCCTCGACCCCGGCCAGCCGAACCG
>JAGAAW010000047.1 GCA_017615055.1 Fibrobacter sp.
GTGTGGCCACATCGATATTTCCGCCCACTTCAAGAAGTGGGATGAACTCTTCACCGGTCAGACCAAGCAGCTCCGCGGTTCGAAGGGTGGTGGATCCGCTTCGCTCAAGTTCGGTAACGTGACCGAAGTGATGCTCATGACCGAAGCCGGTGGCAACGCTACGGGTTCCGTGGACTACACCTACTTCAACATGACCGACAAGGCCGAAGCTCCGAAGTCTAGCTCTTCTGAGGCTCCGAAGTCCAGTTCTTCTGTGGCCAAGTCTAGCTCTAGCCGCGGCGGGTGGAATTTCCTCAGCTCTAGCAGCGGCCCGGTTGCCCTCCCGGTTGCAGCCTTCGACTACATGAAGGACGGCATGTACATGGTGTTCGACATGCAGGGCCGTACTCTCGGTGCCGTCGAAGTGCCGGCAGGCTCCACGATTGCCTCTGCTATCAAGGCCAAGTTCAAGAATACGGGTATCTATCTCGTGAAGCAGGGCAAGACCTTCGCCCGCGTGAAGGTTACACCGTAAAAAACGCTTAATCTTCAGATACTCCTGAACGAAGTTCCCCGCGAAAGTGGGGAATTTTCGTTAAAATCGCCAATTTTTGCCTATTATGCGTTGTTTTTTACAACAACGCCTTTTTGTTGTAACTATTCCAATTTGGAATGGGCAGATATATCTTTGGAACAGAACCTAAACATTCAGGAGTTAGAAAATGAATAGGAGCTTTAAAAATATTCTCAAGATGGGGATTGCCATAGCCGCAATTTCTACATCCGTTTCCTGGGGACAGACCGTTACCTGCTCTAATGGTACATCCCAGAAAATGGGTACCGCTGGTGGCTATGATTACGAACTCTGGAGCCAGGATGGTGCCGGTAGCGCAACTATGAAGCTTAACGTAAGCGAAGAAAATGGTGGTGCTTTCGAAGTTGAATGGCAGGGTACTATCAACATGTTGGCCCGTACCGGAAAGCGTTGGGGGTCTAACTCCAGTGTTACCGTACAGAATGTGGGTAATATTACCTCCGAATTTGAAGTGGAATGGAGCTCCTCTGACAACGTGAAGTATGTCAGCGTCTATGGTTGGGGCTATTTCGACCAGCAGGACATTCCCAGTGGTTTCAGCAATGAAATTGAATACTACATTGTCCAGGATCGCGGAAGCTACAATCCTACCCAGGGCGGTGTAAAGCATGGTTCTGCAACGATCGATGGTATTGACTACGATTTCTATACTACCGACCGTCGTAACCAACCTTCTCTTTCGGGTACCAGCACCTTTAAGCAGTTTTGGTCCATCCCGAAGAATACGAGCCAGCATCGCACCAAGGGTACCATTTCTATTTCCAAGCACTTCAAAGCATGGGCTGATGCGGGTATGAAGATGGGTAAACTGTATGAAGTTGCTTCCATGAAAATTGAATCCTACACCGGAAATACGGGCTCTGCAAAAGGTTATGCTAAAGTTAAGAAGAACCTGCTGAAAATCGGTGGCAGTGCCGATGAACTTGCCCTCAATGTAACTGCATCTCCGGCTGCTGCAGGTACTGTGACAAAGAGCCCCAGCGCTAACTATTATGCTCCTAACTCAACTGTACAGCTCACCGCCAAGGCTAACGAAGGCTGGAAGTTTGTGGGTTGGGAAGGTGCTGTTACCGGCTCTACCGAAACTGTCTCTGTAACCATGGACAAGGATAAGTCTGTGGTCGCCAAGTTTGAATTGGTTGGCGAAACCACAGTGAACCTTCTTAAGGATGGTGATTTCCCGAGCAGCAGCGTGATTTCTACAAGCCAAGATGCATCTTGGTTCCTGGGTCAGGGTACAAACTGGGGTAACTCTGCTGCAAAGACTTCTGTTTCTGGTGGCACGGCTACGGTTAATGTTACCACTATTGGTACAGAAAGTTACCAGCCGCAGCTTGTTCAGTACAATCTGGCTCTTGATAAGGGCATGAAGTACAAGTTGTCCTTTAAGGCTAGCGCTGATGTAGATCGCAAGATTGAAGTTAATTTCCAACAATCCGTAGACCCCTGGGGTGCATACGCCACTAAGGAATTTGACATCACCACTACGGAACAGGAATACACATTTATCTTTGCTATGGAAGAAGATTCTGATGATGCCGCTCAGTTTGCCATCAATTTGGGACAAGCTACAGGT
The DNA here is from genome assembly GCA_017615055.1 of Fibrobacter sp. Lineage (GTDB taxonomy): Bacteria > Fibrobacterota > Fibrobacteria > Fibrobacterales > Fibrobacteraceae > Fibrobacter. The sequence continues at coordinate 2,151 of JAGAAW010000047.1, forward strand.
ACAGTCAAGATTAGTGACGTCAAGCTGGTCTTCACCACTGCTGAACCGGGTTCCGAAGGTGGTGAGGGCACGACTGTGATTGCCCGACCGGTCAGCATGAACAACATCGCTCGTACCGTGCAGGTGTTTGACATGCAGGGCAAGTCCCTCGGCAAGGTGGAAATCTCCGCTGGCACGAGCGTTAACGAGGCTATCGCCGCCAAGTTCCAGAAGTCCGGCATCTACATGGTGAAGGATATCCAGGGCTTCAAGAAGGTGCGCGTCATCAATCGCTAATTAGTATCATCGCGAGGGGCGCAAGCCCCGTGGCGACCTCAAACTCTCTTTTTTATCCCCGCCCCGTGCGGGGATATCTTTTTTTTGCACCATAAGAGCCCTCCCTTGTAGCATATCCCCTATTGACTTGCTCGCTCCTAAAAGTTAAATTAAACCTAGTAGAATTCTTTTATTGCGAGGTTTATCTGTGAAAAAGATATCCGACTTTGCCTTGGCGTTTTTCGCCATTTTTGCTTTGGCCTCCTTCGGGTTTGCCTACGACCTGACCGGTAACGGTTACGGTGCCGTGCAGAAGGCCCGCCCCTCCATCGCCTTCGTGCTCACCACGTGGGAAAAGAAGGGCGCTGAAGTCACCACCGAACTGACTCATTCCGAAAGCGAGGAAACTGTTTCGGAAAGTACTGCCGAAGATGAATCGGGTAAGTCATCCAAGGCTCGTGCGAAGACGGTTGCTGTAACGACCGAGGCGACCTACAGCGAGGATATCTGGACAAAGATTCCCGACGCCCAGATTGTCGACAAGTTCCAGCAGCAGTTCGTGAAGCAGCAGTTCAACGTGAAGTCTTCCGACATGGCCCGCAATATTGCTCTGGCCCCCTCGCTGGCAAAGACCGGCGTGAACCCTTCTGACCGCGCTGCCGTCAAGAAGTATGCCGAGAAGGAAGGTGTGAACTTCGTTGCCCGCGGTGAAGTCGCGGTGACTAGCTACACGAAGGTGAAGGGCAACAAGATCAAGGCTTCGCTCCAGATAGGGGTCGAGGTTATCGACGTGAATTCGGGCGAGGTGATTGCCGCGTTCTCGAACGGCGTGCACACCGTCGCTAACAACAAGGAAGTCGCCCGCAATGGCGGCATCAACAAGGCGGCCGTCGTTGCTGCCCGCACGCTTTCGGAACAGGTGATGGAAGCCTGGATCAACGCAGCCGACAACGGCTCGCAGTTCGTGGTGGAACTCCGTAAGATGAAGTCCGCCCGCAGCCAGAAGATTCCGTTCGAGAAGGCGCTCAAGGGCGTTGTTACTATAAATTCGCAGACCCAGCCCGCAAAGGATGTTGTGACCTACTCCGTGACGTTCAAGGGGTCTAAGGGCGATCTCGGCACGGCGATTCTCGAGGCGATTGGCGACAAGCCCGGCTTCGACGAGAAGTCCTTCGATGGTCCGCATGATATCGACGGCAAGGTTGTTTTTGAATTCTTGAAATAGGCGTGCGAGCCTGACTTGCAAAGGAGTTATTGAATAATGAAGAAGATTTGGCTTTCCGCAATCGCTTCCGCTGCGTTCGTGTTTATGTCGTGCGCCTCTTCTGGCCCGCATGTGGATGCCTTTAACCGCGCGCAGAAGGCGTACAACGATGGCAAGGACGACAAGGCTATTGCCGAGGCTCTCGAGGCCCTGAAAATCAAGCCCGACTACAAGCCCGCCATCGAGTTTCTGAACAAGACCTTCGATGACGTGATTGCCGCAAAGAACGACACGATTGCGATGTTCAAGAAGCGCGACGACCCGAACCCCAAGCGCTGGGACAAGATCGTGTTTATGGAAGAGCAGAAGGCCGATTACGCGAAGCAGCTGAAGCTTATTGCCCGCCGTAACGACAAACTCAAACTGAGCGTGGATGTCAATCCCGAAGATATCAAGGTCGCCCGCGACAGTGCTGCCGCATCGCACTATGCCGCAGGTCTTGAAAAGATGAACGGGCGCGGGAAGGCCGCCCAGCAGGAAGCTGCAGTCCACTTCCGCAAGGCGTTCACCTACCATGCCGACTACGAAGATTCCAAGCAGCTCTATGCGGAATGCAAGAAGCGCGGCACGGTGCGCGTAGCGGTTGACCCGTTCAACAACGACTACAGTGGCCGCATGGATGCCGCCCTGATTGCCGAACTCCAGAAGAACAAGGAAGCCTCCGAATTCTTGCAGTTCTTGACCCGTGCCGACCTGGATCGCATTCTCGAAGAGCAGACGCTTGCTTCTTCGGGCGATTTCAAGGAAGGCGAGGGCGATGAAATGATGGGCAATCTCCGTACCGCGGAATTCCTCATCGCGGGTTCCATCGAGAAGCACGTGTGCTCTGACGACGAACGCGCAGTGGAGCGCGATCGCGAAGAGAAGGAAAATGCGAACCGCGTGAAGGTCGGCAGCCACCAGGAATGCGAGACTCTCAAGAGTGGCAAGCGCCGTTGCTACGACGTGAACGACTATGCCAACGTGTATGCGACTATCGTGACCGACTCGCTCACGAAGAAGGCTTCGACCTCCGGCTTTATCCAGATTCTCGATTTCAAGACGGGCGAAGTCAAGAAAAAGACCGACGTGCGCGTAGGCGTGATGTCGTCGGGTATCGTGGCAAGCTGTTCTGGCGACCCGCGCGCGTTTTTGCCCATCTGCAAGCATACCGAAATCACGCTCCGTTCCTGCAGCGAGATGAACGACCAGATGACGGTCGATTTTGCCCGCAAGTCTGTGGCAGAGATAACTAAAGTTACCAAGGAACTGACCAAGTAGGGCGGTTCGGGGTAAAATATTTCTAAATTTGGACTAAAATAACAATCCATAAGGAGAAGACTCAATGAAAAAGATGTTCCTCGCTCTCGCTGCGGCAAGCCTTGTCAGCACGATGGCTTTTGCTCAGGACGACTATGACTACGGTGATGACTACGGCACCGAAGCCTCCACCAGCAGCGATGACGGCTACACCGACATGGACAGCGGCGACAAGGCCGCTGCCGAAGAAAAGCCTGCATCTGATGTTGAATACAAGAACATGGACGAAGGCAAGAAGGTGAGCCGTAACGAAGGCGAAATGTCCTCTATTTTTGACCGTCAGTACAATATCGGTGCAAGGATTTCCTTGGGTCTCGCCGACTTCTACAACACCCCGAAGACAGTCAATCCCGAAACTGGTGTCGAAGAAGATGCCATGAAGGGTTGGATGGGTGTGCAGGTTGCTCTCGGCTTCATCTTCAACTACCACATCAACAACATGTTCAGCATCGTGCCGGAACTGAACTTCGAAGTCCGCGACTACTTCAGCAATGCCGATGGCTACTATGCTGTGTACGATGAATATGGATACTATGCTGGTGTTGCAACTGACGTGCAGTACAACCTTCGCCAGTTCAACCTGAATATCCCGGTGATGGTCCGCTACAACCCGACTCCGCAGATCTTCATCGAAGCCGGTGCAGCGTTCTCCGTGAACCTCTATGCTGACTACGCCCTCACCAGTGACGAATACGGCATTGACGAGACTCTCGATGACTGGGAATGCTCTTCTACCGCTTTCGCACTTCAGTTCGGTGCAGGCTACACCCTGGGCATTGGTAACAACAAGTTCGGCGATATCGGTGCACGTTTCGTTCTCGACATGACGAAGCTCGAACCGAATGGCGATACCAAGACCTGGTCTCTCCAGTTCTTCGTGACGGGTTACACTCCGATGTAATCTTCACCTAGGTGAAAGTTTGGCCCCGCATTGCTGCGGGGCTTTTTCATACCCTCAAATCAAGCACTTATTGTCCCCTTGTTTTAGTCCTTTCGTTTGTGAACGCTTTTTGGGGGCTAATTTGGAACTCATTGGACAAAAAAATCCCTCGCACAAGGAGTGCGGGGGAGAATTTGTATCGGCTATTGAACGCCGGCGAATTATTACTTGATCGTAGAGGTGAGACGGAAGGCGAGGCCCACGTCGCTCATCTCGTTTTCGCTATACACGCTGAACTGCAGCTTGGAAGATCCGATCTTCTTGACCCATGCAACCGTCCAGGCCCAGTCATCGTAGGTGTGCGCGGTTACGGCGTACAGGTTGTCGCGCTTGTTGATGTATTCCCATTCCACCATGAGGTTGCTCATGAGCAGGTTCATGAATCCGGTCTTGGGCGCAAAGTCAAGGCCCAGGTAGAACGGCTGGAAGTAGATACCCGGCAGGTAATACTTCGTCTCGGGGGCGATATAGTTGTCGGCGGTCTTGTTGATGTCGTCGTCTTGGGTGTACACGCAGGAGTATTCGCCGTACACGCGCAACATAGAAAGCAGGTCATAGCTTGCGTAGGCTGCCACGCGGTGAGTCACGTAGGCGGTGTTCTGCACCACGTCAACGAGGTTTCCGCGGTAGGCCACCTTCACTTCGAGCGGGAAGGTGAACTTCATGTCGTCTTCGACGCGCAGGTATCCGCGGTTTGCATTGCCGTCCTGGGTGGCGAGCATCACGTTCAACTGGTTCAGGTCATGCTTCCAGCCGAGCTCGAGGGCGTTGTGGCTGTAGTCGCGCATCCAGAGGCCGCGTTTGGTGAGGTCCTTGTCCACGTAGGTACCGAAGTGAGTGGACTGCGACCAGTCAGTTTTCCAGCGGCCAACCTTGAGGTTCAGCATGTCGCTTTCGCCCAGTTTCCACTTGTAGTTCACCCAGTAGAGGTCGGCGAGAATCTTGTCGTAGTTCTTGCCGTCAATCTTGTTGCCGAATTCCGGCGCGAAAATGCGGAGCATGATGAGCCCGTCAAGGTTTTCGCTCTTGTACTGGCCGCCCACGTTGGCGCGGATCCAGCCGCTGCTGAAATTGTTGTCCTCGTCGGCGATGGACTTGGTGACCTGGGTCTGTACGTTGCCCTTGAGGCCGAATTCACCGTCGATGGCGAATGCGGAGGTGGCGAGCCCCATGGTCAGGAGTGCTGCCGCAATCTTTAGGTGTTTCATCGTTTCTCCTGTGATGGCCACGTGTTCCGGTGGCACCTTATTGTTTCCGAGCGTAAAGATAGAATTTGACACCTGTTTTGGAAATGCCCTCTTTCCCCATTTGTCGCGTTTTTTTATCTTTGTCGCGGATTATTGATTATGGATGAGGTGTGTATGCCCGTTTTCTCCCGCTTGACTGCTGCTCTCTGCACCTGTGCCGCATTAGGCCTTATGGCTCCGGCCCTTTCTGTTGCCGGTGAACTTGCTCCCAACAAGACGCACGCAGTTCTGAATGTCACTTACACGAACTACGACGACGTGCCGCAGGCAAAGAAGAAACTCGTGTTCCAGGGCCAGAAAAAGCCCAAGAACAAGATTACCGTGGTGACCGACATGTACGGCGAGGCCGCCTTCATGATTCCGCGCGAGGATTCCTACACGGTGCTCTGCGAGAGCCTTACGGGCCCGTTTGAATGCGGTACGACACCCTATGTTTCCCTGACGGCGAGCACGGGCGGCGTGACGGTGCTCTTTGACGATACGCGTGCGGAACTTACCGGCGTGAACTTCAAGGTGGGCAGCGCCGAACTTATCCCGAATTCGCTCAAGACGCTCGATAACGCGATTGCTGGCCTCAAGCGCAATGCGAAGGCGAAGGTCGAAATCGAAGGCCACACGAGTAGCGAAGGGAGCGATTCCTTTAACCAGAAACTTTCCGAGGACCGCGCGAACAGCGTCATGGAATACATGATCAGCAAGGGCATCTCGAAAGACCGCGTGACTGCGGTGGGTTATGGCTCCAGCCGCCCCAAGGAAGACAATGCTACCGAGGCGGGCCGCAAGGCGAACCGCCGCATAGAAATCCGAGTGGTGAACCCGGACGAAGTGAACGCGAAAAGCGAGTAGTAAAAACGGTTCCGGCCCTAGACGGAGTGAATCCCGTCTTCGGCGATGACGATTTTGCCATCGCGGAAGAGCCCGCCGATAATCTTCTTGAAGGTCTTTTTAGAGATGCCGAATTCCTGGCGTATGGTCTCGGGGTCGGTGTGGTCGCCGTAGGGCAAAAAGCCGCCGGCTTCTGCTAGTTTGTTCAGAATGGCGCTCGGGGCGTCGCTGTTGATTACGCCCTTGTAGCCCACGGGAGTGAGGTTCAGCGTAATCTTTCCGTCATTTGTGATGCGCTGGATAAACCCGGGCATGGTATCGCCGATGTATATGCGCTGCATTCCCGGGGTAAGCATGAGCCTGCCCGTGTAGCGGTAATCGACCAGGAAGTCGACGTATTCGCGGGTCACCTCGTAGGCGGCAAGTTCCACGCGCTGGCCCACGTGCAGGTCCTCGGTGTCGTAGTCGATAAACGTCTTGATTTTTTCGGTGGCGACAAGCCTTCCGCTCTTCTCGTCCACAAGAATGTAAACCACGCAACGGTCGCCTTCCACGAGTTCGCCGAGTTGCTGCTTGTAGGGGAGGAACAGGTCCTTGTTTAATCCCCAGTCCAGGAACGCGCCCACGCGGTTCACGTCCTTGACGGTAAGTACTGCAAATTCGCCCGCCTGCGCGAACGGCTTGTCGAGCGTGGCAATGGGGCGGTCTTCTGAATCCATGTAGACGAAGACGTCGATGATTTCGCCCTCTTCGAGCGTAAACTGGTTCTTGTTGCCGGGGAGGAGCACGCGGCCTCCGGTCTCGAGTTCCAGGTAGAAACCCTGGGGCATGACCGCATCGACGCGCGCGCGATTGATTCTTCCGATTTCCATATTGGCCTTTCCGTTCGGTTGCCCGCCTTTGGTATTTCGCGGGGTTATGGTCGCGACCATCCGCGACATCAAAAATATAGGATTTTACGGGGACGTGCTCGGGGCTATCTCGGCGAGAGGCAGAACCTTGCAGTGCCGCACGAACCGGAGAGTCTCCTTTTCGCCCTTTTCGGCAAGAAGGCGCAGCAGGTACAGGAGTTTCCGGTAGGTGTTTTCCGTCATTTTCTCCTTGGCGGTGCTTTTTTCGAGGTATTCGAGCGGGGATCGTTGCGTGTAGCCTGCCTTGTTGTACGTCTTCGATGCGGCGATGCGGTCGCAGAACATTTCCTTGATGTAGCGGTCGGGCATGTCCATCGGTACTATCTTCTTGGTAGCGAGTTCGTAGTCGTACCAGAATTCAAAGTGGTGCTTGTTCCTGCCCTTGTGGTGCATCCACGCGAGGCTCATTCCCGTATCGCGGCGCTCCCCGTTGTTCGGGGATTCCTTGCCGCTGTAGTAACGCGCTCCCGGAATGAACTCCGTAGGCGAATATTTCGAGAGGTCGTGGAAGAGTCCCTGGAACCCGATTCCCGCCTTGAAGCAGAGGCGCACGACCTCGTTCCTGTGCTTTGTGATGGTGATAAAGTGGCGTATTGGGTGGAACATGCGAAAAAGATAAAAAATGCCGACGGGCGGGCAAATAGAAATTATATTTCAGTCATGAATTCCTCAGTTGATTTTATCGGCGATATACACGGGCACTGCACCGAGTTGCGGCTCCTGCTCGCGAAACTCGGTTACGAGGAATCAGGAGGCGCATTCCGCTATCCGGGTGGAGAGCGCTCTGTCGTGTTTTTGGGCGACTACATCGATCGCGGGAGCCAGTCGCGCGAAGTGATTAATCTGGTGCGGGCCATGCGCGACGCAGGTTCGGCGGTCGCCCTGATGGGGAACCACGAATTCAATGCGCTCTGCTTTTGGCAGCAGAACGGCGCCGGCGGTTCTCACGTGATTCACTGCATCCCCGGGGGCTACCTGCGCGAACACAGTTTCAACAAGGTGGCGATCCACACGAGGACGGTCGAGAGCTACAAGGGGCGCAAAAAGGAATTCGAGGACATGCTCTTGTTCTTGAGGACGCTCCCGTTCTTTATCGATGCGCCTGCCTTCCGGGCCCAGCACGCCTGTTTTGACAGGGGTGCGGCACGTACGCTGGATGCCGCGGGCATACACAGTTTTGCCGACGGGAACTTTGACGAGCTTATTGCACGTGCGAACGATCAGTTTAACGAATACGATGATTCGCTATTTAATCCGATAAACTACTTCTTGAAGGGGCCCGAGATGAACTTGCCCGACGGGATTACGTTCCGCGACGGGGAAGGCGTGCTCCGCAAGCGTGCGCGGGTAAAATGGTGGATTGACCCGAAGGGCAGTAGCCTGCGGGAACTGGCCTTCCAGCCGGGAGTGGAGTTGCCTGCCTGCGATGCGCCCGCGGAGGTGCTTGGGCACAGTTTTTATGGTGAAAGCGAAAAGCCCGTGTTCTTTGGACACTACTGGCTTACGGGACTCCCGAAACTCATTCGCGACAACGTGTGCTGTCTCGATTTTAGCGTGGCGGGTTATCGCGGTGACGGGCGGCTCGTGGCTTACCGGTTCGATGGCGAACAGAAACTCGACGAAAGCAAGTTCGTGTGGGTGGAGGCTATCTAGACGAAACCTGTGCAGAAACATCTTTCGTCTTTTTTCATTCGACTTTCGTCCATAAAAGTGACGGCTGCGGTTCTTGTCGCCTTCCTGGTTCTCACGTTCTGGGGTACCCTGGCGCAGGCGAATGCGGAGGCTGCGGGTATTCCGGCATTGGTTGCCGTGGACCGTTTCTTTGGCAGTTACTTTATATGGGCGATGGGCGTGGTGCCGCTGCCCGCGTTCAAGAGCATTGCGGTTCTTGCGTGCGTGAACCTTGTCGCGAGCATGGCTTTCCGGATGCCCCGCGGTTGGAAAAATGCGGGACTCTGGCTTATGCATGTGGCATTGCTCGTGCTGCTCGCAGGTGGCATTGTCGGTAATGAAATCAAGCGGGAGTACAACGGGTTCGAGGTGATTACCTTGAATTCGGCCGAACTCCCTGATTCCAGTGCGACCGCGCAGAAGGTGAAGTTCTATGCGGCAGACGATAGCCTGGGCGCAGAACCCGTGAATCTGGACGAGTCCGTGCTGCACACGGGCTGGCCTTACTACGCGCATTTCCGGGGTGACCTGCCTATGTCAAAGAACAAGGTCATCTCGATGTACAAGGTGTATTATGACCCGTTCCACTTTGTGCCGTATGCGTTTATGGTGCTTTTCTTGCTGGGGGCAGTGTTCCATTACGTGGTGAAGGTGCGCGGTGCGCGTAAGGGAACTGTTAAAGCGCCGGCTTCTTGCATGGGCGCAAAAATTGTGCCGCTGCTGGCGCTCGTGATGCTTGCGATGCCGATGAATGCACGTGCGGATGAGATCCCGAGTGATGCCTTGGTAACGTTCTCGGTGAGGCGCGACGCCTCGGTGATTGTCTGGGAAGGCCTGAAGACGGATTCCCCCGTGCTGGTAGATTCTGCTATTCGCCCGTTCGATTCTTTTGCCCGCGGGTTCCTGGACGACCTGAGCGGCCGCGTGACATTTAAGTGCGGGGAGGCTCCATACTGCAAAAGGCAGGATTTGCGAAAACTTTCCGCCGGGGATGTCGTGCGTCTGATTTTGAACAATCCCGAAGAGGCGAAAAACCTTGCGCTGTTCAAGGTCTTGCGCAGCGATGTGCTGGAAGCATTGCGTTTGCCGGCTGATTCTCGCTATGCAAGTTATGCGGAGTTGGCGCCATCGCGGAGCCTGCTGGAACTTTATGCGAGCCGGGATGACAACCATCCGGCAACTCTCGAAATGCGGCGACTCTATTCGAATGTATTGGAATACGAGGCGGTTGCGGCACGGACGGCGTTCTCGCCGGTCGGTGACGCAAAGGCAAGCGTGGAGCCGGCGCGGATTTCGATGGAGGTGTTTTACCACCACCTAAATCTGGCGCTATGGGCGTTCGTTGCGGCATTTATCGCCTGCCAGCTTGCTTTGCTGAACTTGATTTTCAAGTCGCGGAAAATGGATGTCGCGGCGAACGTGGCCTGCATCGCGACGGCGGGAATACTCGCGGTTCTGTTTGCCTTGCGCATATACGTTGCCGCCCGCGTTCCGCTTTCTAGTTTGTACGAAATCGTATTGCTCGTGGCGATGCTCTTGATGGCATTTGAATCGGGTGCGTTTATTTTCTGCAAGCGCCGCACGTTCTCGCTCATGGTTCCCGTGACGTTCATGGCGGCAATTCTCCTGTTCTTTGCGAAGTTCGTGCTGGAGCCGGGCGATACTTTCCGGCCGATTCCTGCCGTATTGAATTCCTCGGTATTCCTCACGGTTCACGTGTTTACGATTGCGCTCGGGTTTGCGGGCATGATTCTTTCGGGAGTCGTTGCGCATGTGGCTCTGTTCCGCGCATCTTCAGAAAAGGAATGTTCGAACTCTCCGCTCGATTCTCTCCTGTACGGGACGCTCGTCTTTGGTGCCGTCTTTACCATCATAGGCACGCTCCTGGGCGGCGTGTGGGCTGATTTCGCATGGGGTCGCTTCTGGGGGTTTGACCCGAAGGAATGTGGCGCGCTTTTTGTTATCCTGTGGGCGATGCTACTGCTGCATTTGCGTGCTGGACATCTGGTGAATGCTCGCATGTTCGCCTTGCTCAATTGCTTCAACGTAATCGTGACTTTCCTCTGCTGGTTCGGCGTGAACCTGCTCGGGGTTGGGCTGCACAGTTACGGGTTCCAGAACGGCACTGCCATGTGGCTAGGTGTATTTGTGGCTGCCGACGTGCTGTTCATCGTGCTTATTGAGCGTCTTGTCAAGCCGCGGTTAAAATAAGGCCTAAGTCAGCGCTGATTTTTATATATTCGTGCAAAAAAAGGAGGCATGGAATATGCAGATTGTGACGACTGATTTTATTACGGGTAAGGAAATCGAGACCATTCAGGTGGTGAAGGGCAGTGTCGTGTTCAGCAAGAACGTGGTGCGCGATATCTTTGCGGGTCTCAAGACGATTATCGGTGGCGAAATTGCCGGCTATACCGAGATGCTGAACGATGCCCGCAATATCGCAACGCAGCGTATGGTGGACGAGGCTTCCCGTCTTGGCGGCGATGCTATTGTGAATTTGCGGTTCATGACATCATCTGTTATGGCTGGCGCGTCCGAAATTATCGCTTACGGCACTGCTGTAAAGTTTAGCGACCGTTCGCGCTAATATTTTGTATTAAATTACTCCGGTTTGCGCTCACTCTCGCCAACGCGGCACACTTGCGTAGTGCCGCTTTTGGCTCACGTAGTAGATTCTTGTTTGCTACGAGAGTCTATTTACACATTTACACATTCACTTCGTTCGAGTGTTCACTCACTCATTTATGGCGACAATTCGCCTTGAGGGGTTCCCTTTACTCGCTTTTCTTCGCACGCACGGCAAGTCTCACGCCGTCTGCGGCGCTTGTGACGATTCCGCCGGAATAGCCCGCACCTTCGCCGAGCACAAATAGTCCCTGCGTGTTGACGCTTTCGAGCGTATCGTTGTTGCGCGTGATGCGTACCGGTGAACTTGTGCGCGTTTCGGGGGCTACAATCAGGCCCTGCTCGATAAATCCCGGAATCTTGCGGTCAAAATTCTGGAAACCTTCTGCAAGCGAATTGCAGATTTTCTTGTCAAGCCAGTCCCACATGTTGCAGGCGACAAGCCCACAGGGGTAAGTTGTTTTGGGCAAATCCTTGTCGGCATGGTGGGCGAGGAAAGCCTTGATGGTCTGTGCGGGTGCGGCGTATGCCTTGCCTCCGACCTCGAAAGCGTCGCGTTCTATTTTGCGCTGGAAATCGAGTCCGCCGAAGGTCGTTTCGCTCGCCTCTACGGGTACGACAATCGCGCCGTTTGCGGTGGGCCCGTTGCGGCGGCTATAACTCATGCCGTTGGTGGCGAGCGTCCCCGGTTCTGATGCGCAGGGCACCAGAACGCCACCCGGGCACATGCAGAAACTGTAGGCGCTGCTCGTCTTGTTTAGTGTCGGGGTGGCGAGGAAGTATTCTGCGGCACCCGTAAGGCGCGTGTCTACGCCCTTCCCGAGTTGCCTGAGGTTGATAAGGGCCTGCGGGTGTTCGACGCGTACGCCCATCGCGAAAGCCTTGCTTTCGAGAGTTACCCCGCGGGCGGCCAGGAGTTCGTAAATCCCGCGGGCGGAATGCCCCGTGGCAAGTACCAGGGCTTCGCACTTTTGCCAGCGGGTGGCGCTGTTTAATGCCGGCGCGGCGTTTAATGACTGCGACGAACACGCGGCGCTGTTTAATTCGTGCGACACACTAGAAACGTCGCGCAGTTTAATTGCGCAAATTCGCCCATCCTTTATTTCTACATCTTCAAGCGCGGTATTGAAATGAATCTTCCCGCCGAGGCGAACAATCTCTGCGCGGATCTTTCTCAGCATCAGTACGAGCCTGTCTGTCCCGATATGCGGTTTCGCGAATGTTATGACACTTTCATCGACCCCGAAATCCACCATGTCGCGCAGGACTGTCTCGGAGTATATATTGCGACTGCGGGTATTGAGTTTGCCGTCACTGAATGCGCCGGCCCCGCCTTCGCCGAACAGTACGTTGGAATGCTCGTTGAAGATTCGGTCGGCGAAGAACCTGCGGATGTCGCGGAACCGCTCTTCTACGGGTTTGCCCTGCTCGTACAAATCTACGGAAAATCCGCGACGCAGCAGGTGGAGGGCTGCCCACAGCCCTGCGGGGCCCGCCCCGATAACGTCCACGTGGCTTGCCATCGGAACGCTTGCGGTAAGCGGGTCACTTTCGAGCGTTTCTCGCTCTCGTGTAGCCTCAATAAGCCCGCGGGCCGCATTCCCCGAAGCACGTAACGGATGTTCCACGTCAAAGATGACATTGTAGTTCCAGTGCGGTGCGCCCTTGCGGCGGCTGTCCAGCGCGAATCGCTCTACTTCCAGATTGAAAATTTTTTCGGGGTGTAGCCTGAGTTCGCGGGCGAGCGCCTCGCGGACTTCGCCCTTTTTTTCAAGGGAAACCGGCAGTTCTCTATAGCGGTAGGTGAGCATTGTTACAAAAATAAAAAAAGCGAGCCCTTCGGCCCGCTTCAAGAATTCCCTTTATTCGTTAAAACACGCCGTGAGCAACAAAGCCCCAGTTATTAAACTGGGGCGGTTGCGACCTTTGACCACTTAGCGCTTTAGCGCTTACGTGGGCATGGCGCCCTTGGGGGAGTGAGCGCTAACCGGAGTAATTTAATACCCTAGTTAAGCGCGAACGGTCAGAATACAAAATGTGCGTTCACGCCCAGGTAGATATCGTTGTATTCGTTGCTCAGGTTATCCGGGCGGAAATAGATTGCGGTCCCGGTGTACCATTCCGTGTAGAAACGCTTGTTGTGGTTGACGCGCAGGTTTACACTGCCGAGAATGTCCGTTTCGGTTTCGTCGTAGGACTCGTCTTCTTCTTCCCAGCTAGTGGTCATGTAGCGGAAGCCGGCATTCACGCCAAGTACAAAGAAGTTGTTCTTGAACGGCATCTCGAATTCATCCTCGATCGAGATTTCGAATTCGCTCATGTCGTCGCGGTTGTAGCTCTTGAATCTCGGAGTAAGCGAGAACCTGTTCTGCAGAATCGGGAGCGTCGTGGTCACGGACATAGGGTAGATGTGTTCGAAGTAATCGGACCCACCGAAGTAGTAGCCGAGCTTATCCCAGGTGGTGTTCGACAACTCCATGTCCTCGATGAGGCTATCCCTGTGGAACACGGAACCGTCGGTACGGTAGGTCCACTGGCCGCCAACCTTGAATACGGAGTTGAATGCGCGGATGGTGGTTCCTAGGTTCCAGGTGTGCCTGAAGAGGCGCTCCTGGAAGCGTGTGGCGAGGAAGGATTCCTTTGCGAGGGCCATGTATTCGCCCCAACGTTCGGCATCTACGTAGGTCGTGTCATTGCCGTCAACAATCATCGTGGTGTCGCGACCCTTGCGGGCGTCGAACCAGTCGTCCCTGTAAATGCCGTCTTCAAGCTCAAAGTCGTAGTGCAGCTGGAACGGTCTGTACTGGGTTTTATATTCAAAGTTATAACCCACATTCACGTCAACATTCTTGTTAATCTTGAATGTGTTGTCAATACCGGCATTCTGAATGTACTTGGTGCGGTCGTTGTCGAGCTCGTGTTCGTCGTACCATTTGCCCTCGTCATTAGCAAATAGACCCCATTCGGTGCCTTCGCCAAGTCCGAATATGTTTGTCTTGTCGCCCTTGGCTGCGTTCTCGACATTAATCTGGTAGGAGATTCCCAAGTCCCAGAATCCAAGAATGTCCTGATCAATGCGGCCGCCAAATTCACGTGTGTCCGAAAGCTGGTTCGGAGAACCTGCGCTGTAGAAGTCTTCACCCACGTACTTGATGTGGCCGCTGATGCTTGTCTTGTAGATGTTCCAGTTGAGGGAGGCTCCGATGGCGAAGTTCTGACTGCCCCAGTTTAGCCCGAGAACGCGGTCTTCGTCACGATCGTCTTCGGTATCCCTCTGCACAGACTTCGCTTCACGAATAAGCACACGTAGGGAGTCGCGCATCTGGCTCCTATTGAGTGTCGTGTTGTCGCTAAAGATGGAATATAGTTCCGCATCGGAAAGGGAGTTGATGCGGTTCTGGTTCTGCATCAGCTGACGCAGGAGGCTGTAAGAGACAGGGCTGATTCCTGCATCGCTAAACACCTTGTTGATGGCTCGCTGGCGTACAACGTCGGTCGTGTCGGCGCGTCCCACGGCAATCTGGCCATTGAGTTCAATGTCGCCCGGGAAGAATAGCCAGTTTCCATCGGCGTAAAGGGTGAACGATTCCTGCATCGGGTCGCTGGTCGTCCATTTTTCGCTTGCACCATCACGGAACAGCGGATCTTCGAGATCGTCGTTTGCGTATATCACGCCGACCTTTGCGTCAAAGCGGCGCACCGGAGCCCATTTGAGGAATCCTCCGTAGGCGAGTCGTTGGGCCTGAAGTTCACCGTCATCGATGTAGTCGTTGTAGAGGTAGGGGTGGCGTGCGCCTTCCACGAGGCTGCGCTGTGCTTCACCAAAGAAACCGCCTAGCTGGAAGAGAGGCAGGTCTGCGTTGTTCTTCAGGAGCGAAAGCGTGTAGTCGATACCGAATACAGGAATGCCGGCCATGTAGGTTTCTCCGCCCATAAGCTGGAAATCACCGAGGGTGGCCTTGTTGTATGTATCGGTGTAGGTAAGGGAGACCGGATTCGGGGCGAACTTGTTCCAGGAATCGATAGTGAGGTCGGTGTTGAATTCAAGTGTCTCGCCATCGACCGACTGCATGAACAGGTATGCGCTTGCACGTGATGCAAGGCCCGGAACCTGGAAGTTGTTCTTGAATTTCTTGCCCGGTGCGATAGTGTCGGTGTCAAGGATGATAGTCGAGTCGCTGTCATTCTTGCTGGTGTTCACGAAGTGGTATGCGGTCCCGAGCATCACGTTTCCGACGACCGTCCAGCGGGATTGCGTGGAATCAGGCTTGCTTGCGGCTTCAAGCCTTTCGGCAACGATGTCGCCAATCTTGTCGGATGCGCGAACCTGTCTCTGCTCGATACCGGGGATTTCGGGTGCGGGCGGGAGTGTCGCGACGACAGCATCCGTTTGGTTGTCAAGATCCAGAGTGTTGCCCTTGACGCGTTCGATAGTTTCGGGTGGGAGAACCTCGGCAGAAGAAATACCCTGCTCGTTCTTAGTTATCTCGGTGTTGTTGAACGTAATGAGGCTGTTGCTCATGTTTAGAATGCCGACGTCGTTCTCTTCGATTGTAGAAGAGGATACATGGGTTTCGGCAAGCTCGGTATTTATGATGGCGACCTTGTTCTTTACGAAGGTACCGCGGTCGATTACGGCTTCGGCGTAGTTTGAAACCTGCAAGGCCACCTGGTTGTTCGTGAATTCGACGTCGCTTACGGCAATGGAGGCGTTGCGGGCGAATATACCGCGCACAGACGTGTTCTCGATTTTTGCATCCTTCAGGTCCATGGAACCGTTTTCGATGGCAATGCCGACAGCGGCATCGCTAATCTGCACGTTGCGGATCTCGGCACGATCGTCGCCCGTGATGGTTACACCGAGCCAGTCACCCGCCTTGGGACGGTCATATGCAGAACGGAGTGTCACCGGGGAAATCTTTGAACCGGCGATAACGAGCTGGCCCTTGTTTACCTGCAGGCCTGTACCCGGCTTGAAGTAGATGACTACGCCTGGGGCAATGACTAGGCTCGTGTTGGGGGGGACGATGAGCGTCTCGGTCACGATGTAGGGAGACTGGTCAAGTTTCAAGAACCCGTGAATGTCTCCGGCAATCTCGGTACCTTCAAGGAGTGTAGGCGGGGGAGTTGTCGTGTCGGCGACAAACCCACCTGTTGCAGAATCTGCGGGGGCAACTGCGGCAACGGTACTGTCGGGCTTTTGTGTGGAATCTGCCGGTGCGGCTGCCGTGCTGGCGAGGGAATCGGCTTGGGCCGGAGCCTCGGGCGCGGGAGCTGCTTCGGCGGTGGTTGCCGGCGCTTCGGCTGCTGCGGGTGCAGGCTCTGTCGCTTCAGTTGCCCTGCTGCTGGGTGAGAACACAGAGGATGATGAGTTCCAGCGTCTGCGCAAGTCTGTGA
>JAGAAW010000048.1 GCA_017615055.1 Fibrobacter sp.
CACACACCGAAGGACTCACCTTCGACGTGATGACCTGCGTGAACCGCGAAAACCTCAAGGAACTCCCGAAGATCCTCGACATGCTCCTGAAAATCGGCGTGAAGCGTTGGCGCATCGCGACGGTGTTCCCGAAGGGCCGTGCCAAGGACAATCCGCTGTTCCAGCTCACGAACCAGGAATTCCGCCAGGTGTTCGATTTTATCCGCGAAGTCAAGAAACTGAACGTCATCAACGTGAACTACGGCTGCGAAGGTTTCCTCGGCAGCTACGAGAAGGACGCCCGCAACTACCCGTTCTTCTGCCGTGCCGGCGTGAACGTGAGTTCCGTGCTTTGCGACGGCAGCATCTCCGCCTGCCCAAGCCTGCGCGGCGACTACATACAAGGTAACATCTACAAGGACGACCTGTGGGATGTGTGGCAGCACCGCTACCAGGTGATGCGCGACCGCAACTGGGCAAAAATCGGCGACTGCAAGACCTGCAAGTATTGGCGCTACTGCGAAGGCTCCAGTTTGCACCTCAGGGACGAGAAAACGAAGGAACTGGCATATTGCCACGTGCAGCGCCTCGAAGACGCTGGCGCATAACCCCTAAAATTCCGTTTTTCGTATTATGAAAAAAACGCTTGACAAAAAAAGCGTTTTTTCTGCATATTTTTCGCATATTTTCGCGAAAAACGCCCAATTTGCCTACGAGAAATAATAAATTATACTTGATGGATAAGGCAAAATTCACACCTAATGAGGAACACATCATTAAGGTGCTCCTCAAGAAGAATTCCAAGCTCGAGGAAGGAATTCTCCGTAAGGCTATTGCCTTTATCGCCGACGCCCATGACGGCCAGTACCGCAAGAGCGGCATGCCCTACACCGAGCACCCCTACGAGGTGGCCAAGATCCTCGCCGAACTCCAGCAAGACCAGGCGACCGTGCTCGCCGGCCTGTTGCACGACGTGGTAGAGGACACCCCGCACACTCTGGCCGAAATCGCGACCGAATTCGGGGACGACACCGCATTCATGGTCGACGCCGTTACCAAGATTACCGCCGCCCAGGAACAGAACAAGGCGGTGCAGAAGGCGGAAACCTACCGCAAGTTGATTATAGCGATGGCAAAGGACCCGCGGGTCATCATGATCAAGATCGCGGACCGCATCCACAACATGCGTACCATGCGGTACATGAAGCCCGAAAAGCGCAAGTCCATCGCCCAGGAAACGCTCGACATATACGTGCCCCTCACCCACAGGTTCGGTCTTTACAAGCTCAAGACCGAGCTCGAGGACCTGAGTTTCAAGTACGTGAACCCCGACGAGTACCAGAAAATCGTCGACGCGCTTATCGAGAACAAGGAAAAGCGCGAAAAGTACGTGCAGTCCGTGATTGGCCCGCTACAGATCAAGATGGCGCTCGAGGACTTCGACTGCACCATCCAGGGCCGCACCAAGAATATCTACAGCATCTACAACAAGATGATCAGTCGCGACTGCCAGTTCGAGGACATCTTCGACATATTTGCGATACGCATCATCGTGGAGACCATCCCCGAATGCTACCTTGCGCTCGGGTACGTGCACAACCTGTGGACCCCGATGCAGAGCCGCTTCAAGGACTACATCGCGACCCCGAAGCCGAACCTTTACCAGAGCATCCACACCACCGTGATCGGCCCCGAGAACAAGATGGTGGAAGTCCAGATCCGCACGAAGGACATGGACCTGACCGCCGAGAAGGGATTCGCCGCGCACTGGGCCTACAAGATGGAAACCCAGCACGAGGGCGAGGAACTTGCGTGGCTCAACCACATGGTAAAGCTCCAATCGGAAATTTCCGACTCCAAGGAGTACCTGGACTTCTTGAAGGTGGACCTCAAACCCGAAGGCATGACGGTATTTACCCCGAAGGGTGCCTCCATCGAACTGCCGGAAGGCTCCACGGTGCTCGACTTCGCATTTGCCATCCACACGGAACTGGGCCTGCACTGCATCGGTGCCCGCATCAACGAGGAAGTCGTGAGCCTCGACCACGTGGTGACGCACGGTGCCACCATCCAGGTACTCAAGAGCCCGAGCCAGGAACCGAGCCCCGAGTGGCTCGACATCGTAAAGACGGTGAAGGCCAAGCAGGAACTGCGCCGCTGGATGAAGACCAGCATTATACAGCAGTCGCGTAGCCTCGGCAAGGAAATCTGGACCCGCGAACTCAGGCTTGCGAAAGTCGAGAAGGACAAGCGCCCCGGCGAGGACGAAATCCGCAGGTACTTCGGTACCCTCTCGATGGACGACTTCTACGAGCGTATTGGCCAGGGCGAACTGCCCCTGCAGGACATCCACAGGTTCATTACGGGCGGGAGTTCGCTCCCCAAGGAAATGTCGCTCCGGTTCTTCCCCACCTTCGGGAAAGACAAGAAGAACGACGTGCGCGACGAGATGCCCCTGCAGATTGGCCAGGAGACAAGCCTCGTGATACACTTCGCGGACTGCTGCGCGCCCCTCCCGGGCGACGAGATCGTGGGCGTCCTCCGCCCGCAAATCGGTATCGAGGTCCACAACCGCAACTGCAGCACCCTCAAGAACCTCCCGGTAGAACAGCAGATTGCCGTCGCCTGGAGTGCCGAGGTCAGCAAGCCATTCATGACCCACCTCACTATCGACACAGACAACCGCAAGAACATCACGCTCGACATCCTCGAGCAGCTCAAGGGTTCCGACGTATCGCTCGACCGCATGAGCGTGGCCAGCAAGCAGTCCACGGGCCGCATCCGCATGGAATTCAAGGCGTTCCGCAAGGAGCAGGTGGACGCCATCATCACAAAGATTAAACAGATTTCGGGCGTACGGGAGGTTTCGAAGGCATGATTACCCCGCTCCACCATAGCGACTACACGCTCAAGAACCGCGCGTTCAACTGTCGCATGCGCAACCGCTACTACGAGGAAGTCTACTACGCCTTCAGGGCGATTCTCCCTACGGACCGTAACGGGAACATCGACGGTTCTGCCATGGACCTCCCCTGGTTCAACAACCTCAAGCAAGAAATCAAGAGGCTCGACCGCCTGCTCATGACATGCCTCGAGTATTCGCAGGCAGCGGTTTTCTACGGGAAGGCCGACATCGCCACGCTCTACTCCAAGGACAAGCGCTGGGGTATTTTGCAGGAGGAAATCTTCCTCGTGCACTTCTTGCAGGAACTGCTTTCCACCACCCGCTACATTATCGCGCGTATCGAGACCGACCAGATGCTGCAGCAGTGGAGCGGCTCCATGCAGGACATGAAGGCGAAGCCCATGAATTCCGGCTTCGTAAGTTCCATCCAGGAAAAACTCGTCGCCATGAACAACGCGACCATTGAGGAATTCAAGGACTTGTTCAAGCACATCATCGACAGGTTCCAGATAGGCAATACGCTGTTCGGGACCGTACAGGAACTCCAGAACTTCTATTAATAATTATGTCTGAATATATCATCCTATCAATCTTCCTTTTCCTGGGCGCGTTTATCGCGGCAGCGGCCACCGTCACGGGCCTACTGCTCGGCTACCGCACCCGGAACACCAAGAACAAGATGGCCCCGTACGAATGCGGCATGGAGACCATCGGCAATGCGCGCATCCAGTTCAAGGTGGGCTACTACCTGTTCGCGCTCCTGTTCCTCGTGTTCGACATCGAAGCGCTCTTCCTGTTCCCCGTCATGATGAACTTCAAGGAAATCATGGCTGGTCACACCGCACTTTCACCTATCGTTGTTGTTATTGACCTCGTGATATTTATGGCTATCCTTGTATCTGGCCTTGCATACGCCTGGAAAAAAGGAATTCTCAAATGGGAATAATCAATTTTGCACCTAAGATCCTAGACCCGATTCCCGGCGGCAAGTACGTCGTGAACGCGATCGACTATGTTGTAAACTGGGCACGTGCCAACTCCATCTGGCCCCTCACCTACGGTACCAGCTGTTGCGCCATCGAAATGATGAGTAGCTCCATGGCCCGTTACGACATCGCACGCTTTGGAAGTGAAGTGTTCCGCTCGTCCCCAAGACAGGCGGACCTTTTTATTCTTGCAGGCACCATCACGCACCGCATGGCACCCGCCATCCAGATGCTCTGGGAACAGATTCCGGGCCCCAAGTACGTGATTGCCATGGGCGCATGCACCATCAGCGGCGGCCCGTTCATCTATGACAACTACTCCGTGGTACGCGGTGCACAGAACCTGATTCCGGTCGACGTTTATGTGCCCGGTTGCCCGCCGCGCCCCGAGGCCCTTTTCCACGGGCTCTTGACTTTGCGCGAAAAGATCTTGAAGGAAACCTGCCGCCACCCGTGGCACGTAGGCAGGCCGAAAGACGTGTCTACCATGGACCGCTACCGCGAAGCCGCAAAGACCTGGGCAGCCCTTGAAGAAATGAAGGACGAGGAGATGGCCGAAGCCCGCGCGAAGTTCAAGGAAGAACACCCGGACTACAAGAGTGCCTTCAAGCCCATCCGCGTGAAGAAGGAAGACTTCCCCGAGGTACCGCGCGTACCGTTCAAGCGTCTCGGGCTTACGCAGTCTGAACTCTTCGCGAAACTGCGCGAAAAGTTCCCCGAGGTGACGGTCCACACCCATAGCGAAGACCCCATCGAAGACGTGGTGGCGGCAACCCCCGCCGACCGCCCGCTCGAAGTGATGGTAAGGCCCGAAGACTACCTCCCGATTGTGGAATACGTGAAGAACAGTCCCGACTTCAAAATGGACTACCTCATCGACGTAACCGCAATCGACTACGATGACCATTTTGACCTGGTGACAATGCTCCGGAGTATCGATATCGGACACAAACTGTTCCTTTGCGTCCAGCTGAAGAAAGACTTCTCGATTCCCGAAGAAAAACGCCCGACATCGCTTTTGGCAAGCATCGGCACCATAAGCAATCTCTACCCCGCAGCCGAATTCAAGGAACGCGAGGTTTACGACATGTTCGGCATCAATTTTGAAGGGCATCCCGACCAGCGGCGCATATTCCTCGACCGCGATTTCGTGGGCTACCCGCTCCGCAAAGACTTCACGCACCCGCAGATGATCAGGAGGCCCGTATAATGCCTACACTGCCTCCAGGATTCCGCATCCAGCGCGAAACCAATACCGAAGAATTCTTCATCAACATGGGTCCGCAGCACCCGAGTACGCACGGTGCACTGCGCCTTGCACTCCGCATGGACGGCGAAACCATCGTTGAAGTCGTCCCGCACTTTGGCTACATCCACCGCGGCATGGAAAAGCAGGCGGAATCGATGAGCTACCTGCAGTACATCGCGCTCAGCGACCGTCAGGACTACCTCACCGCCATTCAGAACAACCTGGGTGTCGTGATTGCCTTGGAAAAGGGCATGAACGTGGGTGTACCCGAGAAGGGAGAATACATCCGCGTGATGCTCCAGGAACTGGGCCGCATTGCAAGCCACCTGGTGTTCTTTGGCTGCTTCGGCGGCGACCTGGGCGGGCAAACCTGCCTGCTGTTCGGGTTCAAGGAACGCGAGATGATCCATGACATACTGGAAGAAGTCACCGGATCGCGACTCACCACGAACTTCTTTAGGCCCGGTGGAAGCCGTTACGACGTGCCCGATACGTTTATCCCGCGCGTAAAGGCGTTCCTCGATCACCTGGAAGATTCCATGAGGGACTACGAGAGGTTCCTTTCGAAAAACATCATTGTGCTCGAGAGAAGCATCGGGATTGGCGTGCTCACCAAGGAAGACGCCATCGCCTACGGATGCTCTGGCCCGGTACTGCGTGCCAGCGGTGTTGCGTTCGACGTGCGTCGCGTGAACCCGTACAGCATCTACGATCAGTTCGATTTCGACATACCCGTGTTCCACAACGGCGACTGCTATGACCGTTACAAGATCCGCATTGCGGAGATTCATGAATCCATGAAGATCCTGCGGCAGTGTGTAGAAAAGTTCCCGAAGGAAGGCCCCTGGCGCAGCAAGGAAAAGCCGGTGCGACTCCCCGAAGGCCGCTACTACAGTGAAATCGAGACGGCGAAAGGTCTGTATGCCACCTACGTGGTGGCGGCAACGACCGGCGAGAAGCCCTACCGTATTCACACGCGTGGGCCAAGTTTCCCGCACATTGCAGCACTCAACAAGATGGCGCAGGGCCACAAGATTTCGGACCTCGTGACCATCATGGCCACCCTCGACCCCGTGATCCCGGAAATTGACAGGTAGCTTATGTTTGTTCCCTCAGTTACAAACCCCATCGGCGATTTTGTACGCGACATGATCCCGCGACTTGCGGAGTTCCTGCCGGCAAGTTTCCAGAGCGAGACGCTCAATAGCGTTACGGCGTTCCTGGTTAACGCAATTATCTGCGTCGTTGCCGTCTGTGCCGTGAATATCGGGTCAGCCCCGATTCTCATCTTCATGGAACGCAAGGTATGTGCCCATATCCAGTGCAGGCTTGGCCCCATGAGGCTCGGCTGGCACGGCACCATCCAGACCATCGCCGACGTTATCAAGATGCTCTTCAAGGAAGTCTACGCCCCGAGCGGCGCAGACAAGCTCATGTTCTACCTGGCACCGCTCATCGTGCTTATCGCCCCCTTCATCGTGTGCGCGCTTATCCCGTTCGGGCGCAACCTCGTCGTTGCAGACGTTTCGATGGGCATCCCGCTCATTATCGCAGTGAACGGCTTCGGCGTGCTGGGCATCTTGCTTGGCGGCTGGAGCAGCAACAACAAGTATTCCCTGCTCGGTGCACTCCGTAGCGGTGCGCAGATGATCAGCTACGAAATCTCGTTCGCGATGATCCTCCTGTTCGTCGTGATGATCTCGGGTTCCACGAACCTCATGAGCATCACCCTCGGGCAAGAAGGCACGATTCTCGACTGGTGGATCTTCAAGATCCCTGTGCTCGGGTTCATCGCCTTCATCTTGTTCTTCATTTCTTCTACCGCCGAAATGAACCGCGCGCCCTTCGACATCGCCGAAGCCGAGCAGGAACTTACGGGCGGCTACCATACGGAATATAACGGCACGCCCTTCGCCATGTTCTACCTCGCCGAATACATCGCGCTGGTAACGAACTCGGCACTTGCCACCACATGCTTCCTCGGAGGTTTCCTGCCGCCCTGTATCGGGATTGCTGCAATAGACAACTACCTCTACATGGTGCCGGGAGTCGTGTGGTTCTTCGCGAAGGTCTACTTCATGATTTGGTGCTACATGATGGTCCGCTGGACGTTCGTGCGCCCGCGCGTGGACCAGCTGATGGATTTCGAATGGAAATTCCTGTTGCCCGTTAACCTCGTGCTGCTCGTTGCTGGGGCCGCATACATTGCGATTGGAGGCTAAGGCATGCAAGAGAATATCACTTTACTCCAGTATTTTAAGCGTTACCTGAAGCGTTGCATTACCGGGCCGTGGAGCCTCATGTGCGGGCTTTCCGTTTCGCTCAAGTATTTCTTTGACCCGCGCCGCATTGTCACGGAGCAGTACCCCGAGAACCGCAAGACGCTCAAGATGCACGACCGCTACCGCGGAAGGCTCGAGATGATTGAGGACGAAGAGGGCAATAACCGCTGCACCGCCTGCGGCATGTGCGAACGCGCCTGCCCGAATGCATCTATCAACGTGCTTGCCACCAAGAACATTGCGGGCAAAAAGGTGCTGGGCCGCTACGTGTACCACTTCGCAAGTTGCACCCAGTGCGGGCTCTGCGTAGAGGCATGCCCGTTCGGCGCCATACGCATGAACCAGGATTTCGAGGTGGCGACCACCGACCCGAACTCGCTCGAAATGACTTTGAACAAGAAGGAGGGACAAGGCTAATGTTCCCGAACCTGTCTATTCCGGGGCTACAGTTGCCCGACTTGCCTTTTGCATTCCCGATGGGTGGCATGGACATCGCGTTCTACGCCGTCGCCATCGTGATGCTCGTTACCGCAGTCTTTACCGTCGCGGTCAAGAACATTCTGCAGAGCGCCGTGTTCCTGATTTTCAGTTTCGTCGCGACCGCAATCCTCTACCTGCTCCTACATGCCGAATTCATCGCGCTTGCGCAGGTGATGGTCTACGTGGGCGGCGTCGTTATTTTCGTGGTATTTACGATTCTCCTTACAAGCCGCCTCGGCGAAGACGCCTTCACGACAAAGATTCCGCGCGTGTTTACCGCGTTTGTACTATCTATCGCGTTCGTATTCGTGATGATCAAGTGCATTCTCCCCACGCCAGAGATTGCGTCGGGGGTCGTTAGCGCCGCAACCGACTACTCCTCGCTCGAGCACATCTCGCTGCGCTTGCTCGGCTACGACGTGAGCGGATTCATCATTCCGTTCGAAGTGGTGAGCGTGCTCCTGCTGATGACGCTAGTCTGCGCCATCACGGTCGCCCGCCG
The DNA here is from genome assembly GCA_017615055.1 of Fibrobacter sp. Lineage (GTDB taxonomy): Bacteria > Fibrobacterota > Fibrobacteria > Fibrobacterales > Fibrobacteraceae > Fibrobacter. The sequence continues at coordinate 8,384 of JAGAAW010000048.1, forward strand.
CAGCAAGGACGAAATGGATACCAATCCGAAGGAGGTCAAGTAATGAACCTTCTTAACTGCCTTATTCTCGCATTCTTGCTGTTCGGCATTGGCGTCTGGGGCCTGATGCGCCGCCGCCACTTGATCGGCATGCTCATTTCCATTGAACTCATGCTGAACGCCGCGAACATCAATTTCATCAGTTTTGCCTACTTCACGGCACACGACGCTACCGCCGGTGCACTATTCAGTATTTTCGTCATCGCCGTCACGGCCTGCGAAATGGCAATCGCCCTTGCCATTATCGTTACCATGTACCGCCGTCACAAGAGCCTTGACGCCGACCAGTTGAGGGACCTCCATGATTAACGATACTACTCTTGGCTACCTCATTCTGATACTGCCGTTCCTGACGTTTGCCATAAACGGACTTTTCCTCGGCAACAAGAACGCGAAAGCCGCTGCCGGCCTCGCCGTGACATTCAACGGGCTCGCGTTTGCCTCGGCGGCTATCCTTGCCGTTCACTACTTCACGTCGACTTTCGCCCCGCAGAAGGCGGTGCTTTTCGACCATACCTTCATCCCGTTCGCAGGCGATCTTGTCGCACGCATCGGGATGCTTATCGACCCGCTCTCGGTGATGATGCTCGTCGTGGTCACGTTCATCAGCTTCATGGTGAACATCTACAGCATCGGCTACATGCGCGAGGACCGTGCAATGGGCAGGTTCTTCGCCCTGCTCTCGCTGTTCAGTTTCAGCATGCTCGGGCTCGTCGTGGCGACCAACCTCTTCCAGATGTTTATCTTCTGGGAACTGGTGGGTGTTTCCAGTTACCTGCTTATCGGTTTCTGGTACCACAAGCCCTCCGCGGTAAGTGCCTCCAAGCAGGCGTTCATCCTCACGCGATTCGCCGACAGTTTCTTCCTGCTCGGCATCGTGCTCGTGAGCTACGTGGTCGGCAGTTTCGACTTCTCGACCATCAATTCGCTCTCGATGTACCCGTTCCGTAACGAGACTATCGACATGGGCCTGTGCATCATGAGCAAGTCCAACGCGCTCATCCTCGGATCAATCCTCATATTCACCGGCGGCTGGGGAAAATCCGCCATGTTCCCGATGCATATCTGGCTCCCGAACGCGATGGAAGGCCCGACTCCGGTCAGTTCCATCATCCACAGCGCCACGATGGTGGTCGCAGGCGTATACCTGGTCGCAAGACTCTTCCCGTTCTTCGCTGTCTGCGGCAACGCCCTCACGCTCATCATGTGGGTGGGTGCATTCACCATGGTGTTCGCCGCCGTCATCGCCTGCACGCAGAAAGATATCAAGCGAATCCTCGCCTACTCCACGCTCTCGCAGCTCGGGTACATGATGTTCGCGCTCGGTGCCTGCAAAATCGGTCAGGCCATCATTACCACGGGCTGGACCGCTTCTACGTTCCACATCTTCACGCATGCTTTCTTCAAGTGCAGCCTCTTCCTTATCGCGGGTAGCCTCATCCATCAGGTGGGCACGAACGACCTCGACGCAATGGGTGGACTCCGCAAGAAGATGAAGGTGACCTACGCTTGCACGCTCATCTCGATTCTCGCCATTTCGGGCATCCCGCCGTTCTCCGGCTTCTTCTCGAAAGACGAAATCATTCTCGCCGCCTTCCAGGGCCACCACTACGCGGTATTCGCGCTCGCCCTCCTTACGAGCGGGCTCACCACGTTCTACATGTTCCGCCTGTTCTTCCTCGCATTCCACGGGGAGCCGCGCCATGAGGGCGTGAAGGCGGGCCACGTGCACGAGGATCTCGCGATGACGCTCCCGATAGTGATTCTCGCCATCCCGGCATTCCTGAGCGGTATTCTCGGGAAGGGGCTGTTCGAGCACTTCTTTACCCCCGGCAAGTTGCATGTCCCGACCATGCTGAAGGTCGCCCATGCGGAATGGATCCCGTTTGTCGCCATCGGCGTTGCGGTACTGGCGCTCCTTATCGCCTGGTACCTGTACGCTAGCCCGAAGGCGAAGGCCCAGCGAGCTCTCGATTCCACGAACCGGAGCGGCATTTACAAGATTATCTACAACAAGTTCTACTTCGACGAGATGTACTATACTGTCGTAAGGCAGTTCATTTTCGGCGGTGTCGCCCGCGTGGCGCGCGCCTTCAACGACTATGTAATCGAGGGGCTGCTCGCGTTCAGCATCTGGTTCGTCCACAAGCTTGGCGAACTCGTCCGCACGGCGCAGGCGGGCTACCTCCCCTTCTATCTGGGAACGCTGCTCGTAGGCTTGCTCCTATGGCGATTCTTCGGACAACTTCCCCTGTAGGTGCAATATGGATACACTGCTTTTCAATTTGATCTGGGTCATCCCGCTTATAACGGTACTCCTTTGCATCCCCATACCCGCCACGTACGCGAAGTTGCTTCGTGGCCTGCATGCCGCATCGGCAAGCATTGTCCTTCTGATGGTATGCTACCTCACCTACCGCGTGTTCATGCTCTCGGGCACCCCCGCATCCGATGCGGCATCCCCGCTCATGCTCCGGTTCCTGACCGACATTCCGTGGATTTCGATGTTCAATTCCCACTATATTGTGGGTGCTGACGGCCTCAACATGCTGCTGCTTGCACTGACCGCATTTATCGTGTGGGGCGGCGTGCTCGTGAGTTTCAACATCAAGGGGAACCAGAAGGTATTCTTCGCGCTCATCCAACTGCTCGCCACGAGCGTGTACGGCGTGTACATGAGTTTCGACCTGGTGCTGTTCTTCGTGTTCTACGAGATGGAAGCGCTATGCATGTACCTGATGATCGCCTGCTACGGCAGCGGCCGCAGGGACTACGGCGGTAAAAAACTCACCTTGACGCTCGCGTTCGGGTCCTCGATGATTCTTGCGACCCTGTTCGGGCTCTACTTCGAGAGCGGCGTGCACAGCTTTAGCCTTATGGAACTTTCGAAGGCGACCATCCCGATGAATTTCCAGATGTGGGCATTCCCGCTCATGTTCATGGGCTTTGCCGTTTCGAGTTCGCTGTTCCCGTTCCACTTCTGGAGCCCGGACGGCCATTCCGCCGCACCTACCGCGGTCTCAATGCTTGCTGCCGGCGTGATGATGAAGATGGGTGCCTACGGCTGCCTGCGCGTCGCCATGTTCCTGATGCCCGAAGCCGCAAAAATCTGGCTCCCCTACGTGGTGGCACTCCTCATATTCAACGTGGTTCTCGGCCCCTTCATCGCGCTGCGCCACAAAGACCTCAAGTACATCACGGCATACAGTTCCATCAGCCACTTGGGCCTTATCTTCCTGGGCCTTGCCGCAATGACCCCGATTGGCCTCCGCGGTGCAAGCCTGCAGATGATTTCGCACGGGTTCCTTACCGGGCTGTTCTTCGCAACTATCGGCATGATCTATGAACGCACGCATACCCGCGACATCACCGAGATGGGCGGCATCATGCGCAAGATGCCCTTCCTGGGCGTCGGATTCGTGATTGCCGGCTTTGCGGGACTCGGGCTCCCGGGATTCAGCGGGTTCATCGCCGAGAGCAACATCTTTATCGGCGCATTCCAGCAGGAATCCACCCTCACGCGCATCGTAACTATACTTGCGATACTTTCCATCACGACGACTGCGGTCTACATTCTCCAGACTGCAAACCGCATGCTGCACGGACCGCTCCCGCAAAAGTTCGAGAGCCTTACCGACGGCTGCCTGCGCGAAAAACTTGTCATTGTCGTGCTTGTCGCATGCTTGCTCTTTATAGGCGTTTGCCCGGGTCCGTTCGCAGACCTGCTCGACCAGAGCATCGCCCCGATATTCGAAAAGATTTCTGCGGCCACCCAGCCCGTCACCAGCGGGATAGGAGGTTAACCCATGTCTGAATTCTATATCCCCAACTTTATCGTACCCGACCTGCTGTTGCTGATTTTCCCGTTCATCGTCATCGGGAGCAGGCTTTTCTGCAGTGCGCAATCCAAGGTGCCCTGGCGTATCGCGAACATCGGGTTCATCGCCATTTTCGTGCTCCTGAACCTCATCCCGATCGCCAGCGGCGAAGGAAGGTTCTTCATTACCAACTGGCGCGTTGACGACTTTGGCGTGCTCATGCGCGAAGTGCTGATGGTTTCTGCGATTCTCGGAATCTGGTTCGCGAAGGACTACTTCGAGCACGGTGCAGACGGCAAGCCGCAAATGCACCAGATTGCAGAATTTATCGGTGCAACCGCATTTGCCACCTTCGGTGGCTTTACCGTAGTTTCGGCATGCGACATGCTCACGTTCTTCCTCGGGCTCGAAATCGCGACTATCCCGATGTACGCCCTCACCGCTTGGAACAAGAAAGACCAACTGGGCTCAGAAGCGGCCACCAAGTACATCCTCATGGGTTCCGTCGCGACCGCGTTCGAACTCTTCGGCTTCAGCTACCTCTACGGCTTTGCCGGTTCGCTCCACTTTACCGAAATTGAGAACGCCGTCGCTGCCGGCACAAGCCCGCTCCTGTGGGTCGCCGTGCTGTTCCTCTTCTGCGGAATCGGGTTCAAACTCACGCTGTTCCCGTTCTACACCTGGGCCCCGGACGTGTACGAAGGCGCTCCGACCCCGGTTACGGCAATCCTTTCCGTTACCTCGAAGGCAACCGCCATCGCATTCCTGGTCGTGCTGGTGTTTGGTCCCCTCGCCCCTGTCCAGGAGCAGGTCGCCCCGCTTATCGCGCTCCTCGCCGGTACCACGCTGTTCGTGGGTAACCTCGGCGCGCTCAAGCAGAGCAGGCTCCGCAGGTTCATGGCGTACAGTTCCATCGCTCAGGCGGGCTATATAATGGTGGCGCTCCTCGGGCCCGAAGCGATCGCGAAAACGGCCATCATCTACTACCTGTTCGTCTATGCGGTATCGAACTACCTCGCCTTCTTCGTGTTCGGCATTATCGGGCACCACCGCGAAGAAACGTTCGCATCGCTCCGCGGGCTTTCCAAGCAAGACGTGAGCCTCGCTATCGCGCTCGCCATCGCAATGTTCAGCCTTGCGGGCATCCCGCCCCTCGCCGGTTTCTTCGGCAAGTTCCACCTGTTCTTCAGCGGAGCCTCTACCGGCCACTACGTGCTGGTCACCTTCGCCGTCCTGAACAACGTGCTCGCGCTGTTCTACTACATCCAGCTTATCAAGAGCGCATGGGTGGACGAACCCGACGGGCACCTGACCCCGCTACGCCTCACCAAGAGGCAGCGCGGCGTCATTATCCTGCTCACGGTCATGGTGGTGATACTCGGATTCCTGCCGTTCCTGAGCAACAACGTATTCTCGGGTTTCAGTCTTTAGATTTTAGACTTACGGTCTAAATGACCGCGTCAATCTTTTCGTTCCAATGGTTCGTGGTTTCACGGACCATTTCTTTTCCGCAGTCACAAATGCTCAAAAAGCAGATTTCGTTTACAACCTCATAATCAGAACCGCCGTTAAACACGTTGGCGTTACCGTACTCTTCGCGGTCTTTCCACACATAGACCTTGCACGCATATTGCGCCGAGGCAGACTTGCAATAAGCGACAAGCATGTCTTCGGTGAGGTCGGCCGCAGTCGAAACACCCGCCGACGCAAGGATTTCGGTCAGCGAAATGGCGCGCGTGCCGTCCTTGGCTAGAATTCTTCCGGCGATGTTGTACTCGACTTCCATAAAGCTAGGATTCTGCGTCTTTAGCGGCTTCGGCAGCCTTTGCAGCCTTGTCGGCGGCCTGCTCCAAGCGAGCGGGCTTTTTTGCAAGGTTACGAATCAAGCCAAACAATGCCGAAAGTTCGTTGCGCGTGGGGTGCAGGCGCTGCAACAGCGTATTGAGGAAGTTGTCGCGCCAAGCCTGGTCATGATACTGGCCCGTCAAGTAGCGATCGAGGAACTTCTTGAAGCTGTCGATCTGGTCGATGGTCGCCGGGGCCGTCTCGCAGGCGCCCTTCGTGCCGCGCTTCGCACGACCTTCGCCATTCGCGAGCGCGCCACTGCGGCAAAGTTCATACAGGCCGACCGTCACCGCCTGCGCCAAGTTGAGGCTCATGAGCCCCGGCACCGGGATTTCGCACTGGTACGTGCAGGCGTTCACCTCTTCGGTCTCGAGCCCGCAGGATTCGCGCCCAAACACGAGCGCAATCGTGCCATTCTCGGGCAGGAGTTCCGAAAGCCCAGGCATCATCGTGTGCTTGATGGCAGAACCGTAAATGCGGCGGCTGAACGCGACCGCGCAGGCGCAATCGCCGATGGCATCCTCGAACTTATGCACGATGGTCGCCTTGTCCAGGACCTCGTGGCTGTTCGGTGCCGTGTGGTAGGAATTTTCAATCACCTTGTCGCGCCTCGGGTAGACGATATACAGTTCGTCGAGGGCGTAGCAGTGCATCGCGCGGGCCACGAAGCCCACGTTGTGCGGGTGTTCCGGTTCAACTAAAACGACTCTGAATTTTCTCATATGCTTACAATCTATCAGATCCTTCGACTTCGGGCTGCGCCCTCCGCTCAGGATGACACTTTAGTTAATTTTCCAATTAAAGCCTTTCCCGCGGATTTCGTTCTCGATGGTTTCGCCTTCGGCGATTTCCGCACCATCATAGATGACGGAATGCCGGATTTTCACGCCCGCGGGCAGTTCCACGCCGGGCTCGATTACGGCCTCGTTCACGTCACGGCCCAGTTCCTTCAGGCGGGCCTCCACCGCGGCCATCAAGCCCTCGGGCGACCCCATGTCAATCCACGTCGCATGCAGTTGCGTCATGTCCACGAACGGTGCGCGGCCCGCGGCGATTTCCAGCTTCCAGAATTCGCGTATATCGAATTCGCCTTCACGGATTCGCGAGAGGGCGGCATCGCTGTACCACGACACGCCGGAGAACGTCGCGGGCATACCCTCTTCGCTCCCGAAACGCCCGGCAATTCCCGCCAGGCGACCGTCAGAATCCACACGGAAGGTATTGACCTTCGGGAAGTCCACCGCCAAGAGCGCCACCTGCGGGCCGGCCGGCCGAGCCGCCTGCGCTTGCGCGTTACTCACGAACGCCTTCAAATCAAAACTGCAATAGGCGTCGCCGTTCATCACCAGCAAGCCACCGCGGTAACCCTCGGCGTAAATACGGCGCAGCGGCCCCGCAGTTCCCAAGATTTCCGGCTGTTCCACCCAGACCTTCTCGAAACCGAGCGCCTTGCCCGCCTCCACCACCTGTTCCGCCAGGTAATGCGCATTCGCATGCAAGCGCACGTTCCCGATGGCACGGGCCTTTCGGGCCTGCAAGTCGAGGATCGAGGCGTCCACCACGGGCACGAGCGGTTTCGGCACGTCGTTTGTAAGCGGACGGAGTCGAGTCCCGAGCCCAGCCGCCAAAATCAAAACGTTCAGGGAAGCGTTATCCATTGCCGTAAATGTAGAAAATAACGGCAAACCTACTTCGCGGCCGATTCGGCCATAAGCCTTACTGCGAGTTCAACAAGGGCGTCATCCACGAGCGTCTGGTAATGACCACCGCGAGCGTTGGCGTACTCACGGATTGCATCCACCGCCCCAGAATGCAGGCGGAACGTGTAAGGTTTCTTCGCCGTCGCCCTAAACTTGGCGGAGCGCACCGTCATCGATGAATTGAAAAAGGTCTTGGTTTCTTCCCTGGGAACAACCTCGAAATCGCCGCTTTCCACGGTTTCCATGAGAGAGCGTTCCTTCTCGTCAAACGGCTTGTTGATAAATTTTCTAGCCATAGCCAAACTTCTCTTTCTGCGAGAACCTTCTCGGCTTTTTTCGAGTCCCACTCGAAATCGATATCCATATAATATCCCTTTTAATATAAAATTTTGTAATACATTTGTCAATACATTTTCCAGGACTCAAAATTGGCTTTTTAACTCAAATTTATTGAATAATTCCCTGATTTCATTAAACATCATATAGCCTCCATGGCCGCATTTGCGGTCGGTTGATTGTTAGAGGCGTCCCTTCCACCTGAAATTCAGATAAAAAAAGAACGCACCTTGCCTTTCCATAGCAAGATGCGTTCGGGCATTAATGTACCTAAGTTTCAGAAGAAAGGCAAGGACGACTAAAAAATTTTACATAGTATTAGCAAACTTGCTTAAATAAAGGTATATTCAGAAAGTAGATCTTATGGGGACTCTTTATGAGCCGAGGTAAAACAAAAAATGTTCTGTCCGGAATGCGGCGAAAACTACAATTTCACTGAACCCCGTTGCCCTTGGTGCGGGGCGCCAAAGCCGCATAAAGAGTCTTCAAACGAAAAAGAAGATATTGTCGAGGAAGAAAAAATCCCGCTCAAGACCCGACTGTATTCCAAGCGTTATGTCGCCGTACTTATTTTGTTCATCATCGGAATTACATGTATTACCGTAATTGCGAGAGACGCATTTATTGCTGAAATACAGGATAAGTTTGATTTTAATTCCAATTACTTCATTGCATTCGTTTACCTATTATGCCTTCCCTTTTTAGGGATCTTGGGATATATGTACGACAGCGAGCAAAAAAAGAATCCCCGGGATGATTCTAAAAACGATCTAGTTTCTATGTACAAGACAATGTGGAATTTCTATTATCAGGCTCCATTTAAGTACGGCCACCGTTGTATAAAAGAGCGCAACTACAAGGGCCTAGTTCTTTTTGCGGCATTCATCGCAGCGCTTGCATTTATATTTATCTAAGCCTATTTATATTTTCGGCTATAGTTCTCGAAGACGATATTCACGTTAAAATACTCGTTCCGTTCCTTGCCTTCGGAATCGACGACTTGCATGAGGTCGCAGGTATTGTCGCCATCGCCCACCGTCTGCTGACGCATGAGCCTCCAGCCCATTATCCGCATGATGAAGTATTCCTCCTCGACATCGATGACAATCCTACCCTCCTTGCAGTTCTTGCCGGAACCGCTCTGCCCTATAGAGCGAAGGAGCCCAAGTTCAATATCGAGATGGCGTTTTGACTCGACAGAGTCCCCCAACGCCTCCGACGCCCACGAAAGCATCCTATGCGCCGTCATGTTGAGGTAATTTATGTCCAGAATGGACTTGGTCAATTTCTTGACCTCTGCGTAGTTTTTCTCGCCGGCTGCGGCATACATTTTCCTATTCATTTCGTCAATCTTGCTCTGCTTGCGTTTCACGTACCAGGAAGTCCTAGCGCAGTTCAGGCGCAGAGCGGCATAGTCCACATCCGTCTCTCCAGCCTTTACTTTATTCAGAATATCGGAGCAAGTCTTTTCGTATTCGTCCGCATAGGACGTTGCAGCCAAAAACAGGGCTGCGATGAGTGTCAGGGCTAGGCGTTTCATGGGGACCTCCTTTTCTGAGGAAGATACACATTCCCATCTCGCCCAGACCACACTTTCCATAATCCAAGTCGTAATATTACGCGCCTTCCGCGACTAGGCAATACTTCACTGGATCCTTCACGCTTCGCGTTCAGGATGACGCATACATTTTCCACCCTCATTTTCCTTACTAGTAACTAGTAACTAGTAACTAATAACTATATTTAGCGCCACTATGAGCATTTCTATCCCTCAGCTGCCCAAGGGCACGCGTGATTTTTACCCGGAAGCCCAGCGCATCCAGAACTACATTTTCGATACCTGGCGCAGTGTCGCCGAATCTTTTGCCTACGAAGAATATGAAGGCCCGATGTTCGAGCATCTGGAGCTTTACACCGGCAAGTCCGGCGAAGAGATCGTAAGCCAGCTTTACAACTTCAAGGACAAGGGCGACCGCGAAATCGCGCTGCGCCCCGAAATGACTCCGACGCTCGCCCGCCTCGTGATCCAGAAGGCCCGCGAGCTCAAGAAGCCCTTCAAGTGGTTCAGCATGCCGCGCCTTTTCCGCTACGAGAAGGCTCAGAAGGGTCGCCTGCGCGAGTTCTTCCAGCTGAACATGGACATTATCGGCACCGAGAGCATCTACGCCGAAGCCGACCTGCTCGCCTCCATCGCCACGATGCTACGCAAGTTCGGCCTCAAGGACGGCGAATTCGCGATTGGCGTCTCGAGCCGCAAGCTTTTGGCCACCTACCTCGAAGAGATCGGCGCCCCGAACCCGGCGCTTGTGTACCCGGTGCTTGACCGCCGCCTGAAAATCGGGCCTGAAGCCTTCGCGAAGGCGCTTGCCGAAGCCGGTCTCACCGAAGAACAGGTGAAGATGCTCGACGACTTCATGAGCTGCAAGAGCATCGAAGAAGTCAAGACCAAGGTGCACAGCGAAAACGCGACCGCGGCCCTCGCCGAAATCGAGGACCTGTTCGCCACCCTTACCGCCGCAGGCTACGGCGAATGCGTGAACCTCGACCTCTCCATCGTGCGCGGCCTCGCCTACTACACGGGCATCGTGTTCGAAGTCTTCGACAAGGGCAAGTCCATGCGTGCCATCGCTGGCGGTGGCCGTTACGATAGCCTCACCGAAAAGCTCGGCGGCGACCGCATCCCGGGCGTGGGATTCGGTATGGGCGACGTAGTGCTTGCCGACCTGCTCGCCGAGCACAACCTGCTCCCGAGCCCCAAGCAGAGCGTGGACTTCTACATCGCAAGCTTCGGCAACGACATGAAGAAGGTTTTTGAGACCGCACAGATGTTCCGTGACGCGAAGTACGGCAACTGCTCCGTATCGCACCCGCTCGCCCCCATGAAGATGGGCAAGCAGCTCGACCAGGCGAACAACCAGGGCGCAAAGATCGTCGTCTACGTAGACGGCTCCAAGGCTGCCGCTGGTGAATTCGAGTACAAGGACATGCGCGTGGGCGAAATGCTCGTGGGCGACACCTCCGCGATTGTTGCGCGTTTAAAGACCGAGGTAACAAAGTAACAAGATGATGACCCCGTTCAAATCATTTCTCAGCATTCTAAGTCTATTCGTTGTCCTCGGGCTGCTCGCCTGGGTTTACCCCGCCAGCGGCATTTCGATTGCAAACCACACATTCCGGTTCCCCGCACTCACGGACATCTTCGAGAAAGAAGACCCGAACGCCCTCGCGGAAGACAACAACGCCGAAACCGACCCGCAGAAAGCTATCGAAGAAATGATGGCGGCTACGCAGGCAAAGGAACTTGCCGCATTTTCGGACTCGCTGAACTTCTACGAGGATTTCTTCAAGAACGGGCGCAACAGGTTCGACCTGCCGAACAACGATCCCACGTGGTTTGACCGTCTGTTCCTGCACCTGGAACTCGCGAAGATGGATTCGAACATCGTGCACATCATGCACTACGGCGACTCGCAGCTCGAAGAAGACCGCATATCTTCCACCATCCGCGAAGACCTGCAGAAGGAATTCGGCGGTGGCGGCCCAGGCATGCTCCCCGCCGTGCTGAACATCCCGTCGCAGACGACTAGCGTGTGGAACAACGGTGACCTTACCCGCTTCATCATGTTCGGCACCGAAGAAGACCGCGCCGACCACAACCGCTACGGACCTCTCGCCCAGGTGAGCAAGTTGCAGGGCAGCGCCGTCATCGGCATCAAGAAGCGCGAAGACAAGGACGGCAAGTTCACGCGCGTCGGCGGCTACGGCACCATCAAGGTTCTTGCCAGCAAGCGCGGCAACCTGAAGGTAAGGCTCGCCTATGAAACCACCGTCGTCGAGAACGAAGGCACGGACAAGGAAAAGCGCAAGAAGAAGTTTGTCGACGCCCCTGCCCCCACGGACGAAAAATTCAATAAGCTCCGCGTGTTCACTTGGAAACTTCCCGACACCACGTCGAACGCGAAGGTCTACCTCTCCGGCAATGCCGAAATCTACTCCGTCTCGGTGGACGGCCCCTACGGTGTCGCCGTGGACAACGTCGCCATGCGCGGCAGTTCGGGTACGGTATTCAGCCGCATGGACAAGGAACTCCTCGCCGAATCGTTCAAGGCGATGAACGCCCGCCTCATCATCATGGAATACGGCGGAAACCTGGTCCCGAGCATCAACAAGAGCAACATCGAGTACAACAAGAACCTTATCGCCAAGCAGATCCAGACCATCCAGAACGCGAACCCCGATGCGGACATCCTGTTCATCGGCCCTGCCGACATGGCACGCCAGCTGGACGGCAAGATGAAGAGCTATCCGGGCTTGCTGCCCACCATCGAGTTCCTGCGCGAAGTCGCGCTCGAGAACGGTGCCGCCTACTGGGATATGTACCGCGTGATGGGCGGCGAAGGTTCCATGCGTAAGTGGGTCAAGCAGTCCCCGCCGCTCGCCGGAGCCGACTACATCCACTTCAGCCGCAGGGGTGCCGCCTACATGGGTGAACTCTTCTGCAACGCGCTGCGCATGCACTACGACTACTTCAAGTTCCGCGACAAGCACAAGATCGACGACGCGAAGCTGAAGGACATCCAGAAGTTCGCGAAGCCCGCAGAAACGGCACCCAAGGCGGAGGCAGCGCAATGACAAGACTCCCGCGCATCCTTTGCCTTGTAGCAGGCGTCCTCGCAACCGCGCTATTCGCAGCGCCCCCGGTTTCCACGCCCGCAGGCTACGTCGTCGACTTTACCAAATACGACTTCATCGATTCCACGCTGAACATTATCCAGTACCCCAGCGGCAAGGATGCCTTCGAGCCCTTCTTCCAGAAGATGGACACGCTCGTGTTCGAGAACAAGGGTAAGATAAACATTCTCCACATCGGTGGTTCGCACATCCAGGCCGACGTCGTGTCAGGCCGTATCCGCGAGCACCTCGTGAAGGAATATCCCGGCTCTTCTGCAGGCCGCGGCTTCGTATTCCCCTACTCCGCTGCCCGCACCAACACGCCTTCCAGTTACGGCTCGCAATACAAGGGCGTGTGGGACATGAGCAAGAACGTGCTCCGCGAAGTCCGTAAGCCTCTCGGGCTCCTGGGTATCGCCGTCAGCACGTCTGACCCGCGCGCCGAATTCACGCTCCTGCTCGACAAGTACAATTCCGCCCCGATCTACGCCGAAACAAAGTTCCGCCTCTTCGGGTACAGCGACAGCAATAATGTCGTCCCCGTGCTCGTAGTCGATTCGGTGGATATCAAGGGTGTACGCGACACTGCAACGCAGAGCTACGTGTTCAAGAGCCCCCGCCCGATAGACACGCTCCATTTCGAATTCCGCTGGGCAGACAAGGAACTGCAGGCGAAGGTCACGCAGTACCTCATCGACTCGCTCGTGCAGGATTCCATCTACCGCGCAAACCTGGACACGCTCAGCGCAGATTCCACAGCAGACAGCACCGCAAAGAAGAATGCGCTCCCCGAGAACCAGGAAGCCTCCGCAGACTCCATGTACCAGGGCAACTGCGACATCATGGACACAACCTGCCTCGAGAAGGAAGAACCCAAGAACGACCTTCTCGCCGCGTGCAGGATTTTCCTGGATTCTACCAAGGCCGATACGACCGCAAAAGACACGATTGCAGCAGATTCTACCCGCAAGAACGATTCCACCGTCGTGGCGGACACGCTGCAAAAAGCGATATGCGATTCGCTGATCGCGCTTTCCGAGACGCTTTCGATTGTGCGCCCGCGCTTCACCATGACCGGCGTCATCTCCGAATCGGACTACCCGGGTATCGTCTACACGAACGTCGGCATCAACGGCGCCCGCATCGCGCACTACTTCGAAGAAGTCTGCCCGCTGTTCGAGAAGGAACTCGCCTTCCTCAAGCCCGACCTCGTGATATTCGCAATAGGCATCAACGACGCGAACGTAGAGAAATTCGACGACAAAACCTTCCGCAACAACTACGACATTCTCATCGAGCGCATCAGGCGCGTGAACCCGAATGTCGCGTTCATTTTCGAAACAAACAACGACATGTACCGCAAGGTGCGCAAACGCCGCTACGTGCAGCACCCTGTGGGCGAACAGGCACGCAAGGCATTCTTTGCGCTTGCCGAAAAGCACAAGGCCGGCGTGTGGGACAAGTTCTCCCTGATGGGCGGTCTTGGTTCCATGGCAAAATGGGAAAAGGCTAGCCTCGCGAAGAAGGACAAGATCCACTTCAACATGGCGGGCTACCACCTGCTCGGCGACATGTTCTACAAGGCGCTTATCGACTCGTACCAGGAGCATATCGCGAACCTCCCCGCGATTAAGCCGGCAGAAAAGAAGCCCGAAGAAAAACCTGATACGTCCAAAACCAAGAAATAATTTTGCATTGAAGTCATGCTCGATTACCTGATACCTTACCTCACCCGCACCTTCGCTTTCGACCAGAACAGCCCCCTGCTCTTTACGCAGTTCTACTTCTGGGGATTCTTCGCGGTCGTGTTCGCCATCTTCTCGCTCGTCCACCGGAAGCTTTTGCTCCGTAACGCATTCCTGTTTGCGACCAGCCTTTTCTTCTACTACAAGACAAGCGGCAGCTACGTCTGCATCCTCATCTTCTGCGTGATTGCGAACTTCTTTATAGGCAAGTGGATTGAAAAGGCTCAGGTGCAGTGGAAAAAGAAGTTCCTGATGATCATCGTCGTCATCATCGACCTGCTCGTTCTCTGCTACTACAAGTACTCCTACTTCTTCCTGGATGCCCTCTACGACTTTACCGGCATCGAACTGCACGTGTACAACTTCTTCGCCGCCGCAAGCAACAAGATGTTCGGCACGCATTCGCTCGTCGATACCATCATTTTGCCCGTGGGCATCTCGTTCTTCACGTTCCAGGCGATGAGTTACTGCATCGACATCTACCGCGGTAAAATCAAGCCCGTAACGAACATTCTCAACTTCGGTTTCTACCTCTCGTTCTTCCCGCAGCTGGTGGCAGGCCCCATCGTGCGCGCCGACAAGTTCGTCCCGCAGCTTTACAAGCCGTATTTCCTCCCGCGCCGCACCTTCGGCATCGCCGTGTTCTGGATATTGAACGGCCTCGGCAAGAAGATCATTTTGAGCGACTACCTCGCGACAAACTTCGTGGACCGCGTGTTTGACCAGCCGCTGCTCTACACTGGCCTCGAGAACCTCATCGCGCTCTTCGCCTACTCCCTGCAGGTCTACGCCGACTTCTCGGGCTATACCGACATCGCCATCGGCGTGGCTCTCCTCATGGGCTTCCGCCTGCCGCAGAACTTCAACAGTCCCTACAAGGCGCTCTCCCCCACCGAATTCTGGCGCCGTTGGCACATTTCGCTTTCTAGTTGGTGGCGCGACTACCTGTACATTCCGCTGGGCGGCAACCGCAACGCGACCCTCGGCACGTTCTTCTGGATGGGCTTCTTGAGCCTTGTCGCCATCATGCTTTCGGGCAGTGTCTGGGTCGGCATCGCCCTCGGCGCATTCTTCCTCTACATCGGCATCTACGCCTACTTCAAGCCGGATTCCCGCAAGTTCATTACCACCAACATGAACGCCATGGCAACCCAGATCGTGGGCGGTTGGTGGCACGGAGCCAGCTGGAACTTTATCATCTGGGGCGGTCTCAACGGCTTTGGCCAGGTGTTCAACAAAATCTGGTGCAAGCGAAGCCTCACCTTCCGCGCAAGTGCGTCATTCATCCTGTTCGCCGCAAGCGCCATCATCTTCAAGAACTACCACATCGCCATCTTTGCGATTACCGCCGTCTATTTCGGCGTGCTGTTCTTCGGCATCTATGCCGTGCTCGTGTTCCGCCTGTTCAGCCAAAAAACATACCACTGGCTGTACGTGGCATGGAACGTGACGCTCACCTTCGTGTTCATTACCTTCACGCGACTCTTCTTCCGCGCGGGCTCCAACCTCGACCCCGCCGAAGCGAACGAAGTCGCCTGGAACACTGCGAAGAACATGGTCCAGCAGATGGGTACCGCCTGGAAATGGGATACACTCGGCACCATCGCCTGGGAGCACATCAACATCATCCTCGTGTTTATCGCAGGCATGCTCATCCACTGGGTTCCCAAGAAATGGAAGAGCCGCTACCGCATCACGTTCGCCTCGCAGCCTCTCCCGCTGATGGTCCTCAGCACGGCATTCATCATATTCATCATCTACCAGTTCATGAGTGCCGACAGTTGCCCGTTCATTTACTTCCAGTTCTAGGTTGATGGAAAATTCGGCATTCGAAAAGCGTATCAAGCGGCAGGTCATCGGTAAGGCCCGCCGTTTTTTGGCAATTGCACCGCTCGGTTTCGAACAAACTCTCGCTTGCGAAATTGAATTTTGCAACCCGCTAGTTGTTGGCGATGGAAAGGTCGAATTCACCGCAAAGATTACCGACGCCTGGAAGGCTGTCGCATACACGCGAGTCGCGAACCGTATCCTGATGCACATCGCCGATTTCAAGGCCGAAAACTTCCGCGAACTCGAGAAAAAAGCCGTCGAAATCCCGTGGGAACTGTACCTCCCGTGTCATCCTGAGCAAGATGCCGCAAGGCATCGCGTCGAAGGATCTATAAGCATTCACGTCACCTGCAAGCACTCGCGCCTGTACCACAGCGACGCCGTAGCAGAACGTTTGCAGAAAGTGATTAAAGTGGGAAGCGTCCCCCTCGCTCCTGCCGACGCGGCATCCGCTACCCCCTCTGCGGGGACACCCCGCAACGCCCCGCAAAACCTGTTCGTCACGCTTATCGATGACCGTTGCACCCTCTGGCTCGACCTCGCCGGCGAAGAGCTGTACAAGCGCGGGCACGAGCGGTTCGTGAACGAAGCCCCCCTCAAGGAAACCATCGCCGCAGCGATGCTCTTTGAGATCCTTCGACTACGGGCTGCGCCCTCCGCTCAAGATGACACAAGTATAAAAGTTCAGGATGACACGAAGTTCGCCCCATCATCTACAGCTATTCCACCTCACATTTCACATTACACATACCACACTCCACATTACACATTGTTTGACCTAATGGCAGGGAGCGGCACGTTCAGTCTCGAGGCCGCATACATGGCAAGCGGGCTCATCCCCGGCAAGTGCCGCGACTTCGCACTCAAGCACCAGCCCGCATTCAAGCCCGCCACCTGGAACCACATTATCAAACAAGAGTGTGTCATTCTGAGCGGAACGCCGAACGGCGTGGAGTCGAAGAATCTAATCGCAAACATCATCACGAGCGATATCTCCGAACGCGCCGTCGAAATCATCCGCCACAACGCGCAAAACAGCCCGCTCGCGCAGTCACTACCTGCAAAAAACAGTGCAACCGGCGCGCCCTCCTCCCCCGCGACAAACACGAATCCTGCAACAAGCATAAACCCGCAGATCCGCGACTTCTTCACATACACCGCAAAAGAGATTGCGGAAGCGTGCCCGGGCGACACTCAACCCGCAATTCTCCTGAACCCACCGTATGGCAAGCGCCTCGACTTTGACGCCCCGAAACTCTACACCAGAATCGGCAAAAAACTCACAGAACTCACCCGCGATCTCGTACCCTTCGGCCTGCACCTCACGGTCGCAATCCTCGCCCCCAAGGACGATTCCCACCCCGGCAGCAAGTTCACATGCACATCAAACCTCTTGTGCGAATGCCCGGCCCTAGACCCCGCAAAAAACGCCTCCGCAAAACTCATCGAGACAAGCCATGGCGGCCTAGGCCTGAACACCTTTATCGCCAGAATCTAGGCCATTTTCCGATACAAAAATTCCCGCAAATGTTACAAAAAGCGTTCACGACCAAATTAAGGAACACTTAGGGAACACTTTATCTTGATATGCATCACCCTAACCATTTTTTTACATCCCAAATGAGCAACATAAATATATTTTTGGCTTGAATGTTTGGGCTAATTTAGAGGTATAACATGAAAAGTCCCTTTATCAAGTCTTTAGTGGTAGCAGGCGCATTGGTGTTTGCTTGGAACTGCTCCGACGAAAACGTAACCACCCCCATTGTCAATCCCCAGGGTGCTGACCAGTTTGCCGCTGTAACTACCGCCAGCTGGATTTTCAACGGCGACCAGACATACATCATCACGCCGTCCGAAGCAGGGTTCACCGTTTCAGACAAGGCCGGCAACCCCGTCGGCACATACAATCCGGCAACAGGCATCGTTTCCGATGGTGAAGGTGCTCCCATCGCTTCCGTACCGGACCTCTCGCAGCTCTCCGTACTTACCCCAGACCAGACGATTATCAACCCCGATGGCTCGATTACGGACCTGGCAGGCAACCCCATCTCTGAACCTGTAGACCCGAATCCGGGCAGTCAGGAAGACCCGAATCCGGTTACCCCGGACCCGGTAATTACCAGTTCCGAAACTCCGGTCAACCCGGAATCTTCCGCAACGACCAATCCTGACCAGCCGAAGCCCACCTCGTCTGCCACTCCTGAACAGCCGAAGTCCTCCTCCTCTGCCAAGCAGGAGCAGCCGAAATCTTCCTCGGCCAAGGCAACCGCTCAATGTACATCAGAACAGTGCCTTGACGCACCTTCGGGCACATGTGCCACCCATTACCAGAGCCTCAAGGGCCCCCACCAGGAACAATACGCCTACGACAAGTCCTGCAACATAAACTGCTACTACGACCCGAATGGCAAGGATTGCAAGGATATGGGCGCGGGCACTGCACAGCCTTCGAGCAGCACCACCCAGCCCAAGTCCTCGAGCAGCGCAAAGTCTAGTTCCTCGGCAAAGTCCTCTAGCTCCGCCAAGTCCAGCTCCAGTGCAACGCCTGCCAGTTCCAATGGTGGTAACAGCGGCAGCACCTATCAAATCAAATATGTGAACGGCGGCAAGAGCGGTTCTGGCTATGCAACCCGTTACTGGGATTGCTGCAAGCCTCACTGCGCATGGCCCGAACACGGCGGAACCGCAAACACCTGCGACGCCAGAGGAAACAAGGTTGGTGACAAGAGCGCACGCAGCATGTGCGACGGTGGCGATGCTGGCATTTGCAGAAGCCAGTTCCCCATTGTCATTAACGACACGCTGGCATTTGCATTTGCAGCAACCCCGGGCGGAGAGAGCAACTGCGGCAAGTGCTTCGACCTCGTCTTTGATGGCGGATGCAAATACGAAGCAACAAACCTGCACAAGCAAATGAAGGGCAAGCACCTTATTGTCATGTCCAACAATGTTGGTTATGACGTGGCCGGCGGTCAATTCGACGTGATGATTCCGGGCGGCGGCTATGGTATCTTTAACGGTTGTTCCCAGAAAATGGGCTGGGGTTCCCAGGGCTCTCAATACGGAGGCCTTCTCGACGAATGCGAAAAGGAAACAGGCTACAATTCGGGCAAGTACAAGAGCTGCCTTATCGAAAAGTGCAACAAGTCCTTCTCTTCGGACGCCGAAGCTAAGGAAGGATGCCTCTTCCTCGCCAACTGGATGAACGCCGCAGGCAACCTTACCCACACGTATAAGGAAGTGGAATGCCCGCAGGAACTGAAGGACAGATACTAGTCTAAAGCAAAAGAACTAAAAAATTCCCCGGCAATGCCGGGGGATTTTTTTTCATCTAAAGCCGTCTAAGGATCCAAACAAAAGTTAAAACAAGTCGCGGATGGAAAGCTTCCGTAACTTAATCCTTATCGGGATAGAACGGAAGAAATTCCTCCAGTAGGCAATTTCTCCCCAAAACATCTCCACCGGAGAGAACGGGCAAAAACGCATGGCACGCCAGCGACGGCCAAACCAACGCGTTACAAAGTTGCGGTAATTGGCCCCGTAATAAAAACCAAAGTTACCCCCGGCAATAACCTTCGCAAGCATCTGCTTGCCAAGCCCTTTATCCGGTGCACAAAGCATATACGCGCGGTCCAAGGCGTATATATGCCCCAACACCCACATGAGCGCTTTTGCAGTGCGCAGAAGTCCAAACCGGCGGAGATTCTTAGACATTTCAAGCCTATCGGAATCGTTAGCCCGCAAAAGCAGTACATAGTAGTCGGTTAATTGCTTCAGGCCTATACCACTCGAAAGCAGATGCCTCTGGATGTGCGAAAGCTGCATCGCCAAAGCAAACTTGAGTGAAGGAACGTAGAAACCTTCCGGCACAAGTTCTACACTCTCAATTTCACGGGCTAGATAGTTCTGCAATGCTCTGTTTGTAAAGGGGTTCAGGTTTCCCGAAGAGGGCTTAAAGTGTACTTCGACGTTGACTCCGTTACACTTTTGGAGCAAATGCACGTGGTGACCAGAAAGAGAAAGTTTCTCCCGAGCGAGGGCATAAAGTTCTTCACGGGACTTCCCCCGTGAAAAGAAGAATGACCCCGACGGTTCAGTGATCATCATCCCGAGTTTCTGCAACAAGGCAACCACGCCCTCTCGCCCGCCCTCTACCCAGATATCGATATCACCCGCTTGGCGGATAAACGCATCAGGGTAAAGCCTAGCGTTTGCAGCGCCCTTCAGTATAGCAGAACGCCTCCCCTGGTCCGCAAAAAGTTCGGTAAGCCGCTTGGCCTCATCGTTCACCATGCGGTTATGCCCACGAATCGCCTCCGCCTCGCTCGCCCACTGGAACGCGAGATCCAACGGCGGCCGCCGATCCTTCGGCAACTTGCAGACACCCGCATACGCGATGCCCACCACAGATAGCTTGGAGGCGAGAGAATACAAAAGAGACCACTCTTCAGCGGTCTCTACGTTGAAATTTGCAGACTCATCCTTACCCGCACCGAATGCGAGCCGAATGAGGGTAAAGAGATTACGTTCAGACAGAATACTCACTAAACCTGAACAGGCGTATCATTCGGATTATCGTTATAATTCAGAATAATCGTATTAGAATCAATAAGCAACAAATCACTCTTATTCCGAAGTGAAATGACTCTTACTGATGGAGCCTCATATTCTTTTTTTTGAATAAACACCATATTCACGCCTTTATAGTTTTATGGAGTCTGAACTTCAAATTCATCGGGGCAAGAACCGCCACAACTACCACATAAAGGTTTTAAATCGGAAGCAATTTTAACAACCTTCATTTCTGGCTTTTCATAAGTTTTCTTTTCATCCATGGTATTTTACCTCACAATTATGCGCTTACCATTATAGTAATATGTACCCTGGGTCGTTGGCTTGCCGTTGAGTTTACGACCACTTAAATCGTACCAGCGATCCATTTTTAGTTCGCCAGTTTTGGAATTCAACGCACCTCCACCAATAACTCGACCGTTTTTCCCAACAATTTCAATTTCGAATTCTTCCGGAAGTGTACTCAAATCAGCAAAACGTTCAACCAATCTAGACGATTTCGTTAGCACCTTAGATTCGTCATAAGCAAGGTACGCACGCATCGGCAGAACAGCCGCTGGCTGGTTTTTATTTTTAATTCTAAAGAACTTCCCTATCGTCAATCCCTTTGTCGGATTTTCTATACCAGAATACCCATATGCATAATCCCATTCTGGATGATCTTCATTTATAACGACCGTTTCATAAGATCCTTTAAAAACCCAGCCATTATATACAACCTGTTCTGGCTCTTTTGTAATTAATGAAACAGGTTTATCCAAAACAAAGTTTATGTTTGTTTCAGAAGGAAGATAAACATAGGGACGACCCGCTTTTAATTCATTTCCGTCAGGCACCTTAACAATAAATTTCCATTTTCCCGTGGAATTATCAATCGATTCAAATTCCCAGAAATCACCACACTTAGATTTACCACATTGAACTTCATTCAAACTAACTGTAAACGGGAACATAACCGTTGACATAGCATTTACAGTAAACGTACGATTGAAAATCACATGGTCTACAACTACATTGTCGCTCTCAGGAATACTAACATCTTCTTGATTAGAGTTTTCGTTATTGATTTCAGCACGAGTACCAGTTTCATCTGTAAGAATTACGACATTGCCATAGTTCTTCACAACCTGAGCCACAACAGAGATCGTTCCAGGCACAGACTCAATATACCCTTCAAACGAAGTAGTAATGTCCACGTCTCCATCTTTAATGACAACGTTGCAAGATGCGGTCTTTTCACCATCCTTAACATCCGTCACATGTTCACTAGAAGTTGCCGTGATTGTATATCCCCAAGGATTATCCGCAGCAATTTCACATTCTGCACTGTGCGGATTTGCATCATATTCAAACACCTGCGATATTGCAGTGACTGTAATCGTCGACGGAACAGGACTCCACTGAGCCATAAGCGTCCTATTGCCGAAGGAGCCCGCCGGCAAAGCAGTCACAACGTCGCCGGTCACTCCATCAAGCCAACCTGCGAACGAGAATCCAACTCTTTCATTCGGAGTAGCAAGAGCAAGTTCGCCCGATTCAACCGTAAACGTGAAGGAAGTATTCCCTTCCATCGAGCCACCAGCCAAATCGTATGTTGCGGTATATTCAGCAGCAGTCCAACTAGCTGTGAAGGACTTTGCTCCCGTGGAGTTAAGCGCAATCGCTGTTACAGCTTCGCCATTAGCATCATCCGTCCACCCGGCAAAAACATAACCAGACTTTGTCGGAATAGGAAGATCAAACTCAGACTCAACAGTGTAAGTCACAGGAGTCCCTTCAGGAAGGGCGCCTCCATCGAGATTATATGTAATAATGTATTCGTCAGCCTTCCAATACGGATACAAGGTCAAGTCAGCATTTTCATCATAGGAAGCACCCAGGTCATAATCTTTGCCACCTTTATCAGTCGTAGACCAGCCATCAAGAGTATAGTTTTCGCGCACATACTTGTCGATAGCGTCCTTGAACGTATACAATTGATCCTTAGTTTTATATTCTGTCAAATCCTTTGCCCCAGAGCCACTCAACACTTCACCAGGTTTATACACAATTTTATTTTGCCACTTGGCATAGAGCGTCAAATCCGCATCAATGTTACGGATTTCTTCCACCTGATTTTCGAAGGTATTTTCTTTGAACCATCCGGCAAAAGTGAAACCCGTATAGGATGCTTTATTAAGAGTAAAAGGTACCGGTCCCATGTATGACGATATGTTGTTAACATTGTTCGTACCGCCATTCAGTTCGTAGTCAACATGATATGTATTGCACGTCCAATGAGGGTAGAGCGTATCAGTGACATTTTTCTTATATATCGCACCAAGCGCGAATTCTATGTCGCCATTATCTGTTCCAGCCCAACCATCCTGAGTACAACCTTTAATCTTGAATTCCTCCACGGCACCTTTAAGCGTTGTATCCCTACCCCATTCCTTTATGGCCGCAGAAATCGTCCCAGAAACATTATGACCGGAAAGATAAACAATATAAAGCTTAGTCGGTTTCCACTGTCCATATATGGTCAAATCACCATAATCGCCTGCGACAGTCTGAGTAGCCCGCTGAGTAAAACCGTCATCATAGTACCAACCGGCAAAATCATACCCCTCCTTGGTCGGATTCTCCGGGAAGACAATTCCATGTTCAATATCATATTCCGATGAAGAAACCGAACCGCCATCATTATAGGTAACGGTATAATTTTTCAAGTCCCAATGAGCATAGAGAACAGTGCTTGAGTGAATTTTTGTTTCGGCAAAATTAAAGCTAGAAGCTGCACCATCAAGATACCATCCAGCAAACACATAACCCGAGTCAACTTCGATGGTTTCCGCATTCGGTTCTGGGACCAAATCATTTTCATCGACTTCTACAAATTCAACCTTGGTTTTGCCATGACCATCAGCATGGAACGTCACCGTATATGTTTCTTTCGCGGTCCAAATGGCATAGAGAGTCGTGTCTTTTGTTGCAAACGTATTCAAAGCATTCAAGTCGATAGCCTGTTCAACAGAGGCGCCCTTGTCAAAAGCCCAGCCCCTAAAATACATCCACACACCACCATCACAATTTTCACCATTAACAGTACCCGTGCAATAAGTTTCAGGAAGCGGTTCAATTCCTTCAACGGTAATCGGATCACCCGGATCAACAATCTTGGTTTTGACCGTAGGGAAAGGTTGTGTTTCAGAAGGGAAATAGCCATCATCAGCATCAAAGGCAATAGTAAAAGCCAACGTCCACACGGCATAAATCGTAGTAGATGCAGTCGCGTTTCCCAAACTTGCCGAGGGAGCCAGGGCAGTAGATGTTGTAGCCCAACCAAGGAACTTGTAACCTTCGCGAGCAGGCTTTGTAATTTCGTCATCGGTAATCAGAACATTTTTTGCAACTACCTTGTGCGTTTTCGCGCCTTCGCCGAAGGCTCCTTCATTTGCATCAAATGTTACCATGTAACCATCGGAACCATTCAAGGAAACGATATCTTGTCCAACAGACCATACACTAGATGAAGCATTTTTACAAACACCATCCTCCCAGGTTCCTCCATTCAAGCCACAAACCACATCTTCGGAATTAACATCAGGCACACCATTCGCCTGTCCTGTCGTGATATTTCCCTTTCCAATACCACCTGCAACAACATCCGAGTCATAGTAGGTGTTTTGGACATTCAACCCATCCTTGGTGCTTTGCCCGACAACGCCTCCAGACTTGCCATTGCCTGCATTGACTATGCCAGTCCCAGTATATGCGCAAGAATTAATGTTGACATTGCCCTTCGTATAACCAGCAATACCACCAACAAAAGCATTATTTCCACTCACATATATGGTAACTTCACTCACGCAATTTTCAATCGTACCGCTGGCAGAATTGCCAACAATACCACCAACCCCCTGTCCATCACCGCTCGTAGTTATTGAACCCGTAACATAAATTCCAGAAATGGTCCCCGCTTCCTGCCAACCAACAAGGGAACCTACCGAAATCGGCTTTCCCTTACCCAAGATACTGCCTTCACCATTGGAAGCCTGGATATCGACAACTTCCAAAATCAAGTCCTTTACAACACCACCCGTACTTAACGTTCCGATAAAACCAACATTCTGGCCATTACAATTCGGTTTTTTATCTTTTTCCGTGCAATAAACATTGGTTTGCACGTTAGCAAGTTGAGCCCCATCTGTATACAAGCCAGAAATCTTGTGACCATCGCCATCAAAAGTTCCCTTGAACTTGGTATCGCCCTTACCAGAAGCAATCGGCATCCACAGATGACCGCCCAAATCCATGTCTTTCAGCAACTTAGCATTAATGTTTGACCGAATATTTGCATTATCCTTTGTAGTCGTATCCGTCTCCGCAGCAAACCAGGCCAATTGCGCTTCGTTCGCAATCAAATAGAACTGTTTCCCGTCAATGGTGGCAGAATCTGGCCTTTCCTTCGAAACTCCATCCCATGCACCAAAACTCTGGCCGAAGACGGTCAGTAAAACGAATAGGGTCAGAAACTTAATGTCTTTTAAGTAATGCATATAGCTAGCCCTCTTTTTTTGTAAAAAATAGTAAATTTCGCCGTTTTTAGTGTAAAGTATTACAAACAAAGTGCCGAATCGTGAACAAAATCACGGTTTTTGCGCACAAAAAAGGTCGTTTTTGTGCACCTGGCCACATTCTCATGAAAAACTTACGGATTTCATACATAAAAAAAGGGGCTTCGCGACGCCTGGGGGCTCCAGCAAATTCCCTATAAAATCTATCGGATTTATCACATGAAACGTCAAAAAAGGCCTTTTTCAAGGTCGTTCCGACGTGGATTTTCTACATTTTCCGCATAAAAACAAACAAAAGGATTTACTATGCCGAAACTTCGTTCGCTCAAGACTATGGAAGGCCGTGAAATGGCCGGTGCACGCGCCCTTTGGCACGCAACAGGAACCAAGGTGGAAGACTTTGGTAAGCCGGTGATTTGCGTGGTGAACAGCTACACTCAGTTTGTTCCGGGCCACGTTCACCTGAAGGACTTGGGCCAGGTGGTCGCCCGCGCTATCGAAGCCGCCGGTGGTGTCGCCAAGGAAATGAACACCATCGCCGTGGACGACGGTATCGCCATGGGCCACGACGGCATGCTCTAC